>JAADIK010000179.1 GCA_013151365.1 Deltaproteobacteria bacterium
GAAATCGACATGGAGGTTGTGATTGGAACCGGGGATAGGGATGGGCTCGCGCAGGCCGCGCTTGTCGGGCTCGCCGAGCTTCATCCGGATAAGACCGAGTTTGACCCGGCTTTTTTTATTCGCCGGGCCGCAGATCTCCAGCGGCGAAGCCATGAGCAGGAACTGAACGCCCTCGTTTTCCGCCTCGCGAATGTTGCGCTGGTTGGCGGGCATTTCGACCTTGGCCCGCGGATAGATAATGGTCACCTCTTCCAGGCCGAGGCGCACCAGGCTGCGGGCCGCTTCCATGGCGATATTGTTGCCGCCGATAACCGCGGCCCGTCTCCCTGCATCCAGGGTCCGGCCCTCGTTGATTGCCCGCAGAAAACGGGTGGCCGTGTAGACATGGGCATTTTCGGCGCAGGGAATATCGAGCGGCTGGCTCACGCCGGCGCCGATGCCGATAAAGGTGGCATCGAATCCCCGATCCTTCAGGTCCTGGAGAGTAAAGTTCCGGCCCCATTTCTGACTGAGCCTGATGGAGATCCCCATCCTGAGAATGGAGTTGACCTCGTAATCAAGCACGTCCTTGGGGACCTTGTACTCGGGAAAACCGTAACGCAGGGCGCCGCCGAGCTTGGGCGCCGCCTCGAAGATGGTGACGTCATGCCCCATGCGGGTCAGGAAGAAGGCGGCGGTCAGGCCGGCCGGGCCGCCGCCGATCACGGCGATGCGTTTGCCGGTCGTTTTTTCCCGGGGAATTTTCAGGTCAATATCATGGCTCATGCACCAGTCGGCGACAAAACGCTTGAGGTGGTTGATGGAAACCGGTTCATCGACCAGGATCCGGCGGCAGCGGGTTTCACAAAACCTGGGACAGACGCGGCCCACCGAAAAGGGGACCGGGTTACGCTCCATGATCAGGCGCAGGGCCTCCTCGTATTCACCCTTGGCCACGTGGGCGATATAGCCCTGGACATTGATCTGCCCCGGACAGGTCAGGTTACAGGGGGCCTTGCAATCGCCGAAGTGGGTCCGGGAAATAATGGCCAGCCGTTGCCGGCGATGGGCGATCACCGCCGGGGAATTGGTCAAAACGGCCATGCCGTCCCGGGCCACGGTGGAGCAGGCGCAAAAAAGACCGGCCGTTTCCAGGCCTGCTTTCAGGCCGTGCCTCTCAAAGTCGGCGATCTCAACCACGCAGAGTTCACATGGATTTTCGGAACGGGTACCCTTGACATGGCAAAGCGCGGGGATCGTTATCCCGGCGCGTTCGGCCACCTCAAGTATAGTCAGGTTCCGCTCGGCGACCACTTCATTGTCATTTATGGTCAGGGTAACTGTGTGCATTCTATAATCCGTTCCAGAGAACCGGGCCGGGGAAGAGCCCTCCCCTGCCCTTTCAATTTTATGCCTCCGGGCTCCACTCTTTCAGGAAGGCCGGCAGGTGACCGGCCTCGCGCGGGCCGATGGTTATGGTCCAGTCCGGCAGCTCCTCTTCAAGTTCCCCCTTGATGGTTGCCAGGTAACCGGGAATAATCAGCTCGTGCTTCTTCACCTTGTCGGCGATTCCGGACTTGTTGACGAACTGGGCGATCAGGTCGGCCCCGAATTTGCCCGCCGCCCAGGCGGTGAGGACCGACAGCCCCTCGGTATCTTTGATCAGCAGCCAGGACGGCACCTTGGAGCCCTCGATTTCACCGGAGACGATAAAGTAGGTCAGGGAGAAGTTACAGGTAATCATGACCGGGGAGTTCTCGTCCGGACCGCCGATCGGATAAATATCCTCCTGCACCACCATCGGCCGCTGCGGATCGGTGAAGATATTGAGCTGCTCCAGGAACAGCGGAAAAATAATGTCTCCCTGGATGTCCGACAGCACCACGATGCCGGAATATTTCGCCATGAGGACCGAGGCGATCATGGCCTCCATCATGACGTCGCCGGCCGCCATCTCGCAGGGCAAGGTTATGGTCGGGAAACCGAGGGGTTTGAACTTTTCCTTGACCGCCGAGCGCCGGGCCACGACATTGTCCTCAAAGGCCGCCCGCAGGGTCCTGGCGCCGGTGTCGATGATCATGTCCTTGACCCCGGCCTTGACCAGGTTTTCGGTGATCTCGACCAGGTCGTCAAGGTTCTTGCCCTTGACGCCGAGGGGACAGTTGACCTCCTTGGCCAGCTCGCCCATGGCCTGCCAGTTATCCGCCGTGGCGCCGAAAAGCAGAGGCGTCCGGTCCCCGCAGACCGCGGCGGCGTCCTTCATATTGTCCACGTTTTCACTCATGAGAATGACGGCGGCCTTGGGGGCCTGGTCAATGACCTTGGTGACCAGGGCGGTAAAGGCCGCGCCGTCACCGCCGTCGTCCTTGACGGCAATGAGGTTGGCCCGCATGATCACGCCGACCCGCTCGAACTCCATGACATTGAAACGATGGATCTTGCCGTCCACGTCGGCGTCGCTCTCGCCGGTAGAAACCAGGATGGCGATACCGGTCGGATTTTCAAAACGCTTCTCATGGCGGAAGAGACAGGTCTCGCCGCCGGCGGTAAACGCCGCCTCGCCGCTGCCCAGCTTGATGGTCCGGATCGGCGGGGCCGAGGCCTCGCCAATGGTCTCTTTCGCTTCTTCACTTACATAGGGGCAGGTTTCAATCTCAGCCTGGCCGGCCGCCACCTTCATGGCAAAAGCAAGACATGTCGGGATGTCACACTCGCCACAATTCTTTTTGGGCAGCATTTTGAGAATCTGTATACCGGTTAACGCCATTGTTTCTGTCCTCCTTAAAACCTATCTCAAGGCAGGCCGTTCGTTCATCGAGGCCGCCATTCTCTATCCGCGAATCAGCCGATGGCTTCTTCCATTTCCAGGGCCGGGTGACCTTTCTCCTTGAGGAATTCGAGGATCTCCTCCTCGGTGGTGCCCTGCTCTTCCGTGGCAATCATGTCAAACAGCTCGGGCATGCCGATCTCGGCGCAGCGTTCCTTCAGTTTTTCACCGATCTCGTCCTTCAGCATTTTGGGAATCCAGACCAGCCGCTTGACGCCGCCCTCGGCCATGAACAGTTTTTTACTGGTCATGTAGTGCTTGGAAACACCCATGAAGCCGGGCGTCTGCATGCCGCCGCCGGCCATGCCGGCAAGAGTTGTGAACTTCATCCCCGACGGGGTCATCCCCATGTAATCCCGGTTCACCACCATGATCCCGTTACACTGGGGCAGCATGGCGGCAATGGCTTCGAAGCAGCCGCAGGCGGTCATCGGGTCGATCATCAGAGAATAACAGCTGACCTTGGTGACGGCGCCGCGGGAGGCCTGGTTGACAAAGTCGTTAATCCCGGCGAAGCTGCCCTTGACCGGATCAAGGCATTCGCCCTTTTCAACGGGCTGGTTCGGCCCGGTGGGATTGATCTGATAAGACGCCTTGCCGTCCAGCCAGTTGTAGGCGCCGCACATGCCGATGCGCTCGGGGGTGATAATGCAGACATGGCTCGGGGCAAAGGACTGGCACAGGGTGCAGGAGTAAAAGATATCCTCGGTCTCGTCGGTCATGGCCCCCAGCCGCAGGTCGCGGGCCTCGTACACCTTGCGGGCCATTTGCTGGACCTCTTCAACCTTGTCCTTTTCGGTGAAGATCTTGACCTGGATCTTGTCGAGGATGGCCCCGAAGTCCTGATGCAGCTTGCCGTGCAGGACCACGCCGATATGCTTGAACGAAAAGCCTTTTTCAACGGCCGCCTTGCCGATGCGGACCCACATGATGTTCCGCTGGCCCATGTGCATGATGCCCTGGATATAGTTGGTCAGGTGATGGAACTGCCGTTCCAGGATCGGCTCGAAGTCGGACTGCATCTCCCGGCCGGCCACTTCAACCAGGATGGCCAGGGGCAGATTCTGGCCCTGTTCGATATCGCTGATGTCCGGTCCTTCCAGAATGACCTTGCCGTCTTCCACCTCGTCCATCTCCTTGGAGATGAGGACCTCCACGGCCGGGGTGCGACCGCCGCCGCATTCCATGAACAGGTCGTCCTTGCGGACCCGTTCGCCCTCGAAGGCCGGACCGAAGGACATGGGAATATCGATTTTCGTGACATTGATCTTGAGTCCGCGGACCTCGATGGCCTTCTGGACGATCTCATCGTGGGGCACGTTGGCCACCACGTGCTCGTAGGTACAGATCCCTGTGGGCAGGACCTCGGGAATGTCATAATCGGAAATGGTCGGGAAGCCCCAGTTGATGGCGCCGGCGGCGTTGGCGTACCACTCGTCGGATACCGGCCCGAAGGCGATGACAAAGGCAAAGGTCCGGTCCTTGTTATAGAGCAGATTGCCGCGGTAATCTCCGGGCTTGATACCGCCGAAGGCCAGGGCTACGCGGCAGGCGAAACCGATGGCAAAGACCGCGGAAGTGTAGCTCGGCCCGAAGGGCACCAGCCGGGTATTCCAGCCGACCTGCACGTTGTTGTTGACCAGTTCCTGGGGCATGTATATCCCGTCGGTCTGGTCGTGCATGAAAATGTAGAGATTTTTCTCCTGCAGCTCAAGGGCGATCTTGCTGGCCGTTTCCTGGCTGGCCGGAGCCCCGAGAATGGCGGCGAAACCGGGGGCGGTGCCGTCGACGAACTCCACCCCGCGTTTCCGGAAGACAACGTCATCGGCGGCGCCGAGCCAGAAGTTCTCCGCGGTCGGATCTTCGGTCTTGGTGTAGAAATTAGGCTCATTGAGGTAACGGATCGCCTCGAACATCTCCTCGGCGAAAAACGTCGCCATGCCGGCGTCAAGGGCCGGTGCCAGGTACGGCAGCCAGATGTCTTCGGTGACGACCGGCGGCAGAAGCGTGCGGCATTCCCGGAAAATATCCTTCATGTCGCCCAGTTTTTCCACCTTGGCGCCGAGGATGGAATAGATGACCGGCAAAAAGTAGGCGGTATTCGGAAACGAAACCTCCTGCTCGGCCCCGTACTTTTTCAAGGCCTCCTCATAGGTCTCCTCGGCCATGTCAATGATTTTTTTGGCGCCACGGATAGCTGCGGAACAGATGATCTTCGACATTGATAGAACTCCCTGGTTTTAGGACGTCGGAGAAAAGACTTCAGGTAAAATATTCTCTCCCGCCTTCCTTACTATGTTTTCGAAATATTTCAATTTATACAATCACCCGATCAGGCCATCAGGCCGTTGATCAGGGACTTGGTCATATTAATGGCCTTGGGATGCCGCATGATCAGCACATCGCCGCCGGCCAGCAGCATGCAGCTGGCCGTCATGGCCTCCATCATGATGCCCCGGCGTTCCTGGTCGCCCAGCAAGTCATCGGACGGCAGGCCGACTTCCTTGGTCTTCCAGACCTCGCGGCCCAGGTTACAGATAATCGGCACCTGCAGCTTGTCATCCTGCTGGGTCAAGGCCGCGATCCGAATCCGCTCCATGACCGAATAGGAGTATTCGATACCATAGCCGAGCGCGCCGATGGAGGGGTCCATCAGGACCGAGTCCAGCGAGACCCCGAGGTTTTCCAGCAGGATATTGAGCTGCTTGGCAAGATTGACGTCAATGGGCGAGGCCGCGACCATGGGATGCTGGAAGGCCATGGCGGTGGCGCCGAGGGGACGATAGTTGCCGTCCTGCAGAGGAGCCAGGCAGACCTTTTTGTCGCCGATCAGCGAGGTCAGCTCGCGCAGGGTCTCCGTATCCTTATCGATATTGCCGCAGCCCCAGACGATAATCGGCACCTCGACCGCAGCAATGACGGCGGCCGCGTCCTTGGCCGCATCGGTCGAGGAACGATTCAGGCCGTTGGGGTCGGTGCCGATCAGCGAGACGTTGAGGGCGTCGGCCTGGTATTCGTTGACGCACTTCTGAGCCCAGGCCACGGGATTGCCCACAACATCTTCAAAGTATTGCAGCAGGGTCTCCGGCCAGTTGTCAGGCTTGATATCCAGAATTTCCATGGCGATCAGGGGCTTTCTGGGCATGTCGCCTTCAAAAAGATGAAACGGCAAGACAGAGGTGCCGCCGACGGTGACACTCTTGTCATCATTGCCCAGGACGACTTCACGAATTGAACCGCTGTAGGCCTGGTGATACGAGGATGCCGGCACCTTGGTCGACCGTTCGGCAAACGGGGTCTTTTCCGCAGCCAGGTCGGGCACGGTCAAACCGGCCGGGGCCGTCTTCGCAGGCTCGGGCGCGGCCTCGACTGCCGCCTCTTCCCTGGCCTCGGCCTTGGCCTCTGCGGCCGCCTCGGCCTCTTCCCTGGCTTTGGCCGCCGCCTCTTTGGCCGCCGCCGCAATCTTTGCCTGCGCCGCCGCTTCCGCCTGCTTGGCCGCTTCCGCCTCCCGGGCCGCCTTGGCCTCGGCTTCAGCCTTTGCTTCAGCCTTGGCCCGGGCTTTCTCCTCTGCCGCCTTTTCGGCCGCTTCCTTGGCCGCAGACTCGGCTGCCGCCTTCCCGGCGGAATCATCGGCAGCCGGGGCCGGTTGCGCCGGAGCTGCCGGAGCTGCCGGGGTAACCGGAGTAACCGGGGTCTTTTTAACGGCTTTAAACTCGCGCTTCAATATCGCTTCTGTTTCAACAAATTTGAGCAAGGCATCAAACTGGTCGTCATTGAGACCGTAGGCTTTTTTCAAGGCGTTCAGCCCCTGTTCAACGGACTCCAACGCCATCAGGCGCGCTTCTTCGTTCATCTCATGTTCTCCTGCGTCATCGGTAGCAACGGCAACAGCTTCAGTTGATCCGGCGGTCTCCACCGGGGCCGGTTCCGCGGCGGCCCGGCTGGTAATCTCTTCCGCCTCTTTACGGGCGGCGGCAATGATCTTCTCCGCCTCCGCCTTGGCCTCGGCAAGCACACTGTCCGCATCGCCACGAACCACAATGGTTTCAGGAGCTGCAACCGGCTCCTTAACCTCTTTCTCTTCAGCAAAGGTCGGACGGGGCAGCAGACCGGCGCTCTCGACTATTTCCGCCACGGCATCTTCCCAGCCGATGGCCATGACATGAACGCCGGCCACGCCCTTTATTTCTTTAACCTGGTTGATGATATCAACGCAGATATTGATCCCCTCTTTCTGTTTATCCTCTGCCCCTTTCAGGCGCTCGATGACCTCGTCGGTCACGTCCATGCCGGGAACGAATTTTTTCATGTACCGGGCCATGCCGAGGGACTTGGGGGGCGTGACACCGGCAAGGATAGAACACTTTTCATGGAGGCCGAGATCCCGGACCATCTCCATGAACCTGGCGAACTTGTCGACGTTATAGATAATCTGGGTCTGGATAAAATCGGCGCCGTTGGCGACCTTTTTGCCGAGCCGTATGGCCCGGAACTCAAAGGGATGGGCAAAGGGATTGGCGGCCGCCCCAAGTAAAAACCGCGGCCCCTTCCCCTTGATTTCCTCGCCGCATTGAAACTTTTTCCCATCGCGCATGTCCCGGACCATGCCGAGCATCTGGATGGAATCCATGTCAAAGACTCCCTTGGAGCCGGGGTGATTACCGAATTTCTGATGATCGCCGGTCAGGCACAGCAGGTTTTTCAGGCCCATGGCCGAAGCGGCCAGGAGGTCGCTCTGCATGCCGATCCGATTCCGGTCGCGGCAGGTCATCTGGATGACCGGCTCAACACCTTCGGACTGAGCGATCAACCCGGCGCCGATGCTCGACATCCTGACGATGGCCGTCTGGCAATCGGTGATATTGACCGCATCGACATTGCCTTTCAGAATTCGGGCCTTTTGCCTGACAATATCAGGGTCACTGTTTTTCGGCGGCCCCAACTCGCCGGTTACGGCAAACGCACCGCTTGCGAGCACCCGCTCAAGATTGCTCCCGGATTTCATCGATCCTCCTTGTGCGCAAAATCTTCATAAACAGCCGCATCAGCAGCAGACCGTTTATTATTTTTTTCATTCAAAACAGCTTCGGTCTCCGGCACGGCCCTGACCATGTCTACACGGTCAGCCGGTAAACAGTGCCGGCGCGGTCCTGAATCAGTCCCGCTCGCCGGGGCCTGCGCATCCCGCGCCGGCCAGGGCCTTTCCTTCGAGTTCACGACGCATCTGCATATCCATCAGGACCCGTTCCTTTTTCTTGTCAATACCCAGGGCCTTGCGTTTTCCGTCAATGGCGGCGATCATCTTCCGGGCCAGCTTGATGGGGTCTTCCTCGACATCCCAGGTAGCGCCGTACAGATCCATCATCTCTTCAAACAGGTGGCGGGAGACCGCCTTGGAACCGGAAACCGGCAGGTTCTGGAAAATGACATGGGCGCCGGAGGAGACAAAATACTGACCGATAGCCACCGCCTTCTCGCTCATCCAGAGCGGGGCCGTGCCGCAGGCGGGCAATTCGGAGATATCCTCTCCCAGACCGCCCTCGTTGACCATCTCGGTCAGGGCGATCAGCAGGCGGCTGTTATCGACACAGGAACCGACATGAAGGACCGGCGGCATGCCGACGGGCTCACAGACCTCGGCCAGGCCGGCACCGGCATACTCGGTAGCGGCCTCGGGCCGCATCAGGCCGCGGCGGCCCAGGGCCTGGGCGGCGCAGCCGGTGGCCAGCACCAGTACATCATTTTTTATCAACTCGACGGCGATCTTGAAATGGACGTCATCGGGATGCTTGTAATGCTCGCAGCCGACCAGGGCGGCAATACCGCGGATACGGCCGTTGATGATGTT
>JAADIK010000017.1 GCA_013151365.1 Deltaproteobacteria bacterium
TACAACGTAAAACTTAAACCTTCGTATTTTATCTCTTGTGTGCTATAATCGTCCTAAAACTGGGGAGGACGACATGGCGCCACGATACAGAGTTACATTGACCAAAGAAGAACGAGAACAGCTTGAGGCAATTTCTACAAAGGGAAAGAGGGCAGCTCGGACCGTATTATATGCCCGGGCGCTGCTCCTGCTTGATGCCGGGGAACACGGTCCGAAATGGATTGTTGCAAAAGTAGCGGAAGCACTGGGGACAACCCCGCGCAGCCTTGAGCATCTAAAAAGAAGATTTGTTGAAGATGGGCTTTCTGCGGCTATAGAACGTAAAAGGCGAGTCAAGCCGCCACGGGAAATTCAGTTTGGAGGTGAATTTGAAGCACACCTCTTGGCGTTAGCATGTTCGGAAGCTCCGGCTGGTAAAAAACGTTGGACAGTGCGGCTATTGGCTGAAAAGATGATTGAGCTGAAAATAGTCACGACAGTGTCTCCAATGACGGTATGCAACAGGTTAAAAAAAATGAACTTAAACCTCACCTGAGCAAATATTGGAAAATTCCTCCTGACCATAATGCACGCTTTGTGGCGGCGATGGAAGATGTTCTTGAAGTTTATGCCCGACCATATAACCCGAAGTTTCCGGTTGTTTGCATGGATGAGTCAAGTGTTCAGCTTATCGGAGAGGTACAGGAACCTATTCCGGCCGCACCCGGTCACCCTGTGTTGATGGATGATGAATATATTCGTAACGGTGTCGCAAGTATTTTTTTAGAAGTGGAGCCGCTCGGAGGTAAACGCAAGGTGAAAATTACTAATCGCCGGACGAGGATTGACTGGGCGCATTTTATCAAGGAGATGCTTGAAGATCGTTATGCTGATGCCGAGAGAGTTGTTTTGGTTATGGATAACTTAAATACCCATGATACTGCCTCGTTGTACATGGCCTTTCCGCCCGAGAAGGCAAGGTGCCTGGCTGAACGCCTGGAAATACATTATACCCCTAAGCACGGTAGTTGGTTGAATATAGCGGAAATCGAACTCAGTGTTTTGAAGCGGCAGTGCCTTGCTGGCAGAATCCCTTGCATTGAGAAAATGCGTGCTGAAGTAGATGCTTGGAATATAGATAGAAATAATCGTCAGTCGGATGTCGACTGGCAATTTCGGACAGATGATGCACGTATCAAGCTGAAACGACTTTATCCAAAACTTTAAGATTTACTATGTACTAGTGTGATATCAACGAGTTGCCAGCGCGGCAGATGTGCCGTTATCGGCCGCCCCGCAGGGCGGCGCGGTGCAGACCAGAAATACGTTTATTCGGCAATAATACAATAAATTCCACATATTGCCTGAAAATCACCTCAAGCCGTCACGGATTATGCCCTTCATGCTTAACTGCCAGGCCGTCAGCAAGGCCATCGGAGCCCAGCCGCTCTTTGATTCCATCACCTTTACCATCACCAAGGGCGAGCGCCTGGCCCTGATCGGCGCCAACGGTTCCGGCAAGACAACGCTGCTGCGCATCCTCTGCGGACTCGACACCCCTGACAGCGGCAAGGTCGCCCTGGCCGGGCACGTCCACCTCGGCTACCTTGCCCAGAGCAATCGTTTTGCCGGCGAGGCCACGGTGGCCGAGGTTATCGATGAAAACCTGGACGGCCTCGGTCTTGACGAAACACAGCGCTACAACCGGGTCCATGCCATGCTCAGCCGGGCGGAATTTCCCGACCCTGAATGCCGGGTACATACGCTGTCGGGAGGCTGGTGCAAACGGCTGGCCATCAGCCGGGTCCTGGCGCGCCGTCCGGATATCCTGGTCATGGATGAACCGACCAACCACCTTGACCTGGAGGGTATTCTCTGGCTCGAGAAACTCCTGGGCAGCTCTCTGCCGGAAAGCCCCTCGGCCTTTCTGCTGGTCAGTCACGACCGTCTCTTTCTGGAAAACATGACCAACCGGACCATGGAAATCTCCCCGGCCTATCCGGATGGATTTCTGCGGGTGGAGGGCAAATATTCAGAGTTTCTTGAGAAAAAGGAGGCCTTTCTCGCCGGCCAGCAGCAACGCGAACTCCGGCTCTCGAATCGGTTCAGGCGCGAAACCGAATGGCTGAGCCGCGGCCCCAAGGCCCGCAGCACCAAGGCCAAATACCGGATTGACGACGCCAGTCGTCTGCAGGAGGAACTCAAAAGGGTCCAGGCCCGCAACCGGGCCCAGGGAAAGGTCCGGATCGACTTCGACGCCACCAACCGTAAAACCAAAAAACTCCTTGAAGGCCGCGGACTGGCCAAGGCCTATGGCGACCGGACCCTGTTTTCCGGTCTCGACCTTGTCCTGTCCCCCGGCCGGCGGCTCGGCCTGCTGGGCCAAAACGGCTGCGGCAAATCCACCCTTATGCAGATCCTGGCCGACGCGGGCAAAGACAACGGCCTGGCCCCGGATTCAGGCTCCCTGCGGATCGCCGAAGGGGTCAGGATCGAGAGTTTCGCCCAGGACCGAAGCCGGCTCGACCTCACCGCCACCCTGCGCCGAGCCCTGTCTCCGGAAGGGGAGTCCGTCATCTACCGAGACCAGTCTCTGCACGTTGTTTCCTGGGCCAGAAAATTTCTCTTCAAGGCCGAGCAGCTGGACACGCCGGTGGGCAACCTCTCGGGCGGCGAACAGGCCAGGATTTTCATTGCCGACCTGATGCGCCGGCCGGCCGATATCCTCCTGCTCGACGAACCGACCAACGATCTTGACATTGCCTCGCTGCAGGTCCTGGAGGACAGCCTGCTGGAATTCCCCGGGGCCGTGGTCCTGGTGACCCATGACCGCTTCCTGCTGGACCGGGTCTGTGACCGGATCCTGGGATTTGACGGTTGCGGCCGGGTTGAATACTTTGCCGATTATGAACAGTGCTTTGCGGCCCTGAACGAGCAACGGAAACAACAGCGGCGGGACTCCGGCCGGCAGAAAAAAGCGAAAAAAAAGAACACCATGAAAACCGGCAGGCTCTCCTATATGGACCAGCGGGAGTATGACGGGATCGAGGAAACTATCCTGGCCGCCGAGACCGAACAGAGCGAGCTGCAACGGCTCACGGCAGCCCCGGACACTGCGACCAATCCTGACAGGTTACAGGAATGCTGGCAAAAAATGGAAGAGGTCCAGCAGAAGATAGAGCACCTGTACCTGCGCTGGGAAGAGCTGGAAGCCAAAAAAAACAGCGGCTCCGGGCAAGGGCAATAAAACCAAGGCGGGCGATGCCCACAACCCAAATCAACTTCCAGCGTATCTGTTTCCAGGCTGTTAGGCTGTAGGCTGTAGGCTGTAGGCTGTTAGGGTAGGACTAATAGTCCTAAACAACCTGCTGGTTTACATAAATAAAACATGACCAATTGTCTTGTTTTTTATGACAGGAATTCAGGAGTAAGGCACTGATCTGCCGGCCCCCTCGCCGGGGTTGCTGATTACCGGATTTTATCGTTATTATGAATAGCTATCTTGTTTTTATCATCGCCGTTATCCTGATCGGCTACCTGCTTGAGAGCGTTGTCGCCCTGCTCAACCTGCGCGCCCTTGATCCCGAGCTGCCCGCCGAGTTCCAGGATGTCTATGACCGGGAAGAATATGCCCGCTCCCAGGAGTACACCAGGGTGACCACCCGTTTTTCCTTGCTGCAAAACACGATCATGACCGTTTTGACTCTCGCGTTCATCCTGTCCGGCGGTTTCAACCTGGTCGACCGGGTCGCCCGGAGCTTCGGCTTCGGCCCCATCGTCACCGGGCTTATCTTCAGCGGCCTGGTGCTCCTGATTTCGGCGGCGGCCGAGCTGCCGTTTACCGTCTACTCCACGTTTGTCATTGAAGAACGGTTCGGTTTCAACACCACCACCGTCAAGACCTTTGTGCTCGACATCGTCAAGGCGGTGCTGCTGGGAGCCCTGATCGGCGGCCCGCTGCTGGCCTTTGTCCTCTGGTTTTTTGCAATCGGCGGCTCCCTGGCCTGGCTCTACTGCTGGCTGGCCGTGGTCGTCTTTACCGTGATCATCCAGTTCCTGGTGCCCGTGCTCATCATGCCCCTCTTCAACACCTTCACCCCGCTGGCCGAGGGCGAGCTGAAAGAGGCCATCAATACCTATGCCCGGGCCGAGCGCTTCAAGATGAAGGGCATATACACCATGGACGGTTCAAAACGCTCCACCCGGCTCAATGCCTTTTTCACCGGCTTTGGCCGCTTTCGGCGGATCGTCTTTTTCGACACCCTGGTCGAGAAACTCCGGCCCGCCGAGATTGTTGCCGTCCTCGCCCACGAAATGGGCCATTTCAAACTCCGGCACATCTTCAAAATGATGGCCGCCACCATCATCCAGATGGGCGTCATGTTTTACATCCTGTCTTTGTTCCTCATGAACCGGGGACTTTTTGCGGCCTTCGGCATGGAGCACCTCTCCATCTATGCCAGCCTCATCTTCTTCGGTTTCCTCTATGCGCCGATCTCCCTGCTCCTGTCCATTGCCGCCAATTATTTCTCCCGTTGCCACGAGTACGAGGCCGACGCCTACGCGGTCACCAGCACCGGCCGCCCCGGCGAGATGATCAGCGGCCTGAAGAAGTTGTGCGTGACCAATCTCGCCAACCTGACGCCGCACCCGCTCAATGTCTTTCTCAACTACAGCCATCCGCCGGTACCGGCCCGGATCAAGGCGATCCGCGCCCTGGCAGGAAGGAAGACGCCGGGGCGGCAGGGCCGGATAAACTGTCCACTTTGCAACCGGCCTTTTGCGGCCGGGGACCTGGCCTGGAGCGCCGCTTCGGACCGCCTGCTGTGCCCTGACTGTCTCGCGGAAGAGAACAGCTGCGGTTGCACGGATGAATAAAAACCAACCTTGCACAATCAAGCCTCTCCGCGCTTTACGGATCAAGCTGATTTTTTTTTTACGACGCCCTTGTTATTGACCTATATCAATTCGGCATGGTGGACATGCAGGTAAGCTGAGACCTTGTATCCGTGACGTCTTGAGATGAAGAACATGAAGACATTGGCAGCCTCAATAAAAAAAATCGTGGTCGACCGGCACCGGATCCCGCTCCTGCGCCGGCTGATCCAGGCCGGTTTCGGCCTTTTTACCCTGTATGCGGGCTACCGGTTTTATCTCTTCTTTCAGTGGGCCGTCGGCAGGTCCCGGACCTTTGTGCCCAGTCCGCCGGCAGTGGAGGGCTTTCTGCCGATCAGCGCCCTTGTGGGCCTGAAGCGTTTTGTGCTGACCGGCGAATATGACCCGGTGCATCCGGCCGGCCTGACCATCTTGCTGGCGGCGCTCGTCATCGCCTTTCTTTGCCGGAAGGGATTCTGCGGCTGGATCTGCCCGGTCGGCTTTGCCTCCAACCTGGCGGCCAAGGCGGGCGAACGGCTCAAGATGCAGTTCCGGCCGCCGGCCTGGCTCGATTTCCCCCTGCTGGGGCTCAAATATGTCCTCCTGGCCTTTTTCTGTTACCTGGTTCTCTGGCGCATGAACCTGGAGCAGATCACGGCCTTCCAGCGCTCTCCATATAATATGGTGGCGGCGGGCAAGATGCTGTCTTTCTTCCTTGCTCCCAGCCGTCTTGCCGGCGGCATCCTGCTGTTTCTTGTCCTGCTTTCCCTGGTGGTGCGTAATTTCTGGTGCCGCTACCTCTGTCCCTACGGCGCGCTGCTGGGCCTGGCGGCCCTGGGCAGCCCCCTGCGCGTCCGGCGGGATGCCGGGCAGTGTATCGACTGCAAAAAATGCGAAAAAGTCTGCCCCGGAGCGATCAAGGTCGCGGCAAAGGAAGGGGTGTGGAGCAGCGAATGCGTGGGGTGCATGGAGTGCGTGGGAGTCTGCCCGCGCGAGGATTGCCTTACTCTTACCGGGCCGGGTCGGGTCCGGCTTCCGGTCCAGGTTCTGCCCCTGATGGTCCTGGCTGTTTTTTTCCTTTTCTGGCTCGCCGCCCTCCTCAGCGGCCACTGGCACAGTGTCGTCCCACCCGCGGTGGTCAAACAGTTTTACGGCATGATGTTCAGCCTGCCCCAGGCCAGCATCTAGTGCCTTACTCCTGAATTCCTATCATAAAAAAACAAGAAAATTGATCATGTTTTATTTATGTAAATCAGTAGGTTGTTTAGGCTGAAGGCTATTAGCCCTACCCTAACATCCTACAGCCTAACAGCCTGGAAATAGATACGCTGGAAGTTGATTTTGGTTGTGGGCATCGCCTGCATTAGCATCCGGAAACGAT
>JAADIK010000012.1 GCA_013151365.1 Deltaproteobacteria bacterium
AAGGTAGTATAAAATACCCAGGGCCTCCATTATATTTTGTGGTTCATCCGGTAAACGCGTACTTTGAAGTATGTAGGTCATAGAGTCTGAGTTTGAAATATTCCATGTCTCGGAAGCCGTACGCTTGCCTTTTTAAGGTTTTGATTTTGTTGTTGAGACCTTCCAGGGGGCCGTTGGTAATTCTGTGAGGGTAATAGTTGAGCAAACTACTCCGACGCCTGAGAATGGTGATGCCAACAGAGATCAGTTGTTTTATGCCAGACATTAAAGCATCAAAGCACCATTGCTTGAAAAATTTATCTGCCCTATCTCTGGTTCCCTGCCTCCAGAAGAGCCGCAACTGTTCTTTCATGAGATGCATGGTAAAGAGGGTCTGGTTGGCGTCCAGCAACGTGTTGAGTTTGGTTTGATACTTTTCTGAAAGGCTATGGTAATTGCGGAGGAGCAAAAATCGACTTCCTTTTAAATTGCGCTTTCCTTCGGCATCAAGAGTTCTCTGTTGTTCACGCCGTAACGAATCTATTTTTCTGTTCATCAGGGCCATGACGTGATACCGATCAAAGACAACGGAAACATCTGGGAGGTATTCTTTCAATGCTGCTGCAAAGCTGGCGCTCATATCCATTGCTACTGCTTTGAGTTGCTTTTTCCTTCTTGACAGAGTTTTTAAAAAAGGTGCAAGGTTCTCTTTTTTGGTTCCTTCAACAGCATGCAGAACTCTACCGGTTTGCAAGTCAATGAATATGGTCATGTACTTGTGATGCTTACGGATGCTGAATTCATCCACTCCGATGTATTTAACGTCCTTCAAGTTGATTTTGCGATATTTTGTTGACAGCCGGGACTTGTGAATTTTTTTCACCACGTCCCAGCTTACATGAAGATACTGAGCAACAGCTCGTATCGTCCAGGAACGAAGAAGGTCGAGTACCGTCAGGGCAAAAAAACGAGTATATCGTGCCATGCCTTGCATAAAAGGAAACTGAGGCCACCACAGGTGTATACATTTTTTACATTGGAGACGATGCATGTTCAATTCGAGAATGGCCTGTTTCCTCCCAATTGGAGGCATACGTAGCCATCTGGTTTTACGTCCTCTGAAGATGCAAAGCCTATGGCCACATTTCGGACACAGAACATGATGGTCTGTTGTTTCAACACGAAAGAAAACAGCATTGCCAAGATAGTAAGTGGATCGATAAGTTACACCTTTGATACCAAAGGCATGGTAGAGTATTGACATGGACATGGCTGAGACCTCCTAAAGTTGTTTGCGTTGACAACAAACAACATGTCTCATGCCATGTCCTTTCGCTATTCATTTTTCCAAAAGTACGCGTTTACCGGATGAACCTTTTTTTGTTTCTGAATATTTTTGGTTCACCGTTCGATCCTGTGTGTCACGATATGATAAAAACACCGAACGCGTCAAGGTTCTCGCTTACCATTTTCTGTAAGGCAGGAATTTGCCGTCATAGGTAATCACTACCCTGTCGCCTTTCGGGTCTTGCTTCCGCTTGATGTCAATTTCAAAATCGATTGCGCTCATGATGCCATCGCCGAACATTTCATGGATGATTTCTTTGATGGCCGTACCGTAAACCTGGGTTATTTCGTGCAACCTGTAAATCAACGGATCAACCGGGACGGTTTTGTCCAGCGCCCCCTTCATCGGGCACTCCTGGAGAGCCTTGAATATCCTGTCGTCAAGGCCGAGCAGGTTCACGACTTTTTGAGCCTCTTCCGCGTTCATGCTGTTTTGGCCCAACAGGACCGAGGAAACCCAAACCTTATGCCTGCCAACCTCGGCCGCGATTTTTTCCCAACTCAGCCCTTTTTCTTTTTTTGCTTCCAAGATTGCTGCAACAACTTCTTTTTGTGTCATTTGTGCCTCCCAAACAGATCGGTTTAATATGTAATGTCCGCCATTGATCCAGGGGACCAGGTTCGCTCAGGAAATAAGTTCGCTGGCTTGTCTCGATGGAGCTGGTGTCCGTGCTGTCTGCGGCCGTCAGCTCTTGCGCAGTACCCGTTTGTCGCCGATGCGGATAGTCAGCTTCTTCTTGTCGAAGTATTCCAGCAGCGGGATGGAGAATTTTCGGGTCAGGCCGGTCAGGTCTTTGAACCGCGGCGCGTCGATCTCGCCTTCTTTTTTGATGTACCCGGTCAGCTGTCGGGCCAGTCGCTCAAGTTGCTCCGCGTGGAAGTAGAGTGATTCCGTAACCTTGACGAGCATGCCTTCCTGCAACAGGAGGTCGATAACCTGCTGGACCTGCGCCTCCGGATATTCACTCATGGTGTTGAAGACATCCTTGATGTTCGGCGGCACCAGGCCGGCGTCCCGGAAGAGGCTGATGATTTTTTCCCGCATCGCCTGTTCATCGACCTGCAAGGTAACCTTGAAGTGGGCCAGTCGGACCTCGGCCTGGTCCTGGACGATGGTCTTCTTTTTGACGAGCTGGCTCAGGGCAAACTGGAAGAGTTTCTGGTCCACTGCCGGTTTGAGCTGAGAACGCAGTTCTTCTTT
Source organism: Deltaproteobacteria bacterium (assembly GCA_013151365.1). Lineage (GTDB taxonomy): Bacteria > Desulfobacterota > Desulfobulbia > Desulfobulbales > Desulfobulbaceae > BMS3Abin13. The sequence continues at coordinate 2,528 of JAADIK010000012.1, forward strand.
GGCCAGGCCGCTCTTCAGGGGATGTTCGGCATGATATTCTTCAAGCAGTGAGGTGATCGTGGTCGTGAGCCGGTTCACCGTCGGCGCGGCCAGCAGGCGCTGCCGCTCGGAATCGACCACCATGATTTTACCGCTGGAAAGGGGGGCCTGCAGTTCTTTTTTGAGTCTCTTGCCAAACAATCCCAGCCGGCCGGCAAGCTGGTCCGTGGTCAAACCTTCCTGTCTGCTTTCCTCAAGGAAGAGCAGCATTTTGTCCTCGTAGCTGCCGTTCTGGCAGATGGAGAAGGCCTGGCGGTTAAGCTCCCGGTCACGTTGGCTTGTCCGTTTCCGCTTGCGGGGCGCATTGTTCAGGATGCTGCCCCCGCCGATGGTGGTAATCGGCGAGTAGCTGCGGACGACATAGCGGTCACCGGGCCGGACGGCCACCGGTTCCTGCAGAATAATCTGCACAAAGGCCTCTTCGCCGGGCTGGACCACGTCCGATTCCATGAGAACGATGCGGCCGATGACCTCGCGGGTGCCCACATGGATGCGAACCTGGGCCCGGTTTTTCAGCTCTTTTGAATTTGACTTCAAGTAGTGGAGGTCGGTGTCCAGGAGGGTAGAGGACACCAGGCTGCCCGGGGTCGCCGCCATGTCGCCCCGGTTGATTTCGTGTTTTTCGATGCCCTGGAGGTTGATGGCGGTGCGGTGTCCGGCCTCAACGATTTCGATGTTTTGGCCATGCACCTGCAGGCCGCGGATTTTCGCCGTCAGTCCGCCCGGGTAGAACATCAGGTCGTCACCGACGGCGACCCGGCCGGAAAGCGAAGTCCCGGTGATAACGGTGCCAAAACCCTTCATGGAGAAAACCCGGTCCACGGCGAGGCGGAAGGGCCCGAATTCCTCGTGGAACGACATGGCCGCAATCTTCTTGTCCAGCACCTCCTTAACGGTGTCCAGGCCCTCGCCGGTAACGGACGAGACCGCAATAATCGGTGCCTCGCTCAGGAAACTGTCTCTGAAAAAATCACTGACTTCCTCCCGGACCATTTCCAGCCATTCGTCGTCCACCATGTCTTTTTTGGTGATGATGATCAGGCCGTCGCGGACGCCGAGCAATTGACAAATTTCGAAGTGTTCCCTGGTTTGCGGCATAATGCCTTCGTCGGCGGCAACAATAAAGGCGACGAGGTCCATGCCTGCCGCGCCGGCAACCATGTTGCGCACAAACTTTTCATGGCCCGGGACATCGACAATGCCGAGGCGGTGGCCGCAGGGGAGGTCAAGATAGGCAAAACCAAGCTCAATGGTGATGCCCCGGCTTTTTTCTTCTTTGAGGCGGTCGGTTTCAATACCGGTCAGCGCCCGGATCAGGCTGGTCTTTCCGTGATCAACATGACCGGCCGTACCGAGGATAATTTCACGCATAGGTCAACCGGAGGAAAAATGAATCAGGGGGAAAATGTTATAGTTTTTTTCGTTCAAGCGGCTCAACGACGTTCCGGCCAGGGCCGGGCGCCGATTATGCAAATTGGTTTCCTGCGCAAAGCCTAAATTTGTGAGCTGGTAATGAAGGGGTTGTTTTTCGTTTCTACGCCGATGGTCGAGCGGTTGCCGCCGTAGCCGTGGCCGGGCCAGACGATCGTTTCCGGTGGCAGGACCAGCAGGCGGGTGCGAATGGATCGCATCAGTTCATCCGTGGAGCCGCCGGGGAAGTCGGTACGGCCCACGGCCCCGACAAAGAGGGTGTCGCCGGTAAAGCAATCGGGTGCGTTATACAAGCAGATGCCGCCCGGTGTGTGGCCGGGGGTATGGATAACCTGGAGCTCCGAATCGCCGACGGTGATGGTGTCGCCGTCATGGACCAGGATGTCCGGAGCCGGAGATTCGGCCAGGCCGAGCATGGAGAAGTATTCCTGGACTTCGGGCTGCCAGAAAAAAAGGGCGTCATCCCGGTGCATGATAATATCGGCGCCGGTGGCCTCTTTCAGCCGCCGGTTGCCGCAGACATGATCGGGGTGACCGTGGGTGGCGATAATATATTTCACCTGCAGGTCGTTCTTTTCGCAGGCGGCGATGATTTTGTCCTCATTGCCCCCGGGATCGATAACGACCGCCGTGCCTGTTTTTTCGCAGGAAACAACATAACAACAGACTTCCATCATGCCGACTATGAATTGTTGTACTCGCATAAATTCCGTATCAGCCCGTTGAGGGGTAAATTAAATATCCCGCCGGCGGTGGGGCCGCCGGCGAGAATCGGTTTGCTTGGTCAGCAACTACATTTTCCCGGATCACAACCGCTGGGACCGCAGGCACAACTGCTGTTCAGCGCGTCCAGGGTCTCCAGACCGGCCGCAGCGGTTGCCGGTAGACGTTTTTCCACGGCATCGACTATACTGTTAAAGACCGTGACCGCCGGTGTATCCTCGTCGGAGGAGAGATACGGCCGGCCGGTGTCGCCCGCAATCACCACCCGGGGGTCCATGGGGACCCGGCCGAGAAAGGGCAGGTCAAAGTCGCGCGCGGTCTGTTCCCCGCCGCCGGAGCTGAAGATGTCCACTGCTTCATGGCAGTGAGGACAGACGAATCCGGACATGTTTTCCACTACGCCGGCTATCGGCATCTTGACGGATTTGCAGAAGTTGATGGACTTACGAACATCGGCCAGGGCCACGGCCTGCGGGGTCGTGACGATCACGGCTTCAACGCCGTTTATGGTCTGGGCCACGGAAAGCGGCTCGTCACCGGTGCCGGGGGGGGAGTCAATGACCAGGTAGTCAAGTTCGCCCCAGTCCATGTCCGCGACAAACTGGCGGATGGCCTGAATCTTCAGCGGTCCGCGCCAGATAATAGGATCATCCCTGTTCTTCATCATGTACTCGAGGGATACGACCTTGAGATTGTCATTATAGACCAGGGGCGGGATAAGGTCCGCCGGGTTTTCCGGCGGCTCCATGGAGCCGGTCAGGCGCAGCATCCGGCAGATGTCGGGGCCGTGCAGGTCGACGTCCATGAGGCCGACTTGGTAGCCCCGGTTTGCAAGCCCCAAGGCCAGATTAACGGCCACCGTTGATTTGCCTACGCCGCCCTTGCCGCTCATGACCAGGATTTTGTTCTTGATCCGGCCCAGCGATCTGTTGATCGCCAACTCCTGCTGCGCCAAGGCGGCATCGGGAGAGCCGCAGGTGCTCTTTTGCTCTGTGCCGCATGATCCTCCGCATGAATTTCCCATATGTTTTTCCTTATATGTAAGATTTTGTAAAAATCAGCTGTTCAAAAATTTTGACTATACTTTAATTCCAACATTCTGAAAAGCAATGAAAAAAATCCGGGTCCCGGCCGCAGTAACTGATCACAGGGAGTGAAACTCTGCGCTATTCCTTACATCCAACCTGTAAGCCGCCACAGGCGCCACAGATTTACGTAGTCGCTGCCGTTCGCTATAGTCCCTCTATGCGGGCGGGAGTGACCGCGTGAAGATGGGGTGCCTGTGACGACTTACAGGCCGCAACAATCCGGCAGCTCCGGAGACCCGCAAAAGAGCAAGAGCAAGGGCCGGGGCGGAAGTCTGCTTTTCGGTGATATCGGGCGGAGCGGGAGGAATCCGGATGAACGGAAAACCGAGGCTGGAATTAATTTTTTTTGCGGCCCAATAG
>JAADIK010000157.1 GCA_013151365.1 Deltaproteobacteria bacterium
GTTGCCAACGCAGCAGATGTGCCGTTATCGGGCGCCCCGCAGGGCGGCGCGGTGAAAATCAGAAAATACGTTTATTCAGCAATAATGCAATAAGTTCCACATATTGCCTGGAATATCACCTCAAGCCGTCACGGATCCAGGTGCATGGGTTCCAGCATGCCGTACCGGGCGCCAAGCTGCCGGACCAGGATCATGAAGGTCTACGGCATTGGGATGGGCCGCTCCTCCATGAGCACGCCGACGGTCCGGGCCCGCAGCAGGGTCGGGATGGAATTGATGCCCTGCTCGTGGTCGCAGAGGGTCTGCATCCGCAGGGCATCGGTCAAATGGGGCAGCAGGTCGGGCAGGTTATCGGCCAGAGCCCATAATTCCTTTTCGATCGTGTCCTGATGTTTTCGCGCAAACCGCACGGACTCGCCGTCCGGGGCCGGCGTGCCGAAAATATCATTGATGATCGCGCCGACCAGCCGCCTGAACTCCGTCGGCTCCCAATCCTTGAACCGGTCCGCCAGCTTGTCTTTCAGCTCCCCGAAGCACACCATCTGCACCGTGGCTACGGCCTCGCGCATAACCGGGATGACCCGGCTGTCAAGCTGTTCGCCCTGCGCCTGGTCGCCGGTCCTGTTGTCCGCGGCGGGCTTCATAACCCGGACCTGCCCCCGGCAGGAACAATCTGCGGCCGACAGGAATTTATTGGAAGATAAAGGGATATTTTTTTCATAACGGCTTTTATAGCTCAAACATTGTCAACCGGCAACGAAAATACTTTCTTCACGATCGAGGTCATTGCGGCCGCAGGGAGCCGCATTTCTCAGCAGGATCGCCGCGCCCTTTCCCGGCCGTTAATCAGTGTGATCTGGTCGTTCAGGGTCCACAGGTCGTAGATATGGCCGAGACCGAACAGGCCGAGCGTCAGCAGGTAGATAATCCCCGTAACCCATTTGCCCATGTACATCCGGTGAATCCCGAACAGGCCCAGGAAGATGAGCAGAATCCAGGCCAGGGAGTAATCAACGGGGCCGGCGGTAAAGCGGAGATTCGCCTCCTTTTCCATGGCCGGGATGAGAAAGAGGTCAACGATCCAGCCGATCAGAAAGAGGCCCATGGTAAAAAAATAGACGGTGCCCGACAGGGGCTTGCCGAAATAAAAACGGTGCGCTCCGAGGAAACCGAATATCCAGAAAAAATAGCCGATTATCAGGTCATGGGTCCGTTCTTCGTCCATGGCACCTCTCCGGCAATTTTTTGTTTCAGGAGGCTGACCCGGCGTATGGCGGCGCGCAGCACTTCCTCCTCGATCCTGTTGCTGTCGAGCAACCGCTCGATGGCGCGGACCCCCTCGGCCACAACATTTTCCCGGCGTAACAGGTTGTTGCCCACGATCAACAGGTCGACACCGGCCAGCACGGCCATCTGGACCGCCTCTTCGTAACTCCACTTTTCCGTGATCGCCCGCATCTGCAGATCATCGGAGACGACGACGCCGGTAAAACCAAGGCGGCCGCGCAGCAAACCGCCGACCATCGGCCCGGACAGCGTGGCCGGCAGGCCCCGGGGATCAAGGCCCCGTTGCACCACATGCGCGGTCATCACCGCATCCGCGAAACCGGTCTGAAACAGGCGGAGGTAGGGTTCCAGTTCGATCTCCTGCCAGCACTCGCTGCTGTCGACAAAACCGAGGTGTGAATCGCCGCCGGAGCTGCCGTGGCCGGGAAAATGCTTGAGGCAGCAGGCAACGCCACGGGCGTGATGAGCCGCGATAAAAGCTGCGGCGTGGAGGACCACCGGCCCGGGTTCGGCGCCGAAACTGCGCTCATAACGACTGATGATCGGATTGTCGGGATTGAGATCGAGATCGACCACGGGGGCCAGGTTCAGATTGATGCCGTGGCTGGGGTCGCGGCCATCCGCTCCGCCTGCCGCCGCGTTGCCGTTACGTCCGGTTGGGCGCCGAGGCGTTTCGCCGACACGGTAGCCGGGAAGCCGTCCTTTTCCTTCAGGCGGCAGACCCGGCCGCCCTCCTGGTCCACGCCGATCAGCAGCGGAATATCGGCAAACTCCTGCAGCGCGGCCGTCAATTCACGGAGCTGCCCGGGCGATTGAATATTCTGGCCGGTGCCGTCCACGTTCCGGTCAAACAGGATGACCCCGCCGACCTGTTCCCGGACAATGGCCTCGACGACCGGATGGTCGGCGGCAACCGTCATGCCGTCGAAACCGGTCATAAACATCTGGCCGAGATTGAGCCTGGTCGTCATCCTACCACCCCATAAAACGAAGAAAAAGATGCATGAGAATTCCCCAGGCGGCGACGGTCAGCACGCACGGCAGCAGATAGGCATAGGCGGACGCCAGCCGGGCATGAAAATAGCGCAGGGTCAGGATATAGCAAAGATGCATCGGTGAGAGCATCATCCCGGCATAGCCCATGCTGAAGGCCAGCACCAGGGTCGAGGCCTGGGACAGGTGGGTGGCCGCCGCCAGCCCCACCACCACCGGGAAAGACGGCCCGGCAAAACCGATGGCGATGCCGGTGACCAGGCCGGCGAGAAAGGGCAGGAAAGCAATGACGACCTCAACCGGCACGAATGAATTGCCCAGCTGCCGCCCGGCCTCGGGCAGCAGGCCGGATGCCCCGAGCATGGCCTGGAAGATCATCACGCCGCCCAGGGTGAAAACCACGTTGAGCGTCTTGTCCGAGGCCAGGTTGCGAAACAGCCGCACATCCTTATCCCCCCTGCCCTGCCAGGCGATGAGCAGCAGGCTGATGACCAGGCCCGCAAACATGCTGAGCAGCTTATCCAGGGTCGCGGAGGCGGCCGGAACCAATCTTCCGGCCGGACCGGGCAGGAGCAGGGTGGTGATGACCACGATAAAAATCGGCAGCAGGACTGTGGACAGGGAGGCACCGTCTTTGGTTTCCGGCCGGACGTCATCGGCCAGCAGGTCAAGGCGGCGGCGCAGGAGGAAAAACCAGCCCGCCGCCAGGCAGACAAAGGTAAAGGTTATCTGCAGGGCGAAAAACTGCCAGGTGCCGATATGGAAGATGGAAAGCGTTACGATAACCACCGGATAAAGCGGCCACCAGTATTCAAAAACATGGCGGAACCAGTAGTTGACCGCCGCCTTCCAGGCCGCCGGCACCTCTTTGCCCCGAATCGTCTCGCCGACCAGCGGCGCGGAAAAAAGGGCCCCGCCGGGCATGGGCACCAGGCCGATGGCGGCGGGAATCAGCACCAGGCTCAAGGCCCGGCTGTTGCGGCCGCCAAGACGGCGCGAGGCCGCCAGAATGGCCCGGGAATTTCGTTCCGTGGCCATGAAATAGCCGATCTCCAGGATCAAGACAATATTGATGACCAGCAGCCACAGTTCCGGCTGGCCGAGGGCGATGCCGAAATCGACGAAGACCGCGGCCAGGTTTTTCCCCGCCCACAGGTCGATGCCCAGACCGCCAAGGACCAGGGCGATACCAAGGGGCAGGCGCGCCCGGCAGAGGACCAGGATCAGAACAAAGACAACAAGTATTCTGAAAACCGGAGAGATGCTCAGAAAAAAATGCATACTCATATCATCCGGAGATTCATACGGATATGTAAGACCGGCCCCGGCGGATTCATTATCCTGAATCCGTGACGGCTTGAGATGACACTCCATGCAATATATGTGGAATGTATTGCATTATTGCCAAATAAAATCATTTTATGGTCTTCACGCGCCGCCCTGCGGGGCGCCCGATAACGGCGCATCTGCTGCGTTGACAACTCGTTGATATCGCACCAGGATAATCAACCTCGTTGCCGCCTTGCATCTGCACCGTTCTCGAACGCTCACGGATTCAGGGAAAAAACCATCCGGGGATCTCGTTCAACGATCCGTGGCCTGCTGCTTGCGGGTCATGCGGGATCAAGAAAAATATTCAGCGGGATGGAGTGCAGGCTTTTCCCTCTCTGCTGCGTGGTGCCGAGTTTCCAGTCCACGCAACGGGCACGACCGTCGAGTTGCCGTTCGATGTCGGCAACCAACCCCTTGATATCAATGACCGGATGCCGGGAGAACACCCCGGGCAGGCCGTGGGTCAGGCTGCAGACCAGGCAACAGCCCGGTCGCTCATAAAGGTCGAGATAAAAACGGAGCATTGACGCTCCCTCGTCATATTCCTGGAAACTGAGTTTGATGTCATAGGCGCCTTCATCGGCATCACCGAAGAGGGCCTCGAAAAAATCATTGGTGCGTTGCGCCGGAAACAGTGTCTCCAGCGTGTCTTCGGAAAAAATCATTATCAGGGTTTCGCTGTTCATAATGCCTATTGCCGGTTGTTTTGTTTTTGTAACTATTTTTCAACTATTCAGGTACAAGCGAAAAACTACGTTGTCCGCAAAACTGATACCTCATAAGCCTCATCGAATGCATCGAATGTAACCAGGGCACCTGCCGGTGTCAACTGCCATTGCACCCCGGCAGCCCTTATGGTACAAAACCTTCATGCAGACCAATCTCTTTGCCGGGGAACCGGCGACCCATTCCGCCGAGCGCCGTTCCGCCGTCAGCCGTGAAGTTCTCAACGAGGCCCAGTACGAGGCGGTCACTCACGGCGACGGCCCGCTGCTGGTTATCGCCGGCGCCGGCAGCGGCAAGACCCGGACCCTTGTTTACCGGCTGGCCCATCTCATCGAACACCGGGTGGCGCCGGAATCCGTGCTCCTGCTCACCTTTACCCGCCGGGCCGCCCAGGAGATGCTCTGGCGGGCCGGACAGTTGACCGATCAGTCCTGCAAGCGGGTGATCGGCGGCACCTTCCATGCCACGGCCAACATGCTGCTGCGGCGGCATGGCCATCATCTCGGCTTTGCCCCCGGCTTTACCATCATCGACCGGAGCGACGCCGAGGGCATCATCAACCTGCTCAGGTCCTCTCTCGGCCTGTCCGGGGCCGGCAAACAGTTTCCCTCCAAGCGGGTGATCATGAACCTCTTGTCCGGGGCCGTCAACAAGTCCCGGACCATTGAAGAACTGGTGTTTGCAGGCCCTGTCCATCTCTCCGAATTTCTGGATGACATATACCGGATTCAAAAGCATTACGCGCAGTTCAAACTCGACCACGGTTTGATGGATTACGACGACCTCCTGATCAACTGGCAACGCCTCCTGCGTGAGCTCCCGGAGGTCCGGAAACAGGTATGCTCCCATTTTCAATACATCCTGGTGGACGAATACCAGGACACCAACCTGACCCAGGCCGAGATTGTCCGGCTGCTGGCCTTTGAGCATGACAATGTCATGGTGGTCGGGGACGACGCCCAGTCCATCTACAGTTTCCGCGGCGCCGATTTTTACAACATCATGCGCTTTCCCAAACAGTTCCCCGGCACGCGCATCATCAAGCTGGAGGAAAACTACCGCTCCACCCAGCCCATCCTTAACCTGACCAACGCCATCATCGCCAACGCCGAGGAAAAATTCACCAAGACCCTGTTCACCCGGATCGAAGGCGGCGTGCGGCCCGAACTCTACATGGCCCGCAACGAATCCAACGAGGCCCGGTTCGTGGTGGATAAAATCGTCAAGCTGCAGGAGGAAGGCACTCCTCTCCCGCAGCTCGCCGTTCTTTTCCGGTCAAGCTTTCATTCCTACAAACTGGAGCTGGAGCTGACCAGCCGTTTTATCGACTTTGAAAAACGGGGCGGCCTCAAGCTGACCGAGTCCGCCCATATCAAGGATGTCCTCTCCTTTTTCCGCATCCTGATCAACCCCTGGGACAACCTGTCGTGGAACCGGATCCTCCTGCAGCTTGACAAGGTCGGTCCCAAGACCGCCCAGAAGATCCTGAACTCGTTCAAGGATACCGATGACCCCGTCACCGCGCTTGCCGCGTACAAACCGGGCAGGACCTGGCGGGACGGTTTCGGGCGTCTCACCGAGGCCCTGGGCGCGATGAGACGGCCCGACCTGACCCCGGCCGGACAATTTGACGTGGTGATGGAGTATTACCGGCCCATCCTGGAAAAAATCTATTATGACGACTATCCGAAACGGCAAAAGGAACTCGACCAGATCAAGGCCCTGATCGGCGAATACGGCGACCTGCAGTCCTTTGTCGACGACACGGCCCTTGATCCCCAGGAAAGCCCGGCGGCAAATACCGGCGGCGATGAAGGCGGCCGGCTGGTTCTGTCCACCATCCATTCCGCCAAGGGGCTGGAATGGGACGCGGTCTTCATCATCGGCCTGGCCGAAGGCCGCTTCCCCCGCCAGCAGGACGATACCGGCGAACAGTGGGAAGAGGAGCGGCGCCTGCTCTACGTGGCCGCTACCAGGGCTCGGAAACAGCTCTTCCTGACCTATCCCCGGGAGCTGATGAACCCGGACCGGACCTTTAAGCGCACCGTCATGTCCCCTTTTGTCCGCGAGATCAATCCGGGCCTGTATAAAACAAAAGACCAACCAGCGGCCGGACTGCCCTCAGCGGCCCGGCAAGCGGAATTTGGCCTGGCCTCGCCGTCGCCGCGAACGCGACCGACCCAATCGGCCCGGATCACCTTCCGCCCCGGCATGACGGTCCGGCACCCATTTTTCGGGATCGGCAAGGTCAAGAACGTTCCCGGTCCGCGCCGGGTGGAGATCGCCTTTGACCGGCACGGCGACAAGATCCTGCACCTGGATTACGCCAAGCTGGAAGTTATCGGGTAAAATTAATGCGGGCGATGCCCACAACCCAAATCAACTTCCAGCGTATCTATTTCCAGGCTGTTAGGCTGTAGGCTGTCAGGGTAGCGCTAATAGCCTTCAGCCTAAACAACCTACTGGTTTACATAAATAAAACATGATCAACTTTCTTGTTTTTTATGACAGAAATTCAGGAGCAAGGCACTAATGACCGCCATGAGCTACCAGGAGGCCTGGTCATTTCTCGACCGGCTGCAACTATTCAAAATCAAGCTCGGCCTTGATTCCATGGACCGCTTTCTTGAGGCCCAGGGCAACCCGCACCACCAACTGCCCTGCATCCACATCGGCGGCACCAACGGCAAGGGTTCGGTGGGCGCGGCCTTGCTCTCCATCCTGTCACAGGCCGGGTACAAGGTCGGCTTTTACACCTCTCCCCATCTCAGCTCGGTCCGGGAACGGTTCAGAATCGGGGCCGAATATATTTCAGAGCACGAATTTGCCGCCATCGCCACGCACATCAGAAAAACACTCAACGACGACCGGATTACCTACTTCGAATTCACCACCGCCATGGCCATGCTCTGGTTTGCCGACCGCCATGTGGACCTGGCCATCCTCGAGGTGGGCCTGGGCGGGCGGCTTGACGCCACCAACGTCGTCACCCCGCTGGTCAGCGTAATTACCAACGTCAGCATGGACCATGAACAACACCTGGGCAATACGCTCAAGAAAATAGCGGCGGAAAAGGCAGGCATTATCAAAACCGGGGTCCCCGTAGTCTCGGGGGTTGCCGAGGATGACTCTCTCCGGACCGTGGCCGCGGCCTGCGAAAAGCTTCAGAGCCCCCTCCATCTTCTGGGCCGCGATTTCTCCGCCGCCCCGGACCCCGGCGGCAAGGCGTTGTGGAGCTATTCGGGGATCAGGCCGACAGGAACAACAAAGCGCCGGGTCCGCACCGGCCTGCCCATCTCCATGAAGGGCGACTATCAACTGGGAAACGCCGCCATGGCCCTGGCGACGCTCGAACTGGTGCAAACGAGTCTGCCGGTCGGCGAGGCTGACATTCGCGAAGGACTGCGTTGTTTCAGGTGGCCGGGCCGCCTGGAAGAATTCTGGCGTGACCGGCAGGGCCGGATATGGCCGGCGGCGGGCGGGAAAAACGGCCGCTGTCATTTTCTGCTTGACGGCGCCCACAATCCGGCCGGCGCCCAAACCCTGGGCAGGGCGCTGCGGAAAGATTTTTCCTTTGACCGGCTGGTCCTGGTCTGGGCGGCCATGGCGGACAAGGACCTGAGTTCGACCCTGCTCGAAATCGCGCCCCTGGCCGACACGATTATCTTTACCCGGCCGGAGTCCAA
>JAADIK010000127.1 GCA_013151365.1 Deltaproteobacteria bacterium
CCGGGGTGAGGACGGCATGTGAGCTGCTCGGCCTTGATCCCCTCTATCTCGCCAATGAGGGCAAATGCATCGCCATTGTCGAGGCCGGGGCGGCCGAGGTCCTGCTGGCGGCCATGCGGGAAACACCCGAGGGGTGCGATGCCCGGGTCATCGGCACAGTTACCGCCACGTCGTCTGAAAAGCACCCGGCCAGGGTGATCCTGAAGACCGGCATCGGCGGCGCCCGCATTGTCGGACCGCTCAGCGGCGAGCCCCTGCCGAGAATCTGCTGAGCATCCCGGTTGCCGGCCATTTTTTGTAAAAAACGGTGAAAATTTGACTTTTGAGCCAATTTATACATAATCTATATAGAGATATACGCCGATGGTAGAGATTCCTGCTCGTTGTAAAGTAGCCGGGTTGTTCTTTGAGGCACTTACGGATAACCCCGAATCCTTCTGCAAAGAAAAAGGAGGGAAGCATGTCACGTCATGATTTTGGTAACGAGGTCAACAACATGCGGGTCGACCGCCGCACCTTTATCAAAGGGTGTACCATGGCGGCCGCCGCCCTGGGGCTTTCGGAGACCATGGTGCCGAAGCTGGTGGCCGCGGCCACCTCGGCCCAACGGCCGCCGGTAGTCTGGCTGCATTTTCAGGAATGCACCGGCTGTACGGAGAGCCTGCTCCGGGCGTCACACCCGGACATCGGCCGGCTGATCCTCGATATCATTTCACTGGACTACCATGAAACCGTGATGGCCGCCGCCGGCCACCAGGCCGAGCAGGTTCTGCAGGAAACAATCAATAAGTATAACGGCAAGTTTATCTGCGTTGTCGAGGGGGGCATCCCCACCAAGGACGGCGGAATTTACTGCAAGATCGGCGGCCGCACGGCCGTGGATATCCTGGCCGACGTGGCGCCGAAAGCCGCGGCCGTCATTGCCATCGGCACCTGTGCGTCCTTCGGCGGCATCCAGGCCGCCAAACCGAATCCCACCGGCGCCGTCGGCGTCCGGGACCTGGTCAAGGGCACCCCGATAATAAATATCCCCGGCTGCCCTCCCAACCCGATCTCTTTCCTGGGCACGGTCCTGCACTACCTGACCTTCAAACGGTTGCCGAGAACCGATCAGCTGGGCCGGCCGCTTTTTGCCTATGGCCGTGAAATCCATGATCAGTGCGAACGGCGAGCCCATTTCGACGAGGGGCGTTTTGTCGAGCAATTCGGGGATGAAGCACATCGACAGGGCTTCTGCCTCTACAAGGTCGGCTGCAAGGGTCCCGGGACCTTTTCCAACTGCCCGGCAGTGCGCTTCAACGGTGTGGGGGCCTGGCCGGTCGGAGTCGGGCATGGCTGTGTCGGCTGCACCGAACCTGAATTCTGGGATACCATGACCCCCTTCTACGAACGTCTGCCGGGGGTCACTATTCCCGGCGGCGGGGAAGGCATTGTGACCGGCGCGACATCGGTGGGCATGAAGATCCTGGGCGTTACCGCTGCCGCGGTCGGAATCCATGCCGCGGTCGGTATCGGCAAACGGGTCGTTAAGTGCAAAAAGTGTAATAAGACACCAGACGAGCAGGAATAACCCTGAGGGAGGATGTTCATGGCACAGCGAATCGTCGTTGATCCCATAACCAGGATCGAAGGTCATCTGAGAATAGATGCAGAGATAAATAACGGCTTCATCAACAAGGCCTGGTCGTCAGGCCAGATGTGGCGCGGCATCGAGACCATCCTTCAGGGCCGCGACCCCAGGGACGCCTGGATTTTCACCCAGCGTATCTGCGGGGTCTGCACCACCGTCCATGCCCTGGCCTCGGTCAGGTGTGTTGAAAACGCCCTGGGCCTGGAAATACCCATCAATGCCCAGTATATCCGCAACCTGGTCCTGTCCCTCCATGCCCTCCATGACCATATCGTTCATTTTTATATCCTTTCCGCCCTGTCGGCCGATATCAAGAAAACCGTGCAGCTGGCGAACAGCCTCTCCAACTGGCCCGGCAACAGCGCCAAGAGATTCAAGGCGGTCCAGGAAAAGGTGCAGTCCCTGGTCGACAGCGGCCAGCTTGGACCTTTCGCCAATGGCTATTGGGGCCACCCGGCCATGACTCTGCCCCCCGAGGCCAACCTCATGGCCGTCTCCCATTACCTGGAGGCCCTGGATTATCAGCGCAAGGCCGATATGGCCCTGGCCATTATTGCCGGCAAAGACCCGCACATTCAGAATATGTCGGTGGGCGGCGTGACGACGGCCATCAACCTGGATAACGAAAATACCCTCAACATGGAGCGCCTGTACTGGGTCAAACAACTGGTCGAGGAGGTCAGGGGCTTCATCCAGCAGGTCTACCTGCCCGATGTCATCGCCATCGGCGCCCTGTACAAGGACTGGCTCCAGTACGGTGCCGGGGTTACCAATTACCTGGCCGTGCCGGACATGGTTCTCGACACCAAGTCGGATTCCTTCGATCTGCCCGGCGGCACGATCATGGGCGGCGACCTGGGCACGGTCAAGCCCTTCACAAGTTTTCACGATCCCTACTTCCGCGACAACGTCGTCGAATGTATTGCCAGATCGTGGTATGACGGCGACTGGACCAAGTCGCCGTACAAGGAAGACACCATCCCCAAGTATACCGACTTCCAGGATGACGGCAAATACTCCTGGATAAAGGCGCCGCGTTTTCAGGGGCAGCCCATGCAGGTCGGTCCCCTGGCCCAGGTCCTGATCGGTTATGCCCAGGGGCATGCGTTGACGAAAAAATACGTGGATGACGTCCTGGCCCGGATTTCCTCCCTGGCCAAGGTCAAGGTCGGCCCGGCCGTGCTGCAGTCCACGCCCGGCCGCCATGTGGCCCGGGCCGTCAGGGCGGCGATGCTTGCCGACCTGTCCCTCAAGCACTGGGACCTGCTGGTTGACAACATCGGCAAGGGCGATCTGGAGATCTTCAACAAGCCAACCTTCCCGAAGGGTGAACAACTGGGCTTCGGCTTCCATGAGGCCCCCAGGGGAGCGCTTTCCCACTGGATTGTCATTCAGGACGGCGTCATTAAAAACTACCAGTGCGTCGTGCCGTCAACCTGGAATGCCGGGCCCCGTGACGACAAGGACAAGCCGGGCCCCTACGAGGCCGCCCTGGTGGGCAATCCCGTAGCGGAACCGGAAAAACCCCTGGAAGTCCTGCGGACCGTCCATTCCTTTGACCCGTGCATTGCCTGTGCGGTTCACATGCTGGATCCGCAGGGCAGGGAACTGGTCAAGGTCAAGGCTCTCTAGTGCCCATCCGGAAACGCTTAAAGGAGGACAACATGCGCTATCAACAAAATCTCGCCTGGTCCGTTCTGCTGCGGCTGTTTCACTGGAGTTTTGCGCTGTCCGTTGTGGTGCTGGTGACGACGGGATTCTATATCCACTTTCCCTGGACCAATACCATGCTTGAAGGCGGCCGTTCCTTTCCCGTGGCCACCATGTTCTATATTCATTTTATCGCCGCTTTTGTCTTTACCGCCGCCCTGCTGGCCCGTCTTTACCTGCTTCTCTTCGGCAACCGGCAGGAACGATTCTGGGACTTTCTCCCCATAACCCCGAAAAACATTGTCAACCTGTTCAAAACCATTGCCAATTATCTGTACATCAGCGACAAATATGATCGCCGGCTGGGACATAACACCCTGGCGGGAATTTTTTACCTCGTCACCTTCATCCTGGGCCTCGTGCAGGTGCTGAGCGGCTTTTACATGCTCTATCCGGAAAACGTCGTCTGGCAGACCTGGGGACTTAGGTTGCTTGGTCCGATGCAGCAGGCCCGTTATCTCCACTACCTGATCATGTGGTATTTTATTTTCTTTGCCTTTGTCCATCTGTATATCGTGGTCTGGAGCGATATCTGGCATAAGGAGGGACTGATCTCCTCCATCGTCAACGGCAGAAAGTACACCCCTGATAAAAGCTGAAATAATGATCGGAGCAGGCAGCCAGCCTGTCTGCTCCGGATTTCTATGGCGACATCATCTCCCATCGGTATTCTCGGCGTCGGTAATCTCCTCCTGTCCGACGAGGGCTTCGGCGTCCATTTTATCAGATACCTGAACCGCCGTTACACCCTGCCCGATCAGGTAGCCGTCCTTGACGGCGGCACGTCCGGCATCATGCTGGCCCCCTTTATCGAAGACGTCCGTCTGCTCTATGTCATTGATACGGTTGCCGTGGATGCGGAACCGGGTTCGATTCATTGTTTTTCGGAAGACGACGTGCGGGCCGGCAATATCCAGGCCAGGATGTCGCCGCACCAGGTCGGTTTACTGGAAATTCTTGATATCTGCCGGTTGCGGGACAAGGCGCCGGAGCGGGTGCGAATGATTACCGTGGTCCCGGCGGACCTGGGCACCGGCATTGACCTGTCCGCCCGGCTCAGGCCCAGGCTGGCCGAGGTTATGGCCGTCCTGACCAATCTCCTGGCCGGGGAGAACGTCTTCCCGCAAGAGAAAGAGACCGCTTGCCGTGCATGAGTTTTCTCTGGCCCAGGGACTCTTCACGCAGCTCTTCCGGCTTGCCGAGCAGCACCGGGCGGAAAAAATCATCATTGTCCGGGTGGAAATCGGCCAATTTGCCGGCATTGTCATCGATTCTTTTTCTTTTGCCTTTGAAATCCTGGCCCGGGAACGTAAACTGACCCGGGAAGCGGTTCTTGAAATCACGGAAATCAAACCGCTCTGCGGTTGCCTTGACTGCGGCCATACCGTGCCGGCGGATGACAGTGTCCCTGCCGTCTGCGCACAATGCGGCTCAAGCCGGCTGACCCTGAGCGCTGCCGACGACCTTATTCTGACTCAGGTTGAAATGGAGTAAAAAAAATGTGTGAATCCTGCGGTTGCGGTATTGATCATGAGCGGCAGACCACCAGGACCATCGATGTCTACGAGAGCCTGCTGGCCGCCAACACCAAGCAGGCCGGGGAAAACAGGCGTTCTTTCGAAACCCTCGGGGCTGTCGCCGTCAACATGATCAGCGGTCCGGGGGCCGGCAAGACCACCCTGCTTGAACATACCATCGAGCATCTCGGCAACGAGCTGCGTCTCGGGGTCATTGAAGGAGACATCGAAACCGAGCGTGATGCGGCCAGGATCAGGAAAAAAGGGGCTCCGGTTGTCCAGATCACCACCGGCGGGGCCTGTCACCTCGATGCCCGGTTGGTCCATAAGGGTCTGCACCGGCTGCGGCATGAGAGCGGTATGGACCGTTTTGACCTGATCTTTATCGAAAACGTCGGCAACCTGGTCTGTCCGGCCACCTTTGACCTGGGTGAGCACCAACGGGTAGTGCTGGTCTCGGTTCCCGAGGGCTCGGACAAACCGGCCAAGTATCCCAAGGCCTTTCTCAGTTCCCAGCGTTTTCTCATTACCAAAACCGATCTCCTGCCTCATTTTGATTTCTCCATTGACGAGGCGAGGCGGGAGGCCCTTAAACTTAATCCGGCCATCCGGATCACGGAACTCTCCGCCACCGCCGGCGGTCAGGGATTCGAGGACTGGCTGCTCTATCTCAGGCAACTCCTGCGAACTGCGGCTGCTGCCTGATTTTTTTACCGTTTTTATTCGGTAACGGCATTTTTAAGATTTTAGCAAAACTGGAATTTATAAGTTGAATACGAATTGGTACTTTATGAAACGCTGCCGCCGATTTAATCCGATGTCCGGAGGCTTGCTGTCGCCGGAATGGCAACGATGAACAGACCGGCGGCACTCCCGGGGAGGCGGGAGTGCCGAATTGCCGGCTGAGTTTTCATGAGAACCACATCATATTTATCTTTGCTCCAAGGAGGGGGGGAAATGAAAAACGTTGTAAAGATTGCCAGCATGGTGCTTGTCCTGTTCATGCTTGTCGCGACCGCTTGGTCGGGCGAAGCTGCGACCGGGGGGCCGGGCAATTTCATGCCCAACCAGTTGATCATCGGTTTCAAGCCGGGCCTGTCCAATGCCCGGATTAAAAGAAT
>JAADIK010000165.1 GCA_013151365.1 Deltaproteobacteria bacterium
GGTCAATGATTTTTTTGAGCGGACCCTTGATCTTGGCCAGGGGCGTGACCCTGGGGATAACCGGCAGCAGCTTTTCCGCCGGCGGCGGCGGCTCGACCCGCAGCTTTTTTTCAAGCTGCATGCCGGCTTTCGGATTTAGCCCGCCCTCCATATGGCCGGATTTGTAGGCTGCCGTGCCGCCCAGGCCCTGCAGGAAGTCCAGCATGGTGCCCAGGTCGTTTTTTCGATAAAAAACTTCGATTTCGTCGGCAATGTTTTGCTGCTCCCGGGACAGTTCCATCAGGTTCTCCCGGTAGTCGTCAACGTCGGAGACGAGTTTGTCATAGGTATCAAGAATCATATTTTTAAAACGGCCGCTCCGGGTCAGGCCGCGAATGTTCTGCCCGGCGAAGACCCGTTTTCTGATGGTTGGCGACTCGGTCAGGTACGGATCAAAGAAGATCAGTTGCTCAAGCCCGGTCAATTTGATAAACTCATTAATCAGCTTTTCGTCTTTCAACAGTATGTATAACCTGACCAGGTCAAAACCGATTTTTTGTTCGAGGCGCAGGGACGAGGCCAGGACCTGGTCGTCATAATCCTGGATGTCCTCTTCGATAAGTTTGCGGAATCCGAAGTAGCGGTCGGCCATTTCTTTTTTGATTTCAATGGCGAGGACCTGGTCAATATCTTGTGGCATGCGGTTGACGCGCCTCCTGGGTGCACGGTATCATTTACCGGCCGAGGTTATGGCAATTTCGCTTGTACCTGAATAAGTTACCGATCCGGGATCGGAGCCTGATTTCATTATACCGTACTCCGGACAATTTTTCACATTGTATCTCTGCAGGGAATGGTCATGCCGGTAACGCCTTTACGTGAGGAAATAAAGAACAGGGTCCGGGATGAGGCGGATATCGTCCAGGTGATCGGCGAGTGCGTGGAGCTGAAGCGCTCCGGCGCCAGGTTTACCGGCCTCTGTCCTTTTCACGCGGAAAAAACGCCGTCCTTTTCCGTCAATCCCCAGGGGCGGTTTTTTCACTGCTTCGGCTGCGGCGAGTCGGGCGATGTCTTCTCCTTTGTCATGAAGTATTACCGGCTCTCCTTCCCGGAAGCGCTCAAGGAGCTGGCCCGCCGCTATCATATCGATCTGCCCGAATCGCGTTTGAGCGAGGCGGACCGGCAACGGATCAAGGAGCGGGAGATGCTCTACCGGGTGAATGAGCAGGCGGCGGCCCTCTATCAGCGCTATCTGCTGGAATCGCCGAAGGCCGAAGAGGCCCGGGCCTATCTCGAGCGGCGCGGCGTTCCGGCCGCGGCGGTCAAGGATTTCCGGCTCGGTTATGCCCCGGACCCCGGGGCGGCGGGCTGGAGTTTTGCAACCTCGCACCTGCAGGGCCTGCGCCTGCCGGTTACGGTCGTTGAAAAGGCCGGCCTGGCCGTCAAAAAGGAGCGCGGCGGTTATTATGACCGCTTCCGCGACCGGTTGCTTTTTCCGATCCAGGATATGACCGGCCAGGTGGTGGCCTTTGGCGGCCGGATTCTCGGCGACGGCCAGCCCAAGTACATGAATTCGCCGGAAAGCCCGGTTTTTAACAAGAGCCGCCTGCTTTTCGGTCTCTACCGGCACCGGGAGGCGATCCGCCGCCGTCGTCAGGCCATTGTGGTAGAGGGGAACTTTGACCTCCTGCTGCTGGCCGTGCACGGCATTGACAACGTCGTGGCCCCCCTGGGCACGGCCTTGACCCGCGATCATATCCGCCTGCTGCGTGGTTACTGCGACGAAGTCGTCCTGCTCTTTGACGGTGACAGTGCCGGCCTGAAGGCCGCCATGCGCTCGGTACCCTTTTTCCTGGCCGAGCAGGTCGACGCCCGGGTGGCGCTCCTGCCCGAGGGCCATGACCCCGACAGCCTGATCCGGGACCAGGGCGCCGCGGCGGTCGAAAAACTGGTGGCCCGGTCCGGGCCGCTGGCCGAATTTGTTTTCGATACCCTGGCCCGCCGCTACGGCCTGACTCTCGCCGGCAAGAACCATATCATCGGTGAGCTGCGGGAGATCGTCCGGGCGGGCGGCGATTCCGCGCAACGTTCAATGATGGTCGCCCACTTCAGCGACAAGCTCGGCATCGCCCCGGCCCAGTTCCTGGCCGGTATTCACGAGGCCCGGCCGCCGGAGCGCCGGGAGGAAGAGGCCGGGCCGCGGCGGCCGTTTCCGGAGAGTTTATCGCGAAAACAGCGGCAACTTGTTGATTTCATGCTTCTTTATCCTGAGTTTCTCGAAGAATTGCTGGCCGCCGGCGGGGCGGAGGTTGTCCGGGAGACGGCGGGTATGGAGATCATCCGTTGCCTGCAGGAGTTGACCGCAACGGGCCCGGTTACCCCGGACCGGCTGTTGTCCGCCCTGCCGGGAGAGAGTGAGCGGCGGTATACGGCAGAGCTCTTGATCAGCGGCGGCGAAGAGTCCGAGCAGGAGGCCCGCCGCCTGTGCGACGAGTTGCTGGCCTGGCTGCGTACGGCCCGGCGGCGGCAGGATGGCGCCGACCTCATGCGGCAGATCAATGAGGCCCAGGAGGCGGGGGACCAGGATATGCTGATGCGGCTTCTGGAGCGGAAATTGGCAATGGGAAAAACGTAATTTTTTTCAGATCACCGGTTGAAAGAAGAATAAAACCTGGTACATTTCAAAAATGTATTTATAATATTGTCCTGAATCCGTGAGCGTTCGAGAACGGTGCAGATGCAAGGCGGCAACGAGGTTGATTATCCTGGTGTGATCAACGAGTTGCCAACGCAGCAGATGCGCCGTTATCGGGCGCCCCGCCAGTCGTCACGGATTCAGGTTGTTGTATCGTCCGGATGGTGAGTCAGACCATAAATATAGTTCATCCTTTCTTCGTTTTTTAGCAAAAGTCGGGGGGACGGAGATGGCGGCCAAGAAGAAATTTTTCGAAGAAGAAGTGAATGGCAACATTCCGGAATCGCAAGAAGATCTTGCAGATTTTTTAGATCTTCCGGATTTGAAAGAGCTTGAGGAATGTGATGATTTTTCGGATCTGACAGGAATATTTGCAGAGGAGGATCTCACTTTGGTTGATACGCCAGATACCATTATTCATGATGACCGTCGCAAGGCGCCGCGGGTCGGACGCCGCCGGGGAGGGGATCGGCGCCGGATCATTGACCGGCGGCTGGCCGGCGGCAGCGTTGATCCGATGAATATCTATCTCCGGGAGATGGGCAACCTGTCGCTGCTCACTCACGAAGAAGAGGTCGATCTGGCCCGGATGGTCGAGACCGGAGAAAAGCTGGTTCAGCAGGCTGTTTTACGTTTGTCGCTCGGAGTGGTCATGCTTGGTGATCTGGCCAGAGACCTGCGTTCCGGGAAGATCCGCATTGGGGCGGCGCTGAAAAGCATCTCGGAACATGACGGGGACGTCCAGGCGAAGATCCGGGATGATTTCCTGAAGCAGATCGAGCTGGCCTTTGAATTGGACCGCAAGCGCCAGAGTCTGTGCCGGGAACTTGAAAAAAGCGACAACCGGAGCCCTGAACATGACCGGATCATGGCGGAGATCGACGGGATCGGCCTGGAGATAGCGCAACTGTTCACGGGCTACCAACTGTGCTGCAAGGGTGTTTTTGCCGTGGCCGATGCGGTCCGGGACCTGGGGGTGCAGTTCAAGAAGGTCCGGATCGAGGCCCTGAGAAAGACCAAGATGCCGCCGCCGGACGGCGAAGAGGAGACCGGTCTGAACGCCGCCGATGCGGCGGAGGTCGAGCGCCTGACGATTCTGGATCTTATCGATGCCATCGGCGTCAGCCATCAGGCCCTGAGTGATATCCTGGGAGATATCGAACTCGGCCGGGAAGAGGTCAAGCAGGGCAAGGAGTCATTCATCCGCGCCAATCTGCGCCTGGTGATCGCCGTTTCCAAAAAGTTTCTCAACCGGGGGCTGCAGCTGCCCGATTTGATTCAGGAAGGCAATATCGGGCTGATGAAGGCGGTGGAGAAGTATGACTATAAGCGCGGCTACAAGTTTTCCACCTACGCGACCTGGTGGATCAGGCAGGCGATAACGCGCGGCATCGCCGATCAGGGGCGGACCATCAGGCTGCCGGTGCACATGATTGAAACCATCAACCGGATGCTCCGCTTCTCCAGGGATTTTATGCAGATCGAAAGCCGGGAGCCGACTCCCGAGGAGATGGCCGATCAGTTGAACACGGACCTGGAAAAGGTGAATATCGCCCTGAAAACCGCCAAGGACGCGATTTCCCTGGACGCGCCGGTGGGGGACGAAGAGGACACCATGCTCAGTGACTTTGTCGAGGATTATGTCCATCCTGATCCCCATGATGCCTCGGTGACGGAAAGCCTGAAACGTTGCATGTGCCAGGTCATGTCATCGTTGACGCCGCGCGAGGAGCAGGTCCTGCGCATGCGTTACGGTATCGATGTGAGTTGCGACCACACCCTGGAAGAAGTCGGCAAGTGCTTTGCCGTGACCCGGGAGCGCATCCGGCAGATCGAGGCCCAGGCCATCAAAAAACTCCGTCATCCGGCCAGGAGCGGGGATCTCCGTTCTTTTATCTCCGATTGACCATTGCTGTCCGGACCGGGCCTGACGTGCCGCCGGCCAGGGGGTTATCAGCTCCTGGCCCTGATCCGGTGACGGCTTGAGGTAATATTCCATATACGTTCCCGAACGCTCACGGTTATCGTCATCACATGCGGCAACAAAATCTTCAGGACTGGCTGACTCTTACCTTTTTGCCGGGTCTCGGCTCGACGTTGATTCGGCGGCTGGTTGAACGGTTCGGCTCGTCGGCCCGGGTGTTGACGGCGGATGCCGCGCAAATGGGCGGCGTGGAAGGCCTCGGTAAAAAGGTGATTCGCCTGTTTGGAGACCGGGCCGTGGTCGATGAAGCGCGGCGCCGGGCTCGACGGGAGTTGCAGGACCTTTCCCGGCAACAGGTCTCTGTTGTCTGCCTGGACGAGCAGAGCTATCCGCCGCTTCTGCGCACGATTCATGATCCCCCGGTCCTGCTCTATTGCCGGGGCAGCCTTGAGTGCCTGCAACAGCCGGCCGTGGCGATTGTCGGGTCGCGGGCGGCGACAACCTACGGCCGGCGGATCAGTTTCGAACTGGGCCGGGACCTGGCCCGGCGAGGGATCTGCGTTGTCAGCGGCATGGCCTTCGGCATAGATGGCGAGGCCCACCGGGGGGCGCTGGCCGGCGGCGGTCCGACTGTCGGCGTACTCGGCTGCGGCATCGATGTGGTCTATCCGCGACAGCATGCCCGGCTTTTCGCGGCGGCAGCGGCAAACGGCGTCCTGGTCAGCGAATATGCCCTGGGTGCCGGGCCGGAGGCCTTTCGTTTTCCGGCGCGCAACCGGATCATCAGCGGTCTGGTCCAAGGGGTGGTAGTGGTCGAGGCGACCCGGCAGTCCGGTTCCCTGATTACGGCGCGACTCGCCCTGGAGCAGGACCGCGAAGTTTTTGCCGTCCCGGGCCGGGTTGATTCCCTCAAGAGCCGCGGCGCCCACCGGCTCTTGCAGCAGGGAGCGCGCCTGGTCGGCTGCGCCGATGATATCCTTGAAGAACTGAATCTGGCGGCATCAATGCACACCATTCCGGGGCCGGAGGCCGGCAGCTCTCAGCCCGCCGGGCTCAGCGAAGTAGAGCAGCGGCTTCTCTCCTGTCTTGATGTCTACCCGGTCAATATTGACGAGCTGGTCCGTCTCGCGGAATGCGCGCCGGCCGAGGTGCATGATCTGCTTCTGCGCCTGGAGCTGAAGGGGTTGGTGCGCCAGTTGCCGGGACAGCAGTATGAACGGATCCAGGGATAATTCTGAATAGTAACTTCCGGCCTGCCCGGATCGAGGGAAATGCCATGAACACGATGATGATTGCGCCATCTATTCTTTCCGCTGATTTTTCTCGTCTCGGCGAGGAAATAAAGGCGGTGGAAGCGGCCGG
>JAADIK010000050.1 GCA_013151365.1 Deltaproteobacteria bacterium
AGAATTGGCGCCCGGATTTGGGTCAGATTGAGTTGAGCCGATTGAGCAAAACCGCAGGCATAGCAGTGCTATGTTGAGGATTTTGCGATTGAGGCTCGGCTCAAGATGGCCGGAAGACGGGATGCGAAAATGCCAAGTAATTTATGCGCGAGCCCTGAGATAAAATAATGAAAAAAACTAAGAAACAGAACTATATATCCTAACCTGGAGAATGACATGGGAAAAGGAATGGAACACAGGGCCGGATCGGTCATGGTCCTCGGCGGCGGCATTGCCGGTTTGCAGGCCGCGCTCGATCTGACCGAACTCGGTTACTATGTCTACCTGGTGGAGAAGTCCGCGGTTGTCGGCGGGGTCATGGCCCAGCTCGACAAGACCTTTCCAACCAACGACTGCTCGCTCTGAATTCTGGCACCCAAGCTGGTAGAGGCCGGTCGGTCTCCAAATATCAAGATGCTTACCAATGCCGATTTTCTGGCATTGGATGGAAAACAAGGCGATTTCACGGCCAGGATCAGGCTGCGGCCCCGCTATATTGACACGGACAGCTGTACGGCCTGCGGTCTTTGCACCCAGTACTGCCCCCGGCACCATGTCGATCCGTATAACGAAGGTTTGGCCCTGACCCGGCCCATCCATATTGATTACGCCCAGGCGGTCCCGGCGACCTATTACATCGACCCGGAGTCCTGTCTGTATCTGCAGCATGATACCTGTCAGATCTGTGTTCCGGTCTGCCAGAGCCATGCCATCAATTTCAAGCAGCAGCCGGAGGAGCTGGACCTCAAGGTAGGCGCGGTGATCCTGGCGCCCGGTTTCGGCAGAATCTCCGGCAAGACCCTGGCCAAGTTTGGTTACGAAGCACATCCGGACGTGGTCACCAGCATCGAGTTCGAGCGGATGACCTCGGCCTCCGGACCGTTTCAGGGCGAGGTCAAGTGTTTTTCCGACGGCCGCCACCCGCACCGGCTGGCCTTTATCCAGTGCGTCGGCTCCCGGGATCTCGGCTGCGATAACGGCTACTGCTCTTCGGTCTGCTGCATGTATGCCATCAAGGAAGCCCTGGTGGTCAAGGAGCATGATCCGGACGTGGAGATCACCATCTACTACATGGATATCCGGACGCAGGGCAAGGACTTCGACAAGGCCCGGGAACGGGCCGAGGCCATGGGCATCAAGTTTGTCCGGGCCAAGGTGGCCGGCGTCACGCCCTGGAAAAACCGCTTGCAGCTGACCTATTCGACCCTGGACGGCCGCCACGAGTTTGAACCCGCTGACATGGTCGTTTTGTCGGTTGGTCTCGAATCGCCCAGAGACGCAGCCGGAATTGCCGATATCTCCGGCATCGAGCTGAACCGTTACGACTTTGCCAAGTCCGATACCCTGAGCCCGCTGACGACCAGGCGGGAAGGGGTGATTGTCGCCGGGGCCTTTCAGGGACCCAAGGATATCCCCGAGTCGGTGACCCAGGCCTCGGCCGCGGCAGGCATCGCCGCCGGGCTCCTGGAAAAGCAGCGCGGCCAGGGAATCATCCACAAGTCCTATCCCCGGGAAAAAGACATCGGAGACGAAGTCCGCATCGGGGTCTTTACCTGTCACTGCGGCATCAACATCAGTTCTGTGGTCGATGTCCACGCGGTTGACGATTCCGTGGCGAATATGGACGGGGTAGTTTATCACACCGACTCCCTCTATTCCTGCTCTCAGGATGCCATCGAGACCCTGAAACAGACCATTATCGAGCACAACCTGAACCGGGTGGTGATCGCCGCCTGTTCGCCGCGGACCCATGAGCCGCTGTTTCAGGAGACCCTCAAGGATGCGGGGCTCAACCCCTGCCTGGTCGAGATGGTCAATATCCGTAACCAATGTTCCTGGGTCCATGCGGCCGAACCCGAGGCCGCAACCGACAAGTCGAAGGACCTCGTCCGCATGGCCGTTGCCAAGGCCCGCGGCATGAAACCGTTGCCCGAACAGACCGTGCCGGTTATGCCCAAGGCCCTGATCGTGGGCGGCGGGATTGCCGGAATGACCGCGGCCCTGACCCTGGCCGGGCAGGGCTTCGACTCCGTTCTCCTGGAACAGGGCGCCGCCCTCGGCGGCCATCTCGGCCTGCTGAATCACACCCTGAGCGGCAGCGAGACGGCCAAGTATCTCAAACAACTGGTTGCGCAGGTCAAGAAGAACGGCAAGATCGAGGTGTTGACCAGCGCCCGCCTGGTGCAGACCGCCGGTTTTATCGGCAACTTCGCCTCTGTCGTCTCCACGGGAACCGGCGAGGCCGCAAAGGAACATACCGTCGATCACGGGGTGATCATCCTGGCCACCGGCGGCCATGAGCACCGTCCGGACGGCTACCTGCTTGATAAAAACAACAAGGTCGTGACCCAGCTGGAGCTTGAAAAACGTTTGGCCGGCAAGGCCAAAAACCGGGCGCCCGGTTCGGTGGTCATGATCCAGTGCGCCGGTTCCAGGGGCGACGACTTGAACTACTGCTCCAAGGTCTGCTGTAACCATGCGGTGAAGAACGCCCTGCAGATCAAGGAGATCAACCCGGCCGCCCAGGTCATCGTCCTCTACCGGGATATGCGCACCTACGGCTTTGCCGAGGACGCCTACCGTGAGGCCCGGCTCAAGGGCGTGATCTTTATCCCCTATGACCTCGATCGTAAACCCGAGGTCTACGAGAAGGGAAGGAGCCTGCATGTGAAATTTTTTGATTCCATCCTGCAGGAAGAGACGGATTTGACCCCGGACCTGGTTGCCCTGTCTGTCGGCATTGTGCCTGACGGCACGGACGGACTGAGCAAGCTCCTCAAGGCGCCGCTGACCGACGACAAGTTTTTCCTCGAGGCCCACGTCAAGCTGCGGCCCGTCGAGCTGCCGGTTGACGGCATGTATGTCTGCGGCCTGGCCCATACGCCCAAGCCGGTGGACGAAACCATCGCCCAGGCCCAGGCGGCCGCGGCCAAGGCGGCCATCCCGCTGGTCAAGGGGTCGGTATCCGTTGATCCCATTGTCTCCCATGTGGACCAGGACACCTGTATCGGCTGCGGCCTCTGCGCCAGCCTGTGTCCGTTTGCGGCCATCGAGATGGTCAAGGTGGGCAAGAAGCGCAAGGCTCGCACCATTGCCGCATCCTGCAAGGCCTGCGGCATCTGCTCCAGCCATTGCCCGAGCTTCGCCATCTCCATGGGCGGTTTCACCAATGAACAGATTACCGCGCAGATCGAGGCCTTTGGCGAGGTCAGTGAAAAAGAAACCACCGAGGTATCATAAATGAGTGACGATTTCAAACCCAGGATCCTGGGCTTTCTCTGTAACTGGTGCTGCTATGCGGCGGCCGACGCCGCCGGTATTT
This sequence comes from Deltaproteobacteria bacterium, assembly GCA_013151365.1. Lineage (GTDB taxonomy): Bacteria > Desulfobacterota > Desulfobulbia > Desulfobulbales > Desulfobulbaceae > BMS3Abin13. The sequence goes on from JAADIK010000050.1 coordinate 3,362, forward strand.
CCCGTTACCAGTATCCGCCCAACCTGCGGACCATCAGGGTCATGTGTACGGGCCGGGTCGATCCGGCCTTTATCCTGCGCGGCTTTGTCGAGGGGGCGGACGGCATCTTCACCGGCGGCTGACAACCCGGCGAATGCCATTACCAGGTTGGTAATTACGATGCAATGGGAATGAAGGCGCTGGTCCACAAGGTTATGCGGGAAATCGGGATTCGCGAGGAGCGGCTCAATCTGCAATGGGCGTCGGCAGCCGAAGCGCCGCGCTTTGTCCGGCAGATCACCGATTTTACCCGGCAGATGAAAGAGCTGGGTCCGCTGGGCGAGGCCGAAGGGCTCAGCCCGGAGGAACTCGAAGAACGGTTGGCCAAGGGCCTGGCGGTGGTCAGCGACCGCAATGTCCGCGTCAGCTACGGCAATGCCGCCAAGGCGGTACGCAAGGACGGAATCTGGACCAGCGAGCATATCGACGAAATCATTATCGGCAAGACGGCCAAGTCTTTGGACAAAGCCCTGGCGGCCTGACCCTGTAAGCCGTCCAGGCACCCCATCTTCACGCGGTTCCTTCCGCCCGCATAGATGGACTATGGCGGGCGAAATGAACTGCGCAAATATGGGGCACCTGGCCAACTTACACAGTTTTGATTAATGTAATACCGTATAGCTATAACCTGGGACACCCTGACCTGTAGGCCTTCCAGGCACCCTATCTTCACGCGGTTCCTTTTGCCCGCATAGAGGGACTATGGCGAGCGAAATGAACTGCGCAAATATGGGGCACCTGGCCAACTTACGGTGCAGTCCCAAGCCGCGAGAATTGACTTGTTATGTGACTATCCTTGTGGTACATTAAATTGTACATGTCCATTTTGGAGGTTAACCATGGATACCATCACATACACTTCGGCACGAGGCAACCTTGCAAAGACAATGGAGAAAGTTTGCGATGACCATTCTCCCGTCATTATCACTCGAAAAGCTTCACAACCTGTTGTTATGATGTCTCTTGAGGATTTCGAAGCCCTTGAAGAAACAGCTTACTTATTGAGAAGCCCAAAAAATGCTCGTCGACTTCTTGGATCTATCGCCGAACTTGAGTCAGGCAAAGGGTTGAAAAAGGAGCTTATGGATTGAAGCTCATCTTCTCTGAACATGCTTGGCAGGACTATCTTTATTGGCAGCGTACCGATAAAAAAACATTAAAACGCATCAATCGTCTTATCCGCGATATTCAACGCATACCATATGAGGGCATAGGTAAACCTGAGCCCTTGAAACATGGCCTTTCCGGCTACTGGTCCCGTCGAGTCACAGACGAGCACCGTATCGTTTATAAAGCTGAAAATGATTCAATACTGATTGCTCAGCTTCGGTATCATTATTAAGTCTCCCGCCTGAATCCGTTATCGGGCGCTTGCGGATTCAAGGGTTACGACTACCGCCCCACGCAGGTCCCCGAGGTTATAGCCGGTGGCGTGGTCATCGGGATAGAATTTTGCCAGGGCTCTCTTTACCCCCGGTTTCATGCTTTCCCTGTGGCCGTGGCAAGCGAGGCAAACACCCTTGTTGATGGTTATGGGCCGGTAAAATTTAAAGGACCGGCGACCGATCCTCTGGAGAACATAATCAGGCAGGACGGCCCCGGCATCTTTTAACAGGTGAAGAGCCCGCAATATCTTGGCCTCGTCCTTCAGCGGAGCATCAAGTGGATTCCGGTACCGCAACGAGATCCTTTTGACCCTGACCGCTGCCGGCAGCTCACGGTTAACCTGGGCGGTCAGCTCCTGCGCCTTGGCCGCGCAGAATCCCAGGGCTCCGGCCGGTCCACTTTTCCGCAGGTGCATTTTCATCCGGCTGCCAAGGGTCCGCACCAGTTTTTTGGTCGCCATTCGGCCGATCAGGATGATTTCCTGTTTTCCACTCGGGCCTTGAGGCCCGGTTTCATTGGCGAATACCTGGGTACTGATCAAGGCCGTAATCAGTAGAAGGCCCGGTATGAGCAATCGATTATTTTTCAAAGCTTTTTCCCGTAAAAATCAATAAGTTAATGATTGGAAATGCCTGCTGAACATGGTGGTAACTAATCCCTGAATCCGGGGCTATCTCCCGGCTTTCACAAACTCCTCAACCGTAACCCCCGCCTGCCTGATGGCACTGCGCAGTGTGCCGATTGCCAACTCCTTGTGCCTGGGTATCACACACCCTTTATTGCCGCGTCGCATGACCACGTGGCTGCCCTTTTGCCTGGCCTCATAAAATCCCATTTTTTTGAAGATCCTGATTGCCTCGTCCCCGGAGATCCTCGGCAACTCAGGCATGGGCCTCGACCTCAAAGGTCGTCAGAATCGGACGATATGTTTGCTGTACCGGAAACTCTTCCAGGTACAC
>JAADIK010000178.1:0-5741 GCA_013151365.1 Deltaproteobacteria bacterium
AGATTATGCCGGATTCCAGTGATTTTTTTGCCGGAATGGAATATAATAACTCTCAATTGTACTCTGTAAAAGGGCATTCTTGATGAATTTGCAAAAAGCCTGAAACGCTCAGAAATCATTCCGGGCGAAGCGGGAATTTTGAACGGCGTCGAAATGACGGCCCGAAAAAAAAACCTGCGCTGGTCGTAATGACAACATGCTGGGACTTTTTGCAAGGACATCATCCCTGAACAGAGTCTTTTTTTTTGTAACTACTCAGGTGCAGGCCTTCACCGGGACTCACGGATTCGTAAGCCGTCACCGGCACCCCATCTTCACGCGGTCACTGCCGCCCGCATAGAGGGGCTTCGGAGTCTCCCTTCGGTCGCTTACCTGCGAACGAACGGCAGCGACTACGTAAATTTGTGGCGCCTGTGGCGGCTTACAGGTTGGATGTAAGGAATAGCGCAGAGTTTTACATCTTATGGGCTGGTTACACGGATTCAGATAAACAGCGTATGCCTTTGCTTTCTTCTATGACGCAAAAAGAAAAAGAAAAAAAATCGCCACCGGAGCTGGAACCGTATCAGCATCCTCTTGTCGTTATGTCCGAGGATGAAAACCTTCCGGCGCTCAGCAACCCGGCGCTCCATCGGTACCTTCAGGAAATCAGCCAGTATGAACTGCTGTCACGCGAGGAGACCGAAGAGCTGGCTATCCGTCTGCAGGAAACCGGCGATCCTGATGCCGCTTACCGGCTGGTATCGGCCAACCTCCGGTTGGTGGTCAAGGTAGCGATGGACTTTCAGAAATACTGGATGCAGAATTTCATGGACCTGGTTCAGGAGGGCAATGTGGGGCTGGTCCAGGCGACCAGGAAATTCGATCCCTTCCGCGGGGTCAAATTTTCCTACTATGCCGCATACTGGATTCGTGCCTATATCCTGAAGTTCATAATGGACAACTGGCGGCTGGTGAAAATCGGCACCACCCAGGCGCAGAGGAAACTTTTTTTCAGCCTGAACAAGGAAAAAAAATTGCTGGAGGCCCAGGGATTCAAACCGGAAATCAAACTGCTGGCCGAGCGGCTCAACGTCAAGGAGAGCGAGATCGTTGAAATGGGCCAGCGGATGGATAACTGGGAGGTCTCGCTTGAAAGTCCGGTTCGCAACGATTCCGAGGATGAACAGAAAAGTTTTTTGCCCTATGAAGGCCCGAATATCGAAGAGATTGTCGCCAGCCAGGAGATTCGGGACCGCCTTGCCGACCTCCTGTCCGGTTTAAAAGATCAACTCAATGAAAAGGAACAGGTTATCCTGCAAACCCGCCTGCTCAGCGATGAGCCGCAGACCCTGCAAGTCATTGCCGACCAGTTCGGCGTCTCCCGGGAACGGGTGCGGCAGATCGAGGCGAACCTGTTGAATAAATTAAGAAAACATTTTGAAAAAGTGATGCCGGATATTAAAGATTTTTTCACCGGAGATCACCTGATCCTGAATTCCGGCCCCGGCAAGACGGAATGATTTATCTTTGATCATCGGTCTTCCCGCCAGCACCTTCTTCTTAAGCAAAATCATAAAAGATCAGAAGATCAGAATATAAATGACGAGAAAAATGAACGTATCGCTTCTTGACCTGAAACCGCAGATGTCCGAACTTCGTGATGAGGTTATCCGGGCCGTGACGGGAGTCATCGAGTCAACCCAGTATATCCTCGGCCCGGAGGTCGAGCGGTTCGAGGAGGCGGTGGCCGCGTACTGCGGCACCCCCTATGCCGTCGGGGTGTCCAGCGGGACCGATGCCCTGCTGGTCAGCCTTATGGCCCTGGGGATCGGTCCCGGTGACCTGGTGTTGACCACCCCGTATACTTTTTTTGCCACCGTCGGTTCCATTCTCCGGGTCGGTGCCTTGCCCGTTTTTGCCGATATCGAGCCGGGCGGCATGAATATCGATCCTGAACGGATGGCGGACCTGCTCGCCGCGGACCGGCGCCGCGGCGGCCGGCTCAAGGCGATCATGCCGGTCCATCTTTTCGGCCAGTGCGCCGACATGCAGCGGATCATGGAGCTGGCCGGGGAATACGAGCTGCCGGTGATCGAGGATGCCGCCCAGGCCATCGGTTCCGACTGCCCGTTTGTCGACGGCGACCGCGTCTCCTGGAAAAGGGCGGGCTCCATGGGAATTGCCGGTTGTTTTTCATTCTTTCCCAGTAAAAACCTGGGCGGGATCGGAGACGGCGGCATGGTCGTCACCGGTGACCGGGAGTTTGCCGAACGGCTGCGCTCACTGCGCAATCACGGGGCGCAGCCGAAATATCACCATGCGCGCATAGGTGGAAATTTCCGGCTTGATCCGATCCAGGCCTGCGTCCTGAATATTAAATTGTCCCATCTTGAGGAGTGGCATGAGGCCAGGCGCAGGAACAGCGATCTCTACCGGCGGCTTTTTGTCGCCGCCGGTCTGGCCGGCGACCCGGTCGGGCTGCCGCCGGCCCTTTACCAGGATGTGCCGGGCTCTGCCGTAAACAATTATCATATTTATAATCAGTTTGTTATCCGGGTACCCGAACGCGACCGGTTGCGTGATTTCCTGAAAGAGAATAATATTGACTCCGAGGTCTATTATCCTCTTTGTCTTCATCAGCAGGAGTGTTTAAAAACGTACGGCTTTGCCGATTTATCTTATCCCGTGGCCGAACAGGCCGCTCCGGAAGCGCTGGCTTTGCCGATTTATCCGGAATTGCGGCCGGAACAGCAGGAATATATTGTTGCAACCATTGCCGGATTCTTTAAGGGCTGATTATTGTCAATGCTTCCTTCGAGAACCGTGAAGTTTACTGCGAAATATTTATTATACCTGGCAACTTTTTGTCTGCCCTTGCTTTTCTGCGTTCCCGCATCGTATGGCCGGCCGGCGGCCCGGGATGCGGTGCAGACCACGCCGGCCGCCGAAAGCGTCGCCGTGCCCGATCATGATGTCCAGTGCGAGAACAATAAACTGGCACCGGATTGGAAACTGATCTGGGACCAGGCGCGACAACTGGCCAGGGAGAAGAAGTACCGGGAAGCCCTGGTGCAGTACGAGCTTCTTTTCGGCCGCAAGGAAAATATCGACGAAGCCAGGTGGGAATACACCACGATCCTCCTGCACCTGAAGCGCTGGCGGCAGGCCGAAGCGCAGCTTGACATGCTGACCGCCCATGAGCCCGACAATAAAAGCTACCTCTTTGCCCTGGCCCAGGTCTCCCTGGCCATGGGTAATGTTGAGCGGGCCGTCAAGCTCTACGGTCAGTTGTACGGACAGGCACCCGACGGTCCCGAAGCGGTGCCGGCCCTGGCAGGGTTGATCCGCGCCCTTGAGCGCCAGGGACAGGATGAAGCGCTGTTGCCTCTTATTGAACAGTTGCTGCTGCGTAAACCCGACGACCTGAATCTGCAGAAAAAACTGGCCCGGTTGTCAATCAAGCTCAATCGGACCGGCAAGGCCGGGGATTTATTGCGGAAACTCCGCCAAAGCTCTCCGAATGATCCCGAGGTCCTGCTGTTGTCGGCCCGGTTGCAGAAAAAGCTGGGGCATGAGCAACAGGCGATAACCTTCTGGCAGCGGCTTGTCGCCATTGAACCCGGTAACCGGGAGGGGCGCCGCCAACTCATGCTTTATTACCGGGGCCGGGGTAACGGCGCCATGGAGTTGAAACAGATTGAAGCGTTATTGAAAAAGAAGCCTGATGATACCGTACTCCTTGACCGCGGCGCGGAGTTGAATATGGAGCTGGGCCGGGCCGATCGGGCGCTTGAATATTATGACTGCTCCCTGGCCTTGAAGCCGGATGACAAGGCGATTGTCCGGATGCGCTATGAGGCCCAAAAGGCCCTGGCCCGCGATCTCCTTGCCCTGGTGGAGAATAACGGCAGCCGCATGCTCTGGCATGACCTGGTCAAGGTCACCGCGGACCGGCCCGGGGTCTACCGGGCGATTGCCGACCTGCTGAGAGAGCAGGGCAAGGTCGCCGAGTTGATCGACGTCCTGACCGTCATCCACCAGGAAGATCCCGCGGATAAGCAGGCCGGGGGCGAGCTGGCCGATCTGCTGGAAAAACAGGGGCGGGTCGATGAAGCGCGGCTGCTGCGCAAGGAAATGAACCAGGCCGGCAAAACCGGTAAAAACGGAAAAAAAATGCCTGATTCTCTGGGTATTCATCAGGCCGGATGTCGTAACCTGAAGTAACTTTGAGGGCTTGAAATCAACCCCGCAACGTTTTTTGATCGTTACGATTCCAGGATTGACTTTGAGTCCCGATATATATCGTTTTTTGAAATATAAGAGGAGAAATTTGACATGATGGACAGAATTCCAATCTCCCGGACCGGTTATCAGCGTCTGCGCGAGGAACTTGACCAGCTTGAACGGGTGGAGCGTTTTGTTGTGGTTAAGGCCATTGAAGTGGCCCGTGAGCACGGTGATTTGAGCGAAAACGCCGAGTATCATGCCGCCAAGGAGCGGCAGGGGATGATTGAAGGGCGCATTCTCGAGCTTAAGGACAAACTCTCCCGGGCGGAAGTGATCGATTGTTCGGCAGTGGACTGTAGCCGGGCTGTTTTCGGGACAGTGGTGACCTTGACGGACATGGAAACAGAGGAGGAGATAACCTATCAGCTGCTGGGGCCGGAAGAGGCGGATGTCAAGAAGGGATCCATTTCCGTGCTTTCTCCTCTCGGCAGGTCAATGCTGGGAAAAGAGGTCGGCGACGAGGTGAAGACCAAGACCCCCGGCGGCAATCGTGAATTCGAGGTCATGGAAATTAATGCCGCTTCCGTGGATTGACCGGTGACGCCCTGACTCTCAGTCCTGGTTAATGACGGCCGGGTTCGTTCAGGATGCCAAGCAGGAAGATATTGATGACCTGTTGTACCGTTTCGTCCATGGAGTATTCGGAGACCAGGTCCAGGTTCCAGATCCTGGCGATTTCATCGAGCGCTCCGAAGATGGCCCGTTTGGCAATGCCGGGCAGGATGTCCTGGCGAAAGACGTTTTCGCTCTGTCCCCGTTTGATGATGGTCGAGATGATGTTGATATATTCGCTGAACCTGTTGTTGCGGTAATCCCTGACCAGTTTATTGGTCTGCCTGAGTTCAATCTGGATCACCTCTGCCAGATTTTTATTTTTTTTCATCTCCTGAAGGTGCTTGGCAATAAAGATTTCAAGCATGCGCCGGGGATCGTCTTCTTCCGCGAGCAAGACCTTGACCTGATCCACCAGTTTGCCTATTTCCTGTTCAAAAACGGTGAGGAGAATGTCAAATTTGTTGTTGAAATAGAGATAGATAGTGCCGTCTGCCACCTTCGCCTCCTTGGCGATATCGGATATCCGGGCATTAAAAAATCCCTTTTTGGCAAAAACTTTGGTGGCGGCGCGAATAATTTTATTATGTTTATCTGCTGACTTCATTGAAGCATTCTTGCGGAAGATTGGTTCGGAGGCAATATTCACTGAATGGATATTCATTATTATGAATAACAGAATTGTATATATCGTGTCAAGCAAAATGGTTCGTTGTTTTCTTTATGGCACCGGAGTGATGATGAGCCACAAGGGAGGAGTTCGTCCGGGCGGCGCGACGAAATCCGACCCGAATCCGGGCGTTGAGAATCAGGACGGCGACTCTGCGGACTTAGGGCCTGTAAGAAAATAACAAGAACATCTTGCATCTCATCTTCAGGCCATCTTTGGCTACGGCGCAATCGCAAAATCCTCGACGTAG
>JAADIK010000178.1:5758-7421 GCA_013151365.1 Deltaproteobacteria bacterium
TACGCCTGCGGTTTTACTCAATTACCGTAACCAAATCTGACCCAAATATGAGCGCAATCTTGCCCATGTTATTTTCTTACAGGCCCTTATTTGCGAGCGAACCGTAAGATATTGTAAAAAAAAGATGTATTTGATACACTTGTTCGGCGTGTCCCCGGTGGTTTTCTTTTGCTGTCGTTGCGGCACCAATTCCCACCAACTACAAGACGTGATTTTTTTATTTTTTTATGATGGAGAACAAGATGAGAATTTTGGTCATTGGTGCCGGTGGTCGTGAGCATGCCCTGGTGTGGAAGCTGCGGCAGAGCCCCCGGGTCGCCGCGATTTATTGTGCCCCGGGCAATGCCGGCATAAAAAAACTGGCGACCTGCGTCGATCTCGCTGCCGGGGATATCGAGGAACTGGCCGCGTTTGCCGCGGCAGAGGAGATCGACCTGACCGTTGTCGGCCCGGAAGATCCTCTGACCCGGGGGATTGTTGATGTTTTCGAAAAAAAGGGGCTGCGCATTTTCGGGCCCAGTGGAGCCGCCGCCGAACTGGAAAGGAGCAAGGTTTTTACCAAGGATTTTCTGAAAAAGTATGCCATTCCGAGCGCCGCGTACCAGGTGTTTAGCAAGCGGGGAGCCGCTAAAAAATATATCGATTCCATCGGTGCTCCCTGTGTGGTCAAGGCGGACGGGCTGGCGGCCGGCAAGGGGGTGATTGTCGCCCGGACCACGGCCGAGGCGAAGAAGGCCGTTGACCTGATTATGAAAGACAAGGCCTTCGGCCCGGCCGGTAACAAGGTCGTGGTGGAGGAGTTCCTGCAGGGCGAGGAGGTCTCGTTTATCGCCTTTGCCGACGGCACCACGGTGCTGCCCCTGCCCTCGTCGCAGGACCACAAGGCGATTTTCGATGGCGACAAGGGGCCCAACACCGGCGGCATGGGGGCCTACTCCCCGGCCCCGGTGCTTACCGAGAACCTGGCCCGGCGGATCATGGACGAGGTGATGCTGCCCACGATCCGGGGGATGGCGGCAGAGGGGCGGCCCTACAAGGGCATGCTTTACGCCGGCATGATGATCGACGGAGACCGCCTGAGTGTCCTGGAGTTCAACTGCCGTTTCGGTGATCCCGAGTGTCAGCCCCTGCTCATGCGTCTGCGCTCCGACCTGGTCGAGGTCATGGAGGCCGTCATCGAAGGCCGGCTCGAGACCATTGAGCTGGATATCGATCCCCGGCCCGCGGTTTGCGTCGTTATGGCCTCCCGGGGCTATCCGGCCAAGTACGATACGGGCAAGCCCATCACCGGTCTCGTCAAGGCCGGGAAGATGAAGGATGTGGTGGTGTTTCACGCCGGTACCGCCGTCAAAAACCGCCGCACGGTTACCGCCGGCGGCCGGGTCCTCGGGGTTACCGCCATCGGCGCGGATATCGGCGCGGCTATCGCCAGGGCCTACGAGGCGGTCGGGGTGATCCGCTGGCCCGGCTGTACCTATCGCACCGACATCGGCCACCGGGCCCTGAAACGGCTGGAGAACCGCGAGGCCCCGGTTGTCGGTATCGTCATGGGCAGCGGCTCGGATCTCCCGGTGATGCAGGCGGCGGCCGATTTCCTGCAGTCCCTGGACATCCGGTACGAGATGATCGTCTCGTCGGCGCACCGGACGCCGGACCAGACCGC
>JAADIK010000199.1 GCA_013151365.1 Deltaproteobacteria bacterium
GACCTGGCCGGGGTTGACCTGGCCGGCCGGAACCTGAAAGAGGCGGACCTGGAACGGGTTGATCTCCAGGGGGCCGATCTCCGCCGGGTTAATCTGAAAGAGGCCAATCTCAAAGGCGCTAATTTGCGCGGTGCCGACCTGCGGGATGCCGATCTGCGCGAGGCGGACCTGTATAAGGCGGATTTAAGTGGCGCCGATCTGACCGGGGCCAGGTTTGAAGGGGCCCTGATTGATTCGGCTGATTTTGCCGGGGCGGTCGGGGCCAACCTTAAAGGAGTGACACCGGATAAGTAATGATTCCCCCCACTCGGTGCCCTTTTATAATAATATTCTTGACAGAAAGTTCTTTTTTCGATATACGACAAGATTCATATCAAAATAAAAAGTCACAGGTATTGAGTGATATAAGAAGGAGTTTTTCATGGCCAATCATAAGTCAGCGCTGAAGAGAGATCGCCAGTCCAAAGTACGGCGGCTGCGCAACCGCAACAACAAAAGCAGGATGAACGGCGCTGTTCGCCAGGTTGAAGAGGCCCTTGTCGCCGGGTCCGAGGAACAGGCCAACGAGGCCCTGAAAAGGGCGATTCCCATTATTCAGAAGACCGCCGGCAAGGGGTCGATTCATAAAAAGACGGCATCCCGCAAGGTTTCCCGGCTGACCAGAAGGGTCAACCGGATGCAGCCCATTGCCTGAAGCGGTGCCGGCCATATTTTATGTAAAAAATTTGCTTGACGTGCCGGAGCCATGGAAGATTTTGTCTTCCATGGCTTTTTTTGTTTTCCGGCCGGGTTCATTCTGCCCTGGATCCGTGAGCGTTCGAGAACGGTGCAGATGCAAGGCGGCAACGAGGTTGATTATCCTAGTGTGATATCAACGAGTTGCCAACGCAGCAGATAATAATGCAATAAATTTCACATGTTGAATGGGATGTCACCTCAAGCCGTCACGGATTCAGGTCTGCATCATCCATCGCTACCGTTAGGACTTGCGCGAGATCATGTATTCTCCTGATCAGGAATCCTTTGTCCGTATGATCGGGCAGTCCGGGCTGGTGCCCGTTCACCGGACGATCATCGCCGACCTGGACACGCCGCTGACCATCTTTGCCAAGGTCGCCGGCAGCCGGAGCCATGCCTTCCTCTTCGAAAGTATGGAGGGCGGCGAGAAGTGGGGCCGTTACTCCTTTATCGGCCTGGACCCGCTGGTCACCTTTGCCAGCAGTGGCGACACGGTGACCATGACCAATGCGGCGGGAGACCGGGAGACCCGCCATGACCCGGTTGACCCGCTGGCCGGGCTGCGGGAGTTGCTGGAATCCTTCAATGCCAGTAACGCCCCGGGGTTGCCGCGTTTTTATGGCGGCGCCGTCGGCTTTCTCGGCTACGACATGGTGCGGTTTATCGAGGACCTGCCCGATAGTCGCCCGCCCGTGGATATCCCGGACAGCACCTTCATGGTGCCTAGGCTGGTCCTCGTCCATGACAGCGTCCGGCAGAAGTTGACCGTGATCTGCAATGTGCAGGCCGGTGCTGCCGGCGGGGAGCGACAGCTCTACGCCGACGCCGTCCGGCGTAGTGAACAGGTCGTTCTCCGGCTTAAAGGGCCGGTGCCGGAAGAGTGTCTCAAGCAGAGCGCGCCGGGGCGGCCCCACGAGTTCAGCTCCAACATGGATGAGCCCACCTTTGCCGCCATGGTCGACCGGGCCAAGGAATACATCCTGGCCGGCGATATTATCCAGGTTGTCCTGTCCCAGCGTTTTCATACCCGTACCGGTTTGCAGCCCTTGACCCTGTACCGGGCTCTTCGCCATATCAACCCCAGCCCCTATCTCTTTTATCTGCGCCTGGGGAAGGTGGTGCTTATCGGTTCATCACCGGAAATCCTGGTGCGGCTCGAGGATGGCGATATCGAGCTGCGTCCCATTGCCGGCACGCGGCAGCGCGGCGCCACGCCCGCGGAAGACCAGGCCCTGGAGAGGGAATTGCTTGCCGATCCCAAGGAGAGGGCGGAGCACCTGATGCTGGTGGACCTCGGCCGCAACGATGTGGGCCGGGTCGCCCGCAGCGGCTCGGTCTCGGTATCCGACCTGCTGGTTATTGAACGCTACAGCCATGTGATGCACATTGTCTCGGGAGTGCATGGCGAACTGGCCCCGGGTCTGGATCAATTTGATGTGCTGCGGGCCTGTTTCCCGGCCGGGACGGTGAGCGGAGCCCCCAAGATCAGGGCCATGGAGATTATCGACGAGTTGGAGCCGGAGCGGCGGGGACCGTATGCCGGGGCGGTGGGCTATTTCGGTTTTTCCGGCAACATGGATTTCTGTATCACTATCCGGACTTTTGTCATGCAGGGTGAGGATCTCTGGATCCAGGCCGGAGCGGGGATTGTCGCCGATTCGGTGCCGCAGAAGGAGTATGAGGAAACCATCAACAAGGCCAAGGGCCTGAGAAGGGCCGTTGAACTGGCTGAACAGGGGTTTTAGGCCGTGATCGTCATTATCGATAACTACGATTCGTTTACCTTCAATATCGTCCAGACGCTGGCCACCTGTCCGCCGGACGGCGGGCCTGACTGGCAGCCGCCGGAAATAAAGGTGTTCCGCAACGACAAGATCGAGGTGCCGGCCCTGGCCGAGCTGCGGCCCGACCGGCTGTTGATCTCCCCCGGTCCGTGTACGCCGGCGGAAGCGGGCATTTCCATCGAGGCGATCAAATATTTCGCTCCCCGGATTCCCGTCCTCGGCGTCTGTCTCGGCCACCAGGCGATCGGCGCGGCCTACGGCGGCAAGGTGGTGCGGGCGGGGCGGGTGATGCACGGCAAGACCAGTTCCATCAGCCATGATAACCGGGGCGTTTTTACCGGCCTGGACAACCCCTTTGACGGGATGCGGTATCATTCGCTGATTGTGGAGCAAGAGTCCCTGCCGGATTGCCTGGAAGCCACCGCTTATACCGAGCAGGGCGAACTCATGGGGATCCGGCACCGGGAACTGCCCGTGGAAGGGGTGCAGTTTCACCCCGAATCGATTATGACCGGCGTTGGCATCGTCCTGCTGCATAATTTTCTGCGGCCCGATTATCCTGAATTGTTGCGCGGAAAATAGAATTTTTACGGCATTCGTTTTCAACGAACACCAAGGATTATCTTATTATGATACGAGAAGCCATCGGCAAGGTTGTGACCGGCACGGATCTCAACGAACGGCAGATGATCGAAGTCATGCGGGAGATCATGAGCGGCGAGGCCACGGCGGCCCAGATCGGTAGCTTTATCACGGCCCTGCGCATGAAGGGCGAAACCGTTGACGAGATTGTCGGCGCGGTCCGGGTCATGCGGGAAAAGGCAACCTTTGTGGACGCCGGCGTCGATACCTCCGGCGGCCGGGTCTTGATGGATATCGTCGGCACCGGCGGTGACGGATCCGGCACCTTCAATGTCTCGACCACTACCGCTTTTGTCGTTGCCGGCGCCGGGATTCCGGTGGCCAAGCACGGCAACCGGGCCATTTCCTCAAGCTGCGGCAGCGCCGACGTGCTGGAGGCCCTGGGCGTTGATCTCTCCCTGCCTGCGGACCAGGTCGGCCGGTGCGTGCGCACGGTCGGCATTGGTTTTCTCTTTGCCCCCATGCTGCACCAGGCCATGAAGCACGCCATCGGCCCGCGCCGGGAAATAGGGATCAGGACGATTTTTAATATTCTCGGCCCCATGACCAACCCGGCCGGCGCCAATGTGCAGCTCACCGGAGTTTTTGCCAGGGAGCTGACCGTGACCGTGGCCGAAGTGCTGGGGCGGCTCGGCATGAAGAGAACGCTGGTGGTCTGGGGCGAGGGCAATCTCGACGAGTTGACCGTCACCGGCGTCTCCCATGTGGCCGACGCCCATGACGGCAAGGTCGAGAACTATACCATAGCGCCGGAGGACGTGGGGCTGTCGCGGGCAACCCTTGATGATATTCGCGGCGGCGCCTCGGTCGAGGAGTCCGCGGCCCAGATACGCGAGATACTGGCCGGGACGGAAGGTGCGAAACTGGACATGGTGCTGCTTAATGCGGGGGCGGCGCTGATGGCCGCCGGCGAAGCGGAGGACCTGGCCGGCGGCGTGGCCCGGGCCCGGGAAATTATCGCCTCGGGCGCCGCTCTTGAGAAACTTGACGCGCTGGTCGGTTTCTGTAAGCCCTGAATCCGTTATCGAACGCTCACGGATACAAGGTAAGAGCCATTTAATCATAAATGTTTTTGCATGATACTTGACACCATCGTTGCCAGAAAGCGTGAAGAAGTCGCGGAGCTGAAGCGCCGGGGGATCAAAGCTCCGGCCGGAGCCGTTGAGCCTCCCCGGGGGTTTATCCGCGCGCTCACCGGCTTTGCCGGGGTGGCCATCATTGCCGAAGTAAAAAAAGCCTCGCCGTCCCGGGGCATTATCCAGCCCGACTTCGATCCTGTCCGTATTGCCGGGAATTACGAGGCGGGCGGGGCGCAGGCCGTGTCGGTCCTCACGGATGTTGATTTTTTCCAGGGTTCCGTCGATTTTATTCCGCTGGTGCGGGCAGCCGTTGACCTGCCCGTTCTGCGCAAGGAGTTCATCATTGATCCGCTGCAGATCCGGGAGGCCGCCGAATACGGGGCCGATGCCATCCTGCTCATCGCCGCCATCCTCGGCATCGAAGAGATGCGGGACTTCCGGCTGCTGGCCGAGGAACTCGGCATGGATGTGCTGGTCGAGGTGCACAACGAGGCCGAGCTTGAAGCGGCCCTGGCCGCCGACAGCCGTCTTGTGGGGATCAATAACCGCAATCTCAATGATTTTACCGTTGATCTCGAGACGACCTTTCGCCTGCAACGGCTGATTCCGTCGACGATTCCCGTGGTCAGCGAGTCGGGGATCTCCACGAGGGAAGACATGATGCGACTGCGGGAGGCAGGGGTGGACGCGGCCCTGATCGGAGAAAGTCTGATGCGAAGCAAGGAGCAGGGGGCGACGCTGCGGCGGTTGTACGCGACATGACCGCAACGATCGATATGAGCAGGGCCCGAATACGAATCAAGATGTGCGGCGTCACCCGGCCGGCGGACGCCCTGGCCGCCGTGGCCGCCGGGGTTGACGCCCTGGGTTTTATCTTTTTTGAAAAGAGTCCCCGCTATATCAGTCCGGAAGCGGCCCGGCTTATCATCGAACAACTGCCGCCCTTTGTCGATGCGGTCGGGGTCTTTGTGGACAAGAAAAACAGAGAGGTCGACGAGATCGTCCAGTACTGCCGGCTGGGTTACGTCCAGCTCCACGGCGAGGAATCGCCCAAGTACTGTGAGCATCTCGTTCGTTTCGCCTCTCCCTGCCAGGTTATCAAGGCCTTCCGGGTGGGCAGCCATACGAGTTCCGATGAGTTTGCCGCCTATGCCCCTCACGTGAAGGGTTTCCTGCTCGATACCTTCCGGCCGGATCTGGCCGGCGGGACCGGGAAGAGTTTCGACTGGTCGATGGTCGCGGACCTGAATCTGCAAAAACCGTTCATCCTCGCCGGCGGCCTGGATGTCGACAATATTGCCGCCGCGATACGGACCGTGCGGCCTTACGGTGTCGATGTCAATTCCGGCGTTGAACGGCAGCCCGGCATCAAGGACCAGCGGCTGATCCGGGAGTTTGTGGCCGCGGTCCGCGATTTTGACGGCCCGGCAAGCGCCGACTGACGCATCTTGCCCGTCCTTCGGCATTACCTGACATAACCGGGGCCGGCAACCACGAAGGCGTCGGGATAACCGCGGCCCTTGAGTTGTCGCGCAAAACTCCTGGCAGCGTTCAGGGACCTGCCGGTAAAGATCAGCACCCGGTATTTTGTTCTCCTTGTATTATTGAAGCGAATGACAACCCTGGCCCCGCCGTCGGCGAAACGATGCGCGAGTCTTTCCGCATTCTTACGGTTTGAGAAGGCCCCCACCTGCACATAGAACCAACCACGGTAGAAGTCCCTATGTCGCAGCGCGCCGGGCCGCCGTGAGGGCCTCCGGGCGCCGGGAGCGCCTGCTCTGCCAAGGGCGATGATCCGGACCCTGGCCGTTCCCCTGCCCAGCATATCCAGTTTGCGGGCCGCGGCATAGCTGAGATCGATGATCCTTCTTTTGGCAAAGGGACCGCGGTCGTTAACCCGGACAGTCGTCTCCCTGCCGTTTTCAAGGTTTTTGACCAGCAGGATGGTGTTCATGGGCAGGGTTTTGTGGGCCGCCGTTGCAGCGTACATGTTGAAAATCTCGCCGTTGGCGGTGCGTTTGCCCTGAAACTGCCTGCCGTACCAGGAGGCCATGCCGGTTTCCCGGTACCCAGCAGCCGAGTTTATCGGATAGTAGGCTTGGTTGTTGATCACATAGGGGCGCTGTGTGCCCCGGCCGGTTCCGGCCGGTATCCTCGCCCTGAACGGTATGGTCGGGGCGCAGGCGGAGACCATGAAGGCCAGGGCCAGGCTCAGTGCGAGCCGTATC
>JAADIK010000025.1 GCA_013151365.1 Deltaproteobacteria bacterium
CTAATGCCGCCGGCGACCAGGCCAGTATCGCGGAGCTCTTGAGGAATGAGCGGCGGGAGAGCAAGCTGGAATCAGAGTTGTAAATTTTTTTGCGCATTGTCGGCAGTTACAATTCTTAGGGTTTGCGCAGGAATTAATTTTCAACCAGCGCATTCAGTCCGGCCCGGACCCGTTATCGGGTGGACCGCAGGGCGGCGCGGTGAAGACCGGAGAATGCGTTTATTCGGCAGTAACGCAATAAATTTACATATTGCATGAAACATCATCTCGAGCCGTCACGGATTCTGGTCAGGTTCATTGCCCATGTACATATATCCGGGAAAAATGCTATTGACCTCGGGTAGGTCCGAGCTATATGTCAACAAAAAACTTCGGCTGGTATGATATTTTTTGGTGACAGTCATCTTGTCGCTGCCCCAGCCACCCCCCAGTTCATAGGTGTGGAAGCCATTGTCAATTGCATCTAAAATATTTTCCATCATTAAAAGAATGCCTGCTCTTAATTTGCCATAGTTCGGATCACGACCGGTTATATATGCTTCACGACGGGGGAAAATATCAATGCAGGAACCTGCTGCAATTCGCTTGCCATTATAGTTTGCAAAAAACAATGTGAAAAGTCCGGAAGCTGATAATGTCTTGCACAATTCTGTGTGAAATTTAATTGAATAGCTGCTTTTTACTGAAGCGGAGCCTTTGTCCCAGCGTAATAGATGCAGCGAAATGTAATCATTAATATCCTTGTCAGAGATTTCTTTTGAAGATATTTTTTCAAAATATCCACACTGTCTTTCGAATTTCCTTTTATATCTACGAAAATCCTGGCGGTCTTTTTTGCTTAGAGACATAAAAAATGTCCCAGCGTCTGAAGGTAATGCAATATAAGGATAAATAATTGGTCTATGTGATAGTAACTTTTTGATTTCACATTTTTCATGAAATAAGTTTTGCTCATCATCGATTCTGTTTAATATATTTATTATTTCGCTTTCAAGAGACTTCCTTGTTGACAGGAAAAACAGACTCAACGTTTTACTTTCAAGTTTTTTGATAAAATTAGCAAGATCCGATAAATTTGATGAATTTCCATGGCTTTTTGCTAAAAGTCTTTTGCAATAAAAAACAAGCGGTTTTATGGTCCATGGCCATACTCCGCCTCGGTGGGCAGTTATTTTTTCCTGGCCGATTACCCCCTGCTGTGTTGATCGTGAAACTATCTTTTGAATAAATTGAAGATTTAAAGAGTTGTCAGGAATACAGGAAAGAACTAGAAAATCATAATGATCTTTTAGCATTTCCAGCAACTTGTCAAACATTGACACCAGTATGTCTTCACGCGCAGAGGGCAGAACCAGAAAATCCTGATATGGCATTAACTGATGATCACCTGCAAAAGAAAGAGCACGTAGGTTATTGGTAGCCCTTGCGACTTTCACGGAAAACTCTCCGAGTGGCGTGGCGCCAACGATTTTGCCGTTGTCTTCCGCAATAATGAGGAAAAAAGTTCCAAGAGAACTTTGTACTCCCAGGAAATTCTCCCCGCGCTTCTCGGAGAATAGGGTGTTGTCAAGATTATTAAAATGGTCCCACCAGAGAAAGGGGAAATACATATAATTGAATGGTAAAACAGCGCCTGACTCTACGGCCAGCTCAACGCAGGCCGGCATTACTCTTTCTATTTCGTCTCTATCTTTTAGAATACGTGATTTGATCATTGTCAGAGGTAATATCTATTGTTGGTGGGTGCGAGGAGGCCAAAATCGGCGAATATGAGGTGCTGGTGAATCGGTACCAATATTTTCTCCCTCGATCCGTGACGGCTTGCGGTGATATTCTATGTAATGTGTGGAATTTATTATATAGAATATCATAGGTCGATTTTTATCGGCTTGGCAATCAATTTTTGATTTAGTTGTTAAAACAACCGGGGACAGACCACGGTTTTCCCCTGTTGCTGGCTGCGGAAAACCGTGGTCTGTCCCCGATTATCCCCCCCCTTCCTAATCGTTTTTTAACGCAAACGTAAACTCCCTCTCATAAACTCCATTTACATATCACTGAGGATGAACAAGGTAAGTGAGTCGCGCGTGAATCATCTTGCTCGTGCTCGGCAAATGTACCGCTTTGAAGAAGCAGGACCCGGCAAAAAAGGAGCCGGGATTTTCTGCAAATTAATAATGGAGTTAAGGAAAAAAAGGAGAAAGCGTTATGAAAAAGATTATTTCCACAGTGGCGGCCCTGGGGCTATGCTGTGCAATGCCGGCCATTGCCGCCGCAGGGAATGCTCCGCTGCTGCAGGTCCTGCAGAACAAGGGCGTGTTGACACCGTCCGAGGTCGCCGGGATCGAGGCGCAGGGACAGAAAAAGTCTGCCGCCCTCAAGGGGCTTACGATCGAGTTGCAGAGCTTTATTGACTATTCGGCCGGAGAAAAGGCCGAGCCCGGCAATACCTCAAGCAGTTACAACGATTTCGCCGTGACTCGCGGCTACCTGACCATTAAAAAGAAAATCAACCCCTGGTTGAGCGGCCGGATTACCACGGACATTCATCGCGACTCCACCGCCGATGCCAGCACCAAAGGGGATTACACCGTACGGCTGAAGTATCTCTATGCCGAATTGAAACCCAATGACCTGGGAATGTTAACCTCCATGAAGATGGAAATCGGCCAGGGACACAACCCCTGGCTTGATTTTGAAGAGCATATCAATCCCTACCGGGCGCAGGGTCCCATGGCCGTTGAGCGGGCTCATATCTTCAATTCCGCCGATGTCGGCATCAGCCTGCGGGGCAACATCGGCGGCAAGCTCGCCGATGCCAAGGCCCTGACCGGCAACAGCCATTACAACGGCCTCTACGGTAGTTGGCATGTCGGCGTATATAACGGCAGCGGCTATCATAGCAACGAGGTGAACGGCAACAAGGCGATAGAAGGCCGGCTGACGATACGGCCCCTGCCTGCAACGCTGCCCGGCCTGCAGTTCAGCTATCTCGGCATGACCGGCGACGGCAACAAGGACTACTCCCCCGAGAGCAATCCGGACTTTTCCATCAACCTGGGGATGATGAGTTATGAGAATCCCCTGTTTATTTTTACGGCGCAGTATTTTCAAACTACCGGCAATGCCGGTGGATCATGGACGACCGGCGTCAATCATAAAGCGCTTGATACCGAGGGATATTCATTCTTCGGCCGGGTTCGCTTGCCGTTTGTAAGCGAGAAGCTCTCGGTCTTCGGTCGTTATGATCATTTCGATCAGGATTCGGACAATGTCATTGCCGATAATACCGCCTACGACCTCTATATCGGCGGCCTGTCCTATGACGTTGCCAAGGGCAACCAGATACTGGTCGATTACGAGAACACGAATTTTGACGTCAACGCCGGCCAGAAGGGCAAGGTGCCGTCATTGGGCAACGACCTGGGCGACGAGCATAAAATTCAGGTTGTCTACCAGCTGGCATTCTGATTCCGTAGTATGTAGTGTGTAGAACAAAAAAAAGCCTCTCCGGCCAAGCGGGCCGGAGAGGCTTTTTTTTATTTTTTAAAAGGGCGTTAACGGCCCTTCAATCCTCTGCCTGCGCTTTGCCGCCGGCCGCCTTCAGTGCGCAGGAAAATTCGACCTGGACGGCGACCAGGCCATGCACCAGGACCGAGCCTTTTAGTATCCAGGCCGGACCGAGCCTTTCTTTGAGCCGGACGTGCAGTTCAATGGTATCGCCGGGCCGTACTTCGCGTTTGAATTTTGCCCCGAGGATCCGGGCCAATACGGGCATGCCCCCGGTCCGCCGCTCCGGGGGGGGCGTTGCCCCGTCCTGCAGGTGGCCGATCAGGAGCGCCCCGGCCTGAAACACCGATTCGCAGAGCAGGACGCCGGGCATGAGGGGATAATCGGGATAGTGGCCCTGGAAAATATCCAGGTCCGGGGAAATTGTTTTCTCCGCCCGGATCGAATCGGCAGTCAGCTCCAGGACCCGGTCCAGCCAGAGAAAGGGCGACCGGTGCGGGATCCGGTCGGTAATAAAGGTCTCGGCCCGGAAATCTTCCATTACAGACCGCCGGTCACTTCGAGTACCGAGCCGTTTATGTAGGCCGCCTTCGGTCCTGCCAGGAAAAGCACGGCGTCAGCCACCTCTTCCGGCGTGCCAAAGCGCCGGACTGGCACCATTTTTTTGTACTCCCGGACCTGGGCCTCGGGGAGGCCGTCGAGGAGGTCCGTGGCAATAAAGCCCGGCGATACGCAGTTGGCCGTGATTTTCCGCTTGGCCACTTCCTTGGCGAGCGACTTCATCATGCCGATCTGCCCCGCCTTGGAGGCCGCGTAGTTGGCCTGCCCGGCAAAGCCCATGTGGGCCATGGGCGAGGTGATAAAGATGATGCGGCCGTATTTCCGTTTCATCATCAGCTGCACGGCAAACTTCGACATGTTGAACCCGCCGCCGAGGTTGACATCGATCACCTGTTGCCATTCCTCCGCCTTCATCATGGCCAGGACCCCGTCCCGGCGGATACCGGCATTGTTGACCAGGATGTCGATGGTGTCAAATTCATTTTCTATCCGCTCGTACAGGGTCCGTACGGCCTCGTAATCGCTGACGTCGCACCGGTGGAGCCGGAGGCGTTCCGGGGTGGCGGGGCAGTCATCCTTTAAGCGGCCGGCGGCCGTCTCGTTGCTGCCATACAAGCCGATCACCGTTGCTCCACGCTCCAGCAGGGCCAGGGCGATGGCCCGGCCGATCCCCCGGGTCGCTCCGGTCACAATGGCTTTTTGTCCAGTAAAATCAGTCATAAAATATCTCATGAAGCCGGGCGTCAGCTCCGCAGATAGCTGTCCACATCGTTGGCCACGATGACGCCGTAGTTGATGGCGCCCAGCCAGCCGCTCATGATAATCCCCACCGAACCGACATGAAAGAGGCCGGGCACGGCCTTGAAGATCGACCGGGAGATACCGAGTCCTTCGAACTTGGTCCCGAACGACGTTCCCTTGGTATGGAGAGTGTAGCGGTTAAAGGTCCTCGGAGTGGCGGCCTCGACCCAGTCAACCTTGGCGCGGATGCCGGGAATATAGCGCTCCAGGTCGACAAAACAGCGTTCGATCATGGCCTTTTTGGCCGCTTTGTAGGCCGCCTTGTCCAGGGTGGCCCAATCGTCATAATTGCCGTTCATCGAGGCAACCACCGTGTAGTCGGGATGATCCGGCCGGGTCCGGGGATAATAGATGGAAAAGGTGCGGCTCCTGGTCTCCATGTCGAGCATTTCGTCGGAGGAGAACTCCCTGGCGGTCGAGGTAAAGAGCAGGTCGCCGACATCGTCAAAGGATTCACCCGGCCTGAGTCCGAAATAGACCTGGCAGCTGGAGTTGTTGACCTTGACCTGGTCAAACCGGTCCAGAAAGGCGGAGTCAAACGCCTCCCGGCCGGCCAGGTTGTTCACGGTATTGGTGATGCCGCTGTTGGAGACGACGCTGGGCGCGGAGATGACCCGCCCGCCCACGGCAACCCCGCGCACC
>JAADIK010000094.1 GCA_013151365.1 Deltaproteobacteria bacterium
GAAGACCGGCTCCCCCCCAACAAAGCACCCCCCGGCCGGGTCGTCCTGACTTGGAGACCGGCGAACCCGGATCAGGACGACTTTGCGTCAAGGACGTTACGGACCGACTCGGCCAGCCGCATACAGGTCACCGGCTTCAGGAGAAGTTGCCGCGCCCCCTCTCTCAGGGCCGATTCTTCATCGAGCTGTTCGCTGAA
The DNA here is from genome assembly GCA_013151365.1 of Deltaproteobacteria bacterium. Lineage (GTDB taxonomy): Bacteria > Desulfobacterota > Desulfobulbia > Desulfobulbales > Desulfobulbaceae > BMS3Abin13. Next base: position 198 of record JAADIK010000094.1, read on the forward strand.
ACCGGTACAGAGGATTACCGGCAGGCCGGGCCGGATCCGGAGTATTTCATGCAGGAGTTCCAGGCCGGTCATTCCCGGCATGGTCTGATCGGCGATTACCAGGTCGAAACGGTCCTTCTGCCGTTCGATCAGGGCCAGGGCCTCCCGGGGATCACCGGAGGTGGTGACGTTGTAGCCGAGCTGGCTCAGCATCATGTGGCAGGTTTCCCGAATAGCCTGTTCGTCGTCCACAATCAGCACCGATTCGCTGCCCCCGGGCGGCTGGTCCTCGTCGGTGTTTTGCACAACCACCGGTTTTTCAATGACGGGCAGCCTGATCGTGAAACAGGTCCGGTGTTCATCCGACTCAACGGAGATCGTACCGCCCAGGTCGTGGACAATGCCGTGGACGACGCTCAGGCCCAGGCCGGTGGCGAACCCCGGCTCCTTGGTCGTAAAAAAGGGTTCGAAGATACGGTCTATGATTTTCGGGCTCATGCCGGGGCCGGTGTCTTCGACTTTGAGTTCGATGCCGGGGCCTCCCGACAAGGCGGCTCCCGATCCCCGGCCGGCGGGCAGTTCGTCGAGGGTGACGGTCAGGACGCCGCCATGTTCGCGCATGGCCTGGAAGGAGTTGGTGCAGAGGTTCATGATCATCTGCTGGATCTGCGCCGGGTCCGCCAGCACCGAGGCTTCAGACACATTGAGATGCTGGACGATTTCAATGGTTGCCGGCAGGGAGGCGCGCAGCAGTTTCAGGCTTTCCTTGAGCAGGGGGACCACGGCGACCGGTATTTTCCGGTTGTCGGCCGCCTGGCGGCTGAAAGTGAGAATCTGCCGGACCAGGTCCGCGGCCCGGAACCCGGCTTTGCGGATATTCCGCAGGTTTTTATAAATGGGAGAATCCGCCTCGCTCTGCATGAGCGAGATGTCGGTGAAGCCGATAATCGCCCCGAGGATATTATTGAAATCGTGGGCGATCCCCCCGGCAAGCGTGCCGATGGCCTCCATCTTCTGGGCCTGCTGCAACTGCATTTCCAGCTCGACTTCATGGGAGATATCGCGCTTGACCGCGACGAAATGGGTGATCACACCTGCCATATCACGCACCGGTGAAATCGAGACCCGTTCGGTATAGAGCGAGCCGTCCTTCTTGCGGTTGATGAGGCGTCCTTCCCAGACGGCACCCCGTTTCAGGGTCGCCCACATCTCCTCGTAGAAGGCCTGGTCATGTTCGCCGCTTTTCAGAAGCCGCTGGTTTTGGCCGATGGCCTCGTCTCGCGAGTAGCCGGTGATCCGGGTGAAGGCCGGGTTGACATATTCAATATTGCCCTCCACATCGGTGACGACAATGGATTCCCGGGTATGTTCAATAACCGTGGCGAGCAATTGCTGCTCTTTCTCGGCCTTGAGTCGTTCCGTAACGTCCTGCAGGATCGTCATGCCGCAGCTGCGGTCGTAAAAAACAAAGGGGGCGGAGGTGATTTCGACATCTTTGACCACTTTGCCGGGCAGGATAATTTTGATGACGGCCGGATCGGTTGGTTCTCCCCGCAGGACATCGGCGAAACGCTCTTGCACCATTTTTTTATAGTCCGGGTGGACAAAGGCAAAGACGTTTCTGCCGATCAGGCTGTCTCCCGTCCCGGCCCCGAACAGATCGACAACCGACCGGTTGGCATATTTGAGCCCCCCCTTGTCATCATAGACAATGATACCGATGGGGCTGATGTCGAGCAGCCGGAGGAGCTGCTCGCCGGCGGCTCGCTGTCTTTTTTCATCATCAACACGGTTCATCGACCGTTTGAGGGCATAGCAGAGCAAAAAAAGCACGCCGATCGCGAGGGCCGCCGCCGCCAGCCACTTGTTGCGGAAGGCCTGCATGTTGGCCAGGACCTGGTCTTCCGGGGTGGAAACGGCAATGGACCAGAAATGATTGCCGGGCAGAGTGATCGGCATGAAGACGGCGTGATATTTTATCCGCTTGCCGGGATCGCCCTTTTTCCGGAACATAAAGGTTGCGCTGCCCCGCCCCCCGGCCGTCATTTTTTCCGCCAGGCTCTGAAACCCCGGCGAACCGGTGATAAGGCTCCGGATCTGATGGCCGAAATCCTCGGGCTTCGGGCAGAAGAGGACGATGCCTTGCTGATTGATCAGCCAGAACCGCTTGCCATGATTTTCTTTCATGGTTTGCAGAAAATTTTTGGCAAGACTGTCAAAGGAGACGAGAAAAGTGATGCTGCCGACCGAGCGGTTGTTCTCGAAAACCGGCCGGGAGAAACGGACGCATTTATGCCCTTGAACCATTACTACGCCGATCAAAGGCTTGAGGGAGGCGGCTCCGGCCGGATTTTGCGACTTCGGGGCCGTGTCCCTGCCCTGGCCGCCGTCTCTATCGGCCGGCACCCGGCAGAGAATCTTTCCGCTCCGGTCACGGCGGGTAATGGCGATCAGCCAGGGCTTGTGGATGGCGTAAAAATCAGCCATCATTCTCCGGCCGATCTCGTTGAAATGAATGACCGGCGGCTGTGAAGCAGCATAGTTCAGCGCCCTTCCGTACATGGAGAAAAAATGCTCCAGCCCCAGGGCCGACTGCCGGATCGTCATCATCTGTTCCCGGTTAAAGGCGTCAATGGTTTTCTTTTTGACAGCCAGGTACGGCAGGTAAAAAAGGACGAGAAGACCGCCGAGCATGACCAGGACAAGACATGCGCGCAGAATATTACGCAGGATGTTGATATTTTTACAAGAGGACAAAAAACCGGCCTTTATGGTAATCTTCATCGGTACTGCGGATACGGCTTGACCGAAGTCATGAATGATTCTTTTCTTAAGTTAAGTATAGCAGAACAAATTGTTTTTTCAAAAAAAATACATAAATTCACACCCTGTTTCTTTTCGTTCCGCAGCAATGCTGGTATAAATTAAAATAGTTGTTTTTCCTGTCTGAATCCGAACCGGGACCCCCATGATCAAGCTCCATCAATCCAACCGGCTGGAACGTCTTTTTGCGCTGCTTTGCGCCGTTCTGGACGAGCCGCCGGCCGATCCCCTGGCCCCGGAAATGATCGTGGTGCAGAATCCGGGCATGGCCCGCTGGCTCTCGCAGCAGATCGCCCTGCAGACCGGTATCGCCGCCAATTTCGTTTTCCCGCTGCCGGCCCGTTTCGCCTGGCAGGTCTTTGCCTCCCAACTGGGCGAGCTCCCGGAGCAAGCCGGCTTTGAACGGCCGGTCATGCAATGGCGGATCATGAGCCTGCTGCCCGAACTCTGCCGCGACCGGCGGTTCGCGGAAGTAGCCGGCTATCTGCGGGACGACCAGGACGGCCGCAAGGCCTTCCAGCTTGCCGGCCGGCTCAGTGATCTCTTCGACCGGTACCTCGTGTTCCGGCCCGATATGCTGATCGAGTGGGAAGAGGGCCGGGACGAACAGTGGCAGGCCGAGCTCTGGCGCCGCCTGACCGTCTCGAACCGCCGGCACCGGGCCCGCCTGGTCCATGACTTCCGAACATTGCGGCAGCGCGGCGGCCTCTCCCCTGCCGGCCTGCCCCGGCGGATCTGTTTTTTCGGGATCAGTTCACTGGCCCCGGTCTACCTGGAACTCGTTGACGCGGTCAGCGCCCTGACCGAGGTCCATCTCCTGCACCTGAGCCCCTGCCGCCATTACTGGGGGGACCTGGCCTCGGCCGGGGAGATGGCCCGGAAACGGGCCGCCTGGCGGCGCCGGCAAGAAACGGATGTCAGCGAGTATTTCGAGGCCGGCAATCCCCTCCTGGCCTCGCTCGGCACCGTGGGCCAGGAGTTTTTCCGCCAGCTCGTCGACTTGCAGGTAGAGGAGAATGAGCAGTATGTAAAACCGGCGGGCCGGAGCCTGCTCGCCCGCTTGCAGGGCGACATTCTCGATCTCGTCGACCGCACGGAGCCGGGCCGGGATCCTCTGCCGCTGGCCGCGGCCGACCGCTCCATCCAGTTTCATGTCTGTCACAGCCCCTTGCGCGAAATAGAGGTGCTCCACGACCGGCTGCTCGATCTGTTTGCCGCCGGCTCCGATCTCAAACCCGCCGATATCCTGGTCATGGCCCCGGATATCGAAACGTATGCCCCGGCGGTGGCCGCCGTGTTCGGCGCGGCCGCGGCGGAGCGACGAATCCCCTGGTCCCTGGCCGACCGTTCGTTTCGCGGCGAGCAATCCCTGGCCGAGACCTTCCTTTTCCTGCTGGACCTGCCGACCAACCGCTGTGCCGCGCCGGCCGTGCTTTCGCTGCTGGAAACTCCGGCCGTGCGCCGCCGCTTTGCCGTCGGGGAGGAGGAACTGGCCCGGGTCCGCGCCTGGCTGCGGGAGAGCGGTATCCGCTGGGGGCTTGACGCCGGCCACCGCCGGGAATTCGGCCTGGAGATGACCGGGCTCCATACCTGGTCTTTCGGCCTGGACCGCTTGCTGCTCGGCTATATTGCGGGCGAGGGAGAACTCTATCAGGGGATAGCTCCCTGTGCCGCCGCCACGGGCGGCGAGGCGGTACTGCTGGGCAACCTGGCCGGGTTTCTCGACCGGCTGCGCGACTGGCACGGCCGCTTGCGGCCGGCCCGGTCAGCCGGGGACTGGACCGAACTCCTGCTGCGGCTGCTGGATGATTTTTTTGCCCCGGCCGCCATAGAAGACGATCAGGATGCCCTCCTCGGGCTGCGGGAAACCATTGTCGACTGCCTGGGCCAGTGTCAACGGGCCGGTTTCACCGGCCTGCTCAGTCCGGTGGTGATCAAGACCTGTTTCGAACAGGCCCTGAGCGCGCCGGCCGCCGGCCAGGCCTTTCTCTCCGGCCGGGTGACCTTCTGCAACATGGTGCCCATGCGCTCGGTGCCCTTTCGCGTTATCTGGCTGCTGGGCATGAACGACAGCGACTATCCCCGCAACCAGCGGCCGGCGGCGTTTGATCTCATGGCCGCGACGCCGCGGCCCGGGGATCGAAACCGCAGGGATGACGACCGCTATCTCTTTCTCGAAGCCCTGCTGTCGGCCCGGGAGGTCCTCGCTATCTCCAGGGTGGGCCGGGACCGGCGTGACAACAGCGTCCGGCCGCCATCAGTGGTGGTGGCGGAACTGCAGGACTATATCGACCGCTCCTTTACCTCGGACGCCGGCCGGGCCTGCCGGCAGCTGACAATGGAGCATCCCCTGCAGCCCTTCAGTCCCCGCTGTTTCGACGGTTCGCCCGGCCGGGCCAGTTACGCGGCGCAATGGCTGCCGGTCCGGGGGCCGGCGACGGAACCGCCGCCGTTTTTATCCTCGCCGTTGCCCGTAGCCGAAGAAGAACAACGCCAGGTGGAGAT
>JAADIK010000122.1 GCA_013151365.1 Deltaproteobacteria bacterium
AAGCCGTCACAGGCACCCCATCTTCACGCGGTCACTTCCGCCCGCATAGAGGGGCTATCGGAGTCTCCCTTCGGTCGCTTACCTGCGAACGGCAGCGACTACGTAAATCTGTGGCGCCTGTGGCGGCTTACAGGTTGGATGTAAGGAATAGCGTAGAGTTTCACTCCCTGTGACCAGTTACGGGAGTGCCGCTCTTTATGGTGAAAACGAGTCTAAGACTCTGCCGTCAGGTTTTGGGGCAGGGAAAAAAATTAAAAAAGGAATTTGGTCCATGGATGTTGTGGTAGAAACAGTAACGAATTTGACCCGGAGACTGTCCGTCACCCTCCCGGAAGAGGAAGTGAGCAAGGAACTGAACAAGGCATACGGCAAACTGAAAAAGGAGGTCAAGCTCAAGGGGTTCCGGCGCGGCAAGGTTCCGCAGTCTGTCCTGGAGAAACATTTTCGCCAGAAGGTGGAGGCCGAAGTCGGGGAGCAGCTTGTTCAGGCCACCTATTTTGATGCGGTTGAACAGGAAAAAATAGATCCGGTAGTCCATCCTGAGATCAAGTCGCATACCTTTAATGAAGACGGCACCTTTGTTTATGTTGCCGAGGTCGACGTCCGGCCGGTTTTCGACCTTGGCGAATACAAGGGACTCGAGATAGAAAGGCCGCCGATCGAGGTCGGCGATGACGAGGTGGCGGAAAAGCTGGAAGCCCTGCGCCGGGAGCATGCCGTGCTGCGCCGGGCCGATGACGACCACGCCATTGCCCCGGACGACATTGCAATTGTCGATTTCCAGGGATTCCACAACGATGCGCCCATGCCCGAGGTCCATAACGAAGATTATTCGGTGGATGTCGGCTCGGGCAGCCTGGGCAAGGAGTTTGAAGAAAAGATCGTCGGTCTCAAGAGAGGGGATAAAACACTGTATGATGTTGATTTCCCGCCGGAATATCCCAGCCCCGTAATGGCCGGCAAAACCGTGACCTTCAAGGTTGATGTCAAGGATATAAAAGAGCGCCTGAAACCGGAACTGGATGACGAGTTTGCCAAGGATGTGAACGGCGATTACGAAACCATTGATGATTTGAAAAACGCGGTGCGGAAGGAACTCCTTGCGAAAAAGGAAGCGGCTCTCGACGGCGACCTGGATGACCGCATCATGCAGAAGCTTATTGAAAATCATGATTTTGACATCCCGACCCGGCTGGTCGTTTATGAGCTTGCCGAGATGGAGAAACAGCTCGAGGCGAATCTGAAACAGAGCGGACTGACCCTGGAAACCGCCGGAATCAAGCGTGAAGATCTTGTGACCAGGAATCGGGAAGTCGCCGAGAAGCGGGTTCGCGGGGACTTTCTCCTCAAGAAGATCGCCGAGGTCGAAGAAATAAAAGTCGAGGATGCGGACATTGAGAACGGCTACCAGCGTATCGCCGAGCAGTATAAAATGACGGTCCCGGAAGTGAAGCAGTACTTTCAGCGGCGCGAGGAGATATTGCCGTTTGTCAATGAGTTGCTCAATGAAAAAATTCTGCGGTTTATGCGTGAAACGGCGAACATAATCGAAGCGCCGGCCGGCCCGCAGGAAGCGGTGGCGGAATCAGGCGGAGCCGAGAGCTGATCTTGACATAAACCCCGGAATAGCGCATGATAAGGTATAGTTGTTATTTTGGGTTTTTTTGTTTGATCTTTGATTTTTGATATTGAATTCCGCCACGAGCGGATCAGGAGTATAGTAAGATGAATTTGGTTCCCATGGTTGTTGAGCAGAGTCCCCGTGGTGAGCGGGCCTTTGACATTTATTCCCGGCTGCTCAAAGAACGTATTGTTTTCCTGGGTTCGCCGGTGACCGATGATATGGCCAGCCTGATTATTGCGCAGTTTCTGTTTCTTGAAGCCGATGATCCGGACAAGGATATCACCTTTTATATTAATTCGCCCGGTGGTTCGGTAACGGCCGGTCTGGCCATTTATGATACGATGCAGTATGTCCGTTCCGAGGTGGCGACGCTGTGTATGGGGCAGGCCGCGTCCATGGGGGCGCTTTTGTTGGCGGCCGGCGCCCCGGGCAAACGTTTTTCCCTGCCCAACGCCCGGATTATGATCCACCAGCCCATGGGCGGATTCCAGGGGCAGGCCACGGACGTCGATATCCACGCCCGCGAGATTCTGCGGATGCGTGAGGACTTGAACAGGATTCTTGCCAAGCATACCGGCCGAACGATCAAAAAGGTCCAAACCGATACGGAACGCGATAATTTTATGGGCCCTGAAGAAGCGGTCAAGTATGGAATAATTGATAAGGTTCTTGTCAGCCGGGAGAAGACCGACAAGGAGAAAAAAAATGGCTGAAGATTTTCGTGACGATCACGGCATTTCGTGTTCCTGCTCGTTCTGTGGCAAAAGCCAGGAAGAGGTGGGCAAGCTCGTTGCCGGACCCAATGTTTATATATGTGATGAGTGCATTGATCTCTGTAACGAGATCGTTCAGGACGGCACCGATGCCGACAAGGACGCCGAGCGCTTGATCAACGTTCTCAAACCCAGTGAAATCAACAAGTTTCTCGATGACTACGTCATTGGCCAGGACTTTGCCAAGAAGGTGCTGTCCGTCGCGGTATACAACCATTACAAGCGCATCGAGTCACAGGCGCAAGGGTTGGTGGATGATGTCGAACTGCAGAAAAGCAACATCATCCTGATCGGACCCACGGGCAGCGGCAAAACCCTGTTGGCCCAGACCCTGGCCCGGGTGTTGAATGTGCCCTTTTCCATAGCGGACGCCACCACCTTGACCGAAGCGGGGTATGTCGGCGATGACGTGGAAAATATTCTCGTCAGCCTGTTGCAGTCGGCCGATTATGATATTGAACTCGCCGAGCGGGGCATTATCTATATCGACGAGATTGACAAGATCGCCCGCAAGTCCGACAGTCCGTCCCTGACCCGCGATGTTTCCGGAGAAGGGGTGCAGCAGGCCCTGCTCAAGATCATCGAGGGCACGATTGCCTCGGTGCCGCCCAAGGGCGGCCGTAAACATCCGCAGCAGGAACTGGTGCGGATCAACACGGCAAATATCCTGTTTATCTGCGGCGGTGCCTTTGTCGGTCTGGACGGGGTCATCAAGAGACGTACCGGGACCAAGGCCATCGGTTTCGGCGCCAAGGTCGTCGGCAACTCTGATAAAAAAGTCGGCGAAGTCCTGGCCGAGGTCCAGCCGGAAGATCTGCTCAAATTCGGACTTATTCCAGAGCTGGTCGGACGGTTGCCGGTTATCGCCACCATGGTCGAGTTGCTGGAGGAGGACCTGATCCGTATCCTGCAGGAGCCGAAAAACGCCTTGACCAAACAGTATCAGAAACTGTTCGAGTTCGAGGGCATCTCTCTGCGTTTCACGGCCGGGGCGCTGCTGGCAATCGCCACCAAGGCCATGAAGCGAAAGTCAGGGGCCAGGGGGTTACGTTCGGTTATGGAAGAGGCCATGCTGGACGTGATGTTTGACCTGCCGTCTGAAAAAAACAAGGTAACGGAATGCGTCATCAGCGAACAGGTTATTACCAATGGCGATTATCCGGTTATCCTGTATGACAACCTTGAGAATAAAAAGAGCGCCTGAGAGAGAGTATGAGTGAATTGACAGCCGGAACTTATTCCCTGATGCCGCTCCGGGATATCGTGCTTTTCCCCGGCATGGTGGTGCCGCTGGTCGTCGGCCGGAGAAAGTCCATCGCCGCCCTGGAAAATGCCATGGAGACCCGTTCCCGGATTTTTCTGGTGACCCAGAAGGATGCCGGGGTCGAGGATCCGGGGGCCAAGCATCTCTACTCCGTCGGTACGCTGGCCTCGGTTATGCAGTTGCTCCGGCTGCCGGACGGGACGATCAAGGCCTTGGTTGAAGGAAAACACCGGGCCCGGGTTACCGGATTTCTCAAGCAGGATTCATATTTCGCGGTCGAGGTGACCGACGAGCCGGATACGGACACCGAGGGAGTGGAGGTCGAGGCCTTTGTCCGTGAGTTGCGCCGTTTTTTCGAGCAGTACACCCGGGTGAATAAAAATATTCCCCGGGAGGTCCTTGATTCGGCCATGGAGATCAAATCTCCGACCCGGCTGGCCGACATGATTTCATCGCACCTGCCGCTCCGGACCCAGGAAAAGCAGGAGATCCTGGAGACGGTTTCCCTACCTGACAGAATCGCCAGGCTGCTGGAGGTCATTCAGCGGGAAATGGAACTCTCGGAGGTCGAGAAGTCCATTCATGCCAAGGTGAAGAGGAGAATGGGGGTCACGCAGCGCAATTATTACCTGAGCGAAAAGATCAAGGCGCTCCATGAAGAGATGGGGCAGGGCGACGAGGGCGATGATATCGCCGAGTTGGCAAAAACCATTGAAAAGAAGAAGTTGCCGCAACTGGTCCGCGACAAGGTCAAAAAGGAGCTGAAAAAACTCCGGCAGATGCCGCCCATGTCGGCGGAGAGCACGGTGGTGCGCAACTACATTGATGCCATTGTCAGCCTGCCCTGGTCCAAGAAGACCCGGACAAGAATAGACATTGACAAGGCGGAGCAGATCCTCGACGAGGACCACTATGGTCTGAAAAAGCCCAAGGAACGGATTCTCGAATATCTGGCCGTGCAGTTCCAGGTCCGCAAGATCAAGGGGCCGATTATCTGCCTGGTCGGTCCGCCCGGCGTGGGTAAGACCTCGGTGTGCAGGTCCATCGCCCGGGCCACGGGGCGCAAGTTCGTCAGGCTGTCTTTGGGCGGTGTTCGGGATGAGGCCGAAATCCGCGGCCATCGGCGGACTTATATCGGCGCCATGCCGGGCAAGATCATTCACTCCATGCAGAAGGCGGGGGTCATCAACCCGGTGTTCTGCCTGGACGAGGTGGACAAGATGAGCATGGATTTCCGGGGCGATCCCTCGGCGGCCCTGTTGGAAGTCCTTGATCCTGAACAGAACAGTTCATTCAACGATCACTATCTTGACCTTGATTATGACCTGTCCGAGGTCTTTTTCATTACCACCGCCAACAATCTGCATGACATTCCCCTGCCGTTGCAGGACCGGATGGAGATCATCCAGCTGAACGGCTACACCGAAGAGGATAAACAGAGCATCGCCGCCGGATTCCTGGTGCCCAAGCAGCTGGTCGCCAACGGCTTCAAAGAGAAGGATATCCTCTTCAGTAATAAGGCGATCCTGGAAATGGCCCGGCATTATACCCGGGAAGCGGGGGTACGCAACCTGGAACGAACCATTGCTTCGATCTGTCGCAAGGTGGCCCGGGACCGTCTGAAAAAGAAGGATAAAACCAAGACCTATCGCATCTCCCAGCAATCGGTCGCAGGTTATCTCGGCGTGTGTAAATATCGCTACGGCCTGGC
>JAADIK010000104.1 GCA_013151365.1 Deltaproteobacteria bacterium
ATCGTGAAAAAAATCTATGCCTGGATTCGACCGGGCAAGAAAACGATTCCCTTGCTCATGGCTGCGGATATACTGATAGATGGGCAGAAAAAAGCGGCGGCCCTGTTGCGCGAGGCCGGTATGAAGGTCAATGTCCAGACCACCGTCTATCCCGGTATCAATGACCGGCACGTAGAGTCCATCGCCGAGCAGATGTCCGCAAGCGGGGCGGAGTCCATCACCCTGGTCCCTTTCAAACCGGGAACTACAGGTGAAGACGCTCCCCCGTCATGTGATGAATCAATGCTGGCGGCGGTCAGGAAAAATGTTGCCGGCTACCTGGAGGTCTGCGAATATTCCGAAGAATCAATCACCCCTCCTCCGGGCGGAAATTTTCAAAAATCAGGGGCACTGCTTCCCAAGCCATCAAAAGAACGTCCCAACATAGCCGTCGTCAGTTCAAACGGTATAGATGTTAACCTGCACCTTGGTCAGGCCGACCAGGTCCTCATCTACGGCCCCAGGGAAGACGACGGCCTGGCCTGCCTGCTCGAAGCCCGTCCCGCCCCGGCGGCCGGCGGCGGAGATAACCGCTGGCAGAAACTGGCCGAGGAATGCCTGTTCGACTGTTGCGCCCTGCTGACGGCCAATGCCGGTGACAATCCGCAAAAAGTCCTGGCCGCCCTCGGCGTCAAGGTTCTCATAACCGAAGAAAATATCGAAGGGACAGTTGATGTCCTGTACGGCGGCGGCAAAAAAAAGAAGGGAAATATGTAACCTGAATCCGTGAGCGTTCGAGAACGGTGCAGATGCAAGGCGGCAACGATGTTGATTATCCTAGTGTGATATCAACGAGTTGCCAACGCAGCAGATGCGCCGTTATCGGGCGCCCCGCAGAGCGGCGCGGTGAAGACCAGGAAAGGTGTTTATTCGGCAATAACACAATATTCCACGTATTGCATGGAACATCACTTCAAGCCGTCACGGATTCAGGTGTAAATTTATTGAGCCTACCGCCGAGACGGCGGCACAAGATAAGCAAGGAGAATAAAAAAATGGCCATACCCGAAAAACAAATCATTGTCTGTCAAAGTTTTCGCGTGGCAGGTGATAAAAAAGGACTCTGTCACAAACAGACCAATGGGTTCCTGCAATATATTGAAGAAGAAATTCTTGACCGGGGGCTTGACTGTCTTCTCAGCGCCACCACCTGTCTCAAACAGTGTGAAAAGGGTCCGATCATCGTGATCCAGCCGGAAAACTGGTGGTTCGGAGGCGTGAACAGCGAGGAGGCCATCGACGCCATCCTCGACGGCCTGGAAGACGGTGAGCCGCCGAAAGAATATCTCCTTTCCGCCTAACCGCCCATTCTTTGATGGCGCCATCCGGGAGCATCGTCATCCGCCGGGCCCGGGCTGCGGACCTGGCCGATCTCACAGCCCTGCTGCAGATCCTGTTCGGCATAGAAGAGGACTTCTCCTTTGACGAGGCCAGGCAGCGGCAGGGGCTGATGCTGATGCTGGAGAACGAGCAGGGCGTTGTTCTCGCCGCCGAAAACAGTGGTAAGGTGATCGGCATGTGTACCGGCCAGTTGCTGATCTCCACCGCGGAAGGAGGACCGGCGGTACTGGTGGAAGATGTTGTCGTACTTCCTGCCTGGCAGGACCGGGGCGTGGGCCGGTTGCTCATGCGCTCCATTGCCGAGTGGGCAGCCGGCAAAAAGGCCACCCGCCTGCAGTTGCTGGCCGACCGCAACAACAAGGCGGCGCTGACCTTTTACGATAAAATCGGTTGGCAGATGACGGATTTGATCTGCCTGCGAAAAACAGTAGACTCGAAGAGGAAGTCATGATGACGACAACCAAGCCGCAACCGGTGCAACTGATACCCATGGAGGCCATCACGGGGTGGGAAGAATTTCTCCGGGACGGCGAAGCATATCTGAAGACGGCGGTGGCCGCTCATCAGAAACGCCAAGACGTTTTTACCCCCGAGATCCTCTACAATATTATCGCCATGGCCATTGAGAAATTTGTCATGGCCGCCCTGATGCGCCACGGCACCCTGCCCTACAACCACACCATGACCGACCTGGTGGAATCGATGGAAGAAACCTTTCCCGGGGATATCAGTGCAGGTTTGATTAAAATGGACAAGTATCAGGATATCTGCGCCCTCGACAACTACCATATCAGCCCGCCCGCCATGGAAGAAATTCCGGGCATGCTGGAACTTGGGCAAAAGCTGCGGTCATTGGTCGTAAACAAGCTTTTAGCAACCGGAAGGAGCATGCAATGAGCCTCAGGAAACTGGGAGTTGTCAGAGAAATCATCGAGGCTGCCGGCATGAACATATCCCATGCCTATGATGATCTCGTCTTTCTGGATCACAATGCCTTTCTCCTGCAATTTACCGATGAGCAGGACAAGCTGCTGCTTCATAGCAACCATGAGGCAGACAAAGCCGCCCTCAAAGACGCCATCGCCAAACTCAAGGGAGTGGCCCGAGCCCATGCCATGACCTTCATCGACGGCTGCGACTACTCTCTGTCCCCGGCCGATGATGAAAATCTCCGCCTTGAGTTTATGACTGCCTGAAGAACCGGGTCATCGTTTTCACCTCCCCGCTTCAGGCCATTCCGAATCGCTCAGCAAGCATGAGACCCTCGGCGCAGCCCGGCTGCGCCTGCGGTTTTGCGCAATCACCGCCGTCAAACCCGGCCCCGAATCCCAGTGCAATATCGGCCAAGTTATTTCCTTGCCGGTCCCTATCTCCGGTCAAGTACGGCCCGAATCTCGAATTTCCTGCCCCATAAAATAAAAACAGCCGCCCAATGCTACCAAAATGTACAGGCTCTTCATTATTGTCACAAATGCTACAATAAAGCACCTAGCCTCCTTACCGCTTTCGCGATAAAAAAATAGCACAACTAATTAAAATTACAGGAAGAATCAAGCTGTCACTCCTCTGGCATGCCTCTTGCCCTATAGAAGACAATCGAAGCAGTCTTTACAACAGAGGAATGTCATGGAAGCGGTTGCACTGAAGGAACGGGAAAATCAGATCTATATCAAGGGTGAAACGCCCTTTAATATCGTTTGCGACAAGGACAGCCTGGCCGGCGCCGTCAGCCAGCGCGCCTGCGTATTCTGCGGATCGCGGGTCGTCCTGTATCCCATTGCCGACGCCCTGCACCTGGTACACGGTCCCATCGGCTGTGCCGTTTATACCTGGGACATCCGCGGCGCCCTGTCTTCCGGACCGGAGCTGCACCGGCTCTCTTTTTCCACCGACCTGCAGGAGATGGACGTTATCTTCGGTGGTGAAAAAAAATTGCGCCAGGCCCTCCTCGAGCTGATCGACCGGCACAACCCCAAGGCCGCCTTTGTCTACTCCACCTGCATTGTCGGCATTATCGGCGACGACCTGGAAGCGATCTGCCGGCAGGTAGAGCGCGAAAAAGGCATCCCCGTGATTCCGGTGAAATCAGAAGGATTCAAGGGCAACAAGCGGGCCGGTTATCAGGCGGCCTGTGACGCCATGTTTCGGCTGATCGGCACCGGCGAGACCTCGAACATCTCCAAATTCTCTCTCAACATCCTGGGCGACTTCAACCTGGCCGGCGAGATCTGGATGATTCGCGAGTATTACGAACGGATGGGCATCGAGGTGGTGGCCAACATCACCGGCGACGGCCGGGTCGACGATATCCGCCGGGCCCATGGCGCGGCGCTGAACGTGGTGCAGTGTTCCGGCTCCACCATGCAGCTCGCCAACATGATGGAGGAGCAGTATGGCGTACCGTCTATGCGAGTCTCCTACTTCGGGGTCGAGGACATGTCCGAGGCCCTGTACGATATTGCCAGGTTTTTTAAAAAGAAATTTCCCGGGGACCGGGAAGCGGATGCAATCATGGAACGGACCATGGCCCTGGTCCAGGAAGAGGTGCGAAACCTGATGCCCGGGCTCGAGAAATACCGCAAGGCCCTGGCCGGCAAAAAGGCGGCCATCTACGTGGGCGGTTCCTTCAAGGCCTTCTCCCTGGTCAAGGCCTTCAGGCTGGTGGACATGCAGGTGGTCCTGGTCGGTTCGCAGACCGGCACCGAGGAGGATTACCGTGAGCTCGAGGCCATCACCGATCCGGGCACCATTATTGTCGACGACTCCAACCCGCTGGAGCTGACCTCTTTTCTCAAGGAAAAAGGAGTGGATATCTTTGTCGGCGGCGTCAAGGAGCGGCCGATCGCCTACAAGCTCGGTATCGGTTTCTGCGACCATAACCACGAACGAAAAGAAGTCCTGGCCGGATTCGAGGGGATGCTCAACTTTGCCCGCGAGGTCTACTCGTCGGTCATGAGCCCGGTATGGCGTTTTGTCCCCCGGGCCAAGAGCACGGAATAATGGACCATGAAAATTCGGACAACAGGGAAAAAGTCATGAGTAAAAATCATCCCAACTATATAGCCACCACCAATGCCTGTAAACTGTGCAGACCGCTGGGCGCCTGCCTGGCCTTCAAGGGAATCGAAGGCACGGTTCCCTACCTGCACGGTTCCCAGGGATGCGCCACCTATATGCGGCGTTATATCATCAGCCATTACAACGAGCCCATCGACATCGCCTCCTCATCTCTTTCGGAAAAGCATGCCGTATACGGCGGCGGCCCCAACCTGAAGCTGGGCCTGACCAATGTCGCGGAAAAATACCGGCCCAGGATGATCGGCATTGCCACCACCTGCCTGACCGAGACCATCGGCGACGACGTGGGCATGTATCTGCAGGAATACGCAAAAGATACGGCCGGATCGAAGGGGTTGCCGGACATTGTCAACGTCTCTACGCCCAGCTATTCCGGCACCCACATGGAGGGGTTTCACGGGGCCATAGATCAGGTTATCGAGCAGATGGCCGAAGGCGGACCGCAGAACCGGACCGTTAACCTGCTGCCCGGTTTTGTCTCGTCAGCCGACTACCGGCTGCTACGGGAAATAATGGATGATTTCGGCCTGGATTGCACCATGCTGCCCGACCTGTCGGAAACCATGGACGGACCGGCCATGCTGGAATACGAAAAGGTACCGGCCGGCGGCACGCCGCTGGCCGCCATCAAGGCCATGGGCCGCAGCCGGGCGACCATAGAATTCGGCCGCACCCTCGACCGGAAGGGCAGCGGCGGCTTCAGACTGAAAGAAAAATTCAACATCACCGGCCACCGGCTTGGCCTGCCCATCGGCATCGAGGAAACCGATCGTTTTTTCGACCTGCTCTGCAAACTGAGCGGCCGGCCGGTCCCGGAAAAATATGTCGGGGAACGAGGCCGCCTGGTGGACGCCTATGTGGATGGCCACAAGTATGTATTCGGTAAAAAAGCCATCATTTACGGCGAGGAAGACCTGGTGGTGGGCATGAGCGCTTTTCTGGCGGAAATCGGCATATTCCCCATACTCTGCGCCTCCGGCGGCACCTCGGGCCGGCTGGCCGAAGCCATTGCCGCGGTCACCGCCGATATCCTGCCCCGGCAGCCCGAGGTCCATGAAGGGATGGACTTTTTCGACATCAGCGAGATGGCCGAAACCCTGGCGCCGGATCTCATCGTTGGCCACTCAAAGGGCTATCCCCTGGCCAGGAAGCTGAACATCCCCCTGATCAGGGTGGGATTTCCCATCCACGACCGGGTCGGCGGCCAGCGTATCCTGCATCTTGGCTACAGCGGCGCCCAGCGGTTGTTTGACACGGTGACCAATGCGGTTATTGCCAAAAAGCAGGACGACTCCCGGATCGGCTACTCATACATGTAGGCCGGCAGACCGAAAACAGAACAGCAGGCGCTTTGCGCTTAGAAAGTGCCCATCCAGGAACGGTCTTTTTGTCCGATCTCGGCGTTATGCTCAAAAAATAATCCTCAGAATATCACTTATATGCCTGTGGTTATTTTTTTCGCATGCCTTGATCTCGAACAAAAATCCTCGTTCCTGAACGGACACTAGAATATATCAGCAAGGAGAAGATAATGACAGCAAACATCGATTTCAACCGCCATCCATGCTTCAACGCCAAGGTCAAGGGACAGTATGGCCGGGTGCATCTGCCGGTGGCGCCGAAATGCAACATCCAGTGCAACTACTGCAACCGCAAATATGACTGTGTCAACGAATCGCGGCCCGGCGTCACCAGTACGGTGCTTTCTCCCGAGCAGGCGCTTTATTATATGGGCAAGGTCCTGGAAAAGGAGCCGCGCATTTCCGTGGCCGGTATTGCCGGCCCCGGCGACCCCTTTGCCAACTCCGATGCCACCCTGGAAACCATGCGGCTTATCCGCAACACGTATCCCGACACCCTGCTCTGCCTGGCCTCCAATGGTATGAACCTGGCGCCCCATGTGCCGGAATTGGCCGAGATCGGAGTCTCCCACGTGACCGTGACCGTCAACGGCATCGACCCGGATGTCACTAAAAATATCTACTCCTGGGTTCGGGACGGCAAGGTGCTGTACCGGGGACGGCAGGGGGCCGAGCTGTTACTGGCCCGGCAGCTCCGCTCCATCGAAAAACTGAAACAGTACGGCATTACGGTAAAAATCAATACCATCGTTATTCCCGGCATCAATGATCATCATATCATCGAGGTTGCCCGGGCCATGAAGGAACTCGGCGTGGACCTGCTCAACTGCATGGCCATGTTTCCCAACGCCGACACCGTCTTTGAGGACGTCCCGGAACCGTCCAGGGCCGACATGACCGAGATCCGCAACGAGGCGGAACAATATCTGCCCCAGATGCGGCATTGCACGCGCTGCCGCGCCGATGCCGTCGGCCTGCTTGAAGAAGACCGGACCGACGAGATGCGCGGTTGCCTGTCGGCCTGTGCCAGCCTGCCGAAACATTCCGAGGCCAAACGTCCCTATGTGGCGGTGGCCACCCTGGAAGGCGTACTGGTCAATCAGCATCTCGGCGAGGCGACTCGCTTCCAGATATGGGGCGAGGATGGCGCCGGCGGCTACCAACTGATCGAAGAACGCCCTGCCCCGCCGCCGGGCGGCGGTTCCCAGCGCTGGTTCAATATCAGCCGCATCCTTGGTGATTGCCGGGCCATCCTGGTCAACGACCTGGGCGACAGTCCGAAAGCGACTCTTAAGAAAAAAGGCATCAAACCGGTGATCATGGCCGGATTTATCGAAAGAGGCCTGGAAGCGGTCTACACCGGCAAGGGCTTGACCAGCCTGCAGGGACGGATGCACAAGTGCTCCACCAAAGGAGCCTGCGTTGGCGGCGGCACCGGCTGCGGCTGAAATACGGCAGGCTAGATTGCCGGAAAACAAAACGGGGCGCCCTTTGCG
>JAADIK010000019.1 GCA_013151365.1 Deltaproteobacteria bacterium
ACTGACGGCCAGGTGAAAACCGCCCAGCCCCTTGATCACGATGATCGCCCCGTTTGCGAGCGCTGCCGCCGCCGGGGCCAGGGGGACGTCCGCCGCCGGCCGCGAACCGTCGCCGGCCTGCCAGCTCAGGCGCGGCCCGCAGCCGGCGCAGGCATTGGGCTGGGCGTGAAACCGCCGGTCATGGGGATTTTCATACTCTGCCGTGCATGCCGGACACATCGGGAACGCGTCCATGGTCGTTCGGGGACGGTCATAGGGCAGGGCGCGGATAATGGTATAGCGCGGGCCGCAGTTGGTACAGTTGGTAAAGGGATAGCCGTAGCGCCGGTCGCCGGGGTCGAAGATTTCCCGCAGGCAGTCCGCACAGGTCGCGGTATCGGGCGCGACCTGGGTGGTGCTCCGGCCGCGGCCGTCGCTGTCACGGATCGTAAAACCGGCGGCCGGCCCGGAAAGGTCCGCCGGCCGCTGTTGCAGGGAATCAATGCGGGCCAGGGGCGGGGCGTCACGCCGCAGGGCCGTCAGGAAGGAGTCGATTGTCGCGGCCGGGCCGGCAATGTTGATGACCACGCCGCTGCCGGTATTGGCGATATGCCCGGCCAGGCCGAGCCGCGTGGCCAAGCGATAGACAAAGGGCCTAAACCCCACCCCCTGGACGATCCCGCCGATCTCTATTTCCCGGACCGCCTCTTCGGCAATTTGTGGATCACGATGTGATTTCAGAACGATTCCGCCCTCGTCATGTCGTTGCAGTAAATCCCGGGTGACATGCCGGACCACCACCATGTCGCAGCGCTTTAATGTTGGTATAGCACAACTGCCGATGATCAGCAAACGGGGGGCACGAATGCAACATGCCGAGATTAAGTGAAAAACAAAAAAATAACCGGGGCCGACACTTGACTCCGGCGTATTCTACATACATATTATGCTATTATGACGACCGGAGCAGGATCTATACCTTGGGGGGAAAAGAAAAAAAACCCCGAACCGTATAAAAACAGCCGGGGCCTTTCTTTCTCAGTGGCGGAGGAGCAGGGATTCGAACCCTGGGTGGGGTTCCCCCCACAACGGTTTTCGAGACCGTCCCGTTCGACCGCTCCGGCACTCCTCCACGGATCGGGTCTGCGTAAAATTTTCATACTGATACCCGGAATTCGCGCCAACGTCAAGAAGAGCCGCGGTCAGAGCGACAAGAGAACCGGCCCGGACGGCTCCCTCCGCGAGCATGAACACCAAGCGGAAATTTGCATCCGGCACCGGCGGCAAGTGAGGAGCAACCCCTTTAAAAATCTTTTCTTTTAGTCACAAAAAGGCTACAAAGTGGTATAAAATCGGAGGGACCTGAATCCGCCAACACCATGCTGGTCCGCAAGCGGTGATGTGGCCGCGATAACAATCGCGGGCAGGACCGGCACTGATTGCAACAGATCAAACGGCTTATGGAAAAAGCATCAGACAAAAAAAACTCTACCGCCCCGCTCCGCGTTAAAAAGCAATATTTCACCTTTGCCGAGCCGCCGAACGAGATGATCCTGGACTCCGGCGCCCGACTCGGCCCGATCACCCTGGCCTACGAGACCCTGGGCCGCCTCAACGCGGATAAAAGCAATGCGGTGGTCATCCTGCACGCCTGTTCCGGCGATTCGCACGTGGCCGGCTATTACGGTGATGACGACCCGCGTCCGGGCTGGTGGGAGAACATGGTCGGGCCGGGGAAACCCGTTGATACAAACCGCTACTTTGTCATCTGCTCCAACATCCTGGGCAGCTGCATGGGATCGACCGGCCCCTCCTCCATCAACCCCAAGACCGGCAGGCCCTACGGCTTTGATTTCCCCATGGTCACCATCAGGGACATGGTCCGGGCGCAAAAACACCTGATCGACCACCTGGGCATCACCAGGATCATGTCCATGCTGGGCGGCTCGGTGGGCGGCATGCAGGTCCTGCGCTGGTGTACGGATTACCCGGAGATGGTGGTTTCCGCCATCCCCCTGGCCACGACCACCCGCCATTCCGCCCAGGCCATCGCCTTTGACGAGGTGGCCCGGCAGGCCATCATGGCGGACCCGGACTGGCAGGGCGGCAATTACTACGACGGCCCCGGACCGCGGCACGGCCTGGCTGTCGCCCGCATGATCGGTCATATTACCTACCTGTCGGACGAGTCCATGCGCAACAAGTTCGGCCGGCGCCTGCAGAACCGCTCATCCCTGTCCTTTGATTTTGCCGGGGACTTTCAGGTCGAAAGCTATCTGCGTTACCAGGGGGCCAAATTCGTTGAACGTTTTGACGCCAACTCCCTCCTGTATATCACCAAGGCCAGCGATTACTTTGACCTGGAAGGAGACGACGGCAGCGCCCTGCTCGATGAACGCCTGACCGCCATCAGGTTCATGGTCATCTCCTTCTCGTCGGACTGGCTCTACCCGACCTACCAGTCCCGGGCTCTGGTGTCCAAGCTGAAAAAAAACGGCTGCGATGTCAGTTTCTGTGAAATCGACGCCCAGTGGGGGCATGACGCCTTCCTGCTGCCGAACAAACAGCTGGACTCAATCATCAGCAGCTTTCTGAACCGCATAGACCATGAATCCCGAAACAACACCGCTAGATAAAACACGGTTTGACCTGCAGATCATCGCCTCCTGGATCGAACCGGGGTCGCGGGTGCTTGATCTCGGTTGCGGCCACGGCGACCTGCTCCTCATGCTCAAGAGGCACAAACAGATCAACGGCACCGGTATCGAGCTGTCCGAGGAAAAAGTGGGCCGCTGTATCGAGCGGGGCCTGACCGTTTTGCAGGGTGATTTCAGCGAGGAAATCCTCGATTATCCGGACCACCGTTTTGACTGTGTCGTCCTGAGCCAGACCCTGCAGCAGGTCATGAATCCGAAAGAACTGATTCCGGAGTTGCTGCGCATCGGCAAACGGGTCATTGTCAGTTTTCCCAACTTCGGTCACTGGCAGGTCCGGCTCCAGGTCCTGCTTACGGGGCAGGCGCCGGTTACGGGGCAGCTGCCCTACGAATGGTACGATACCCCGAACATCAGGGTGATCAGCATCAAGGATTTCAAACAATTCCTCAGAATGACCGGCATCAAGCCGGTCAAGGAAGTGGCCATCAACAGTCATCATCATGATGAAAACGGCCATATTATAAAATATTTAATCAATCTCCGGGCGACATACGGTATAATGATGCTGGAGCGGTCGGCATGAACACCGGCCGAAACAAGAGGCGCTTACGACATGAAACGTTTGAAGATCAGAGACAAAGAGGAAATTGTTGCCGCCGCGTGCAACACCGATGTGCGGCCGGCGCAAGGCCATTTCAGCACGATTCCTCCCATAGTCCGTAAACTGACGGCCGGCTTTGCCTCCGGCAAGTGGTCCAGCCACAATGAACCGGTACCTATTCCTTCCAAGGAAGAGGTCGAGGCCATTGTTCTGCAGGCCCGGCAGATCCTGTTCCCCGGTTACTTTACGGAGATGATTCTCAGCCCGGAAAGCCTGGAATATTACCTGGGGCAGAAACTCAGCTCCTTTTATGAAAACCTGGCCCGGCAGATCAGTTCGGCCATCCGGCATGACTGCTTTCGCCAGAACCTGGCCTGCTCAAAGTGCGGCGAACGCTCCTATCAAATTGCCTCCGCCTGTATCAACGCCCTGCCCGAGATCAAGGACCTGCTCGAACTGGATATCCAGGCCACCCTGGTCGGTGATCCCGCGGCCACAAACGCTGACGAGGTTATTTTCAGCTACCCCGGTTTTTTCGCCATCCTGGTATACCGGCTGGCCAATCGGCTGGTCGACCTGGGGGTGCCGATAATTCCGCGGATCATGAGCGAATACGCCTACAGCATAACGTCCATTGATATCCACCCGGGCGCCCGGATAGGCAACAGTTTTTTCATCGATCACGGCGCCGGCGTGGTTGTCGGGGCCACGACGGAGATCGGCAACCGGGTGCGGGTCTACCAGGGCGTTACTCTCGGCGCCCTGTCCCTGCCGCGCAACGCGGGCGTAAAACTTCGGGACACCAAGCGGCACCCTACCATCGAAGACGATGTTATCCTTTATGCCAACGCCACCATCCTGGGCGGCAGCACGGTCATTGGCGCCCGGTCCATTATCGGCGGCAACGTCTGGCTGACCGAAAGTGTGGGGCCGGACACCAAGGTTCTTCTCAAACAACCGGAGCTGGTGTATCTCGGCAAAAAACAGGCGAGGGCGGATGGAAACGTTTAAAGAGGATGTCACGCTGTCCGTGGGCTCCACCCCGCTCGTCCGGCTGAAAAAAATAGGCGCCGGGCAGGGGATCGAACTGCTCGCCAAACTGGAATCGGGCAATCCGCTGGGCAGCGTCAAGGACCGGGTCGCGGTGGCCATGGTGGACGCGGCCGAGCGGGACAACCTGATTGACAGCTCGACAACCATCGTCGAGCCGACCAGCGGCAATACCGGCATCGGCCTGGCCTTTGTCTGTGCCAGCCGGGGATACCGACTGCTTTTGACCATGCCGGAAACCATGAGCCTGGAGCGGCGCAAACTGCTGCTGCATCTCGGCGCCGAGCTTGTTCTGACGCCCGGATCATCGGGCATGAAAGGCGCCATTGAACGGGCGCAGCTCCTGCTTGGCGAAATAGAGGGGGCATGGATGCCGAACCAGTTTACCAATCCGGCCAATCCGGAAATCCACCGGACAACAACGGCGGTCGAAATCTGGGAGCAGACCGGCGGCCGGCTGGATATTTTTGTGGCCGGCGTCGGTACCGGCGGCACCATTACCGGTGTCGGCCAGATGCTCAAGGAGCGGCTGCCGGACCTGCAGGTGGTAGCCGTCGAACCGGCCTCCTCGCCTGTCCTGTCGGGCGGCCAGCCGGGACCGCACAAAATCCAGGGTATCGGCGCCGGTTTTGTGCCGACGATCCTTGACCGTAGCGTCATTGACGAGGTCGTCCAGGTCACCGACGATGAAGCCCTGCAGACAGCGCAGCAGCTGGCCCGTCGGGAAGGCCTCCTCTGCGGCATCTCATCGGGCGCGGCAGTGGCGGCGGCACTCAAACTCAAGACCGGCGCGCAGCGGCAAAAGGCGGAAAAACGAATTGTGGTCATCCTGCCGGATACCGGCGAGCGGTATCTGAGCACCGACCTCATGAAATAAAGGTAAGCCGCCACAGGTGCCACAGATTTACGTAGTCGCTTTCGTTCGCTATAATCCCTCTATGCGGGCGGAAGCGACCGCGTGAAGATGGGGCGCC
>JAADIK010000033.1:0-5146 GCA_013151365.1 Deltaproteobacteria bacterium
GCCGGTCAGGCCGATCATGGTCATCTCCCGGGCCGGATAGCCGTAAAAAGCGGCCGCCAGGTGGCCAAGCGCCCGGCGGCTGTCCTCCACCCTGACCACGGCCACATCCTTGGCAATTTCCACCTCCCGGTCGACGACAACGGCCAGGCAGCCCCGGGCGACGGCCTGGGACACATAGCGATGCCCGTCGGTCTCCTGCCCCTTGACAGCGACAAAAACAGAGCCGGGGATGACCGCCCGGGAATCACAGGTCAGGCCGGTAACCGGCCGTTCCAGCACGGCCCGGCCGCACTGGTTGACCGTGCAGCTTACCGGGTCGAGAAGTTCTCCAAGCAACACCATGGCGCCGGCCGCTCAAATTTCCGGCGCCAGGGTCAAGACACACTCGCCGTCATTGTTCAGGGGACGGCCCGGCTGCGGATTCTGGGCCACGATTCTGCCGCTGCCCTTAATCCGGATGCGGAGATTATAGCGGCTCAGACGCCGCAATCCCTTGCGCAGGCTGAGGCCGGTAAGCCGGGGCATCAACGAATCAATGCCGACGGCGCCCACCTTCCGCGGCTGGAAATCATCAATGCTGCGGCTGACCAGGAACTGCTCGTAGTTCGCCTTATTCAGTCCAACCGGGACATGGGCGGCCATTTTCCACGCCGCCGCCTGTCGATACAGAGACGGGAGCAGCTGCCGGCCAAGCGCGGCAAGCCTCTTTGTTCCTTTCTCCGCGGATTTGGCCAGAGGATAGAGATAATCACGCCGGGTGGCCAGGGCCAGCAGCATGGTCGGGAAGGCTTTGGGCATCATGCCGATCAGGAGATTCTGCATGACATATTTGCCGCCCCCGCCCTTGCCGGCTACTCCCACGGCCGAATCCGTATACAGCAGGAAACCGTCCGAGGCCCGCTTATTCGCAGCGAAAAGTTCCCGGCGCAGCCTGACGCCCATGGCCGGCGACATAATACGACGGCGCCCCGCCCTGCCGTCAAACTCTCGCGAACGGTGAAAACGCCGGCCGGAAGAGCGATCCAGGACCGAATCAAGTACATGCGGTCTTATCTTCCAGCCGCCGTTAACCAGCCCGGCGACCGTTGTTGCCAGTTGCATGATGTTCACCCCGCCGGCGACGGACCGGTTCCGTCCTGTTTTTCTCTGCCCTCCCTCTTTGCCGTCGCAGACCGGAGAGAGGCATTGAACCGTCTCATAGAGGCCGATTGTCGTCTCATACTGTTCAATATCTTTTTCCGGCAGGCCGAAATCCGGGGCGGCAACGGTTTCAGGCAGCAGGGCTCGCCCCAGCGCCCCGTTTCTGCGCACGGCCGCCGCCCGAACCAGGAGGGGACGGATCAACCGGGTGTCAAGAAAATTACAAAAAAGACTTCTATGGCTGGCGTCGGTCGACTGCCAGAAATAGTTCGGATTAAAGGACGGCAGGACAACGGCGGCCAGAACGGCGCCGGTCTCGGGCTGCAACAAAAGGGCCAGCCCTTCACTTGCCTGCTGCCGCTTCATGTACCGCCGGAGCCGCTGTTCAATCTCTTTCTGCAATCCCAGGTCAAGGGTCAATACCAGGTCCATTCTTGAGCTGCCAAGAATATCCTGCCCGGCGAAATCAATTTCCGGAACCGTGTCACCCTTAAACTCGCCATGCCTCAGAATCGTATCATACAGCCCCTCGACTCCGGCCAGGCCCACGCCGTCGCCGGAAAAGCCGATGACCTGGGCCGCGGTCTCGTGCTCCGGGTAAAAACGCTCTTCCTTCGGGTTACAGAAGACACCGGCAATCTTCAGACGCCTGATGGCGGCGGCCTGTTTTTTGTCAAGGTCATCCGCAATCTCGATTACCCCTTGCGGCTTTTTCAAACGGGCCTCGATCACGTCCTGGTTTTCACCGATGACCCCGGCCAACAACCGGGCGACCTCACTCCGGTTTCCCAGTTCAAGCGGCCGGGCATAAAGTGAATAGACCCGGTAACTCACGGCCAGTTCCTGGAAGTTCCGGTCAAAAACCGAGCCCCTCAAAAGAGAGTCAGCGGACATACTGTCCGCTGACTTTTCAGTAATTCTGCCGGCAGCAAGCCGGGTTATCTTGCCGATATCCTGGAGGGAAAAGGGGAACCTGCACAGAGCTACCCCGGCCGCTGCCAGCAAAAAAACCGAAAATATGACGCCATACAGACGCTGCCTCCTGCGTTTCTTTTTTCGGGCCGCCCCAATTATCATAAATCTAGAGATAACGGATCTGGCCCTTTACCGGGACCACGAGCTGGAACCGTTGCGTCGCCTCTTTTACGACATTTTTCTCCGATGCCAGCTGCGCCCTTGCGGCCAGCAGACGGATATTCTCATTGCCGACCCGGGAACGGACGGCCTGCAACTGCTCAATCCGGCCGGCGGCGCTCTCGATGCGTCCGTGCATGAACTGGCCCACCGAGAAAACAACAACAATTCCCGTAAAAATAATGACCGCCACCAGCCTGATCAACCGTTGTGATACTTCGGGGACGGCCCGGACCGTTACATTCTGACGTATGCCGATTACGGTCTGCGGGCGAAAAAGCTTTGAGCTGAAACCTGTTATCATGGCACGGTCCTCCCGAGGTTATGGCGATTTTTCGTCTGTACCTGAAGTTACTGATTTTGTTCCCATCCCCCGTCGGCTCACCCGGACCCGGCGGGAGAAAGCCCTTCATTCCCATCCCGCTCCGTCCGGACGGCGACCCGGAGTTTTGCACTGCGGGAGCGTGGATTAGCCTTTACTTCATCAGGCAAGGGTTCAACCGGGTGCCTGGTGACAACCGCGTAAGCCGGATTTGCGGCAAAGGCCTGCTTGACGATCCGGTCCTCCAGCGAATGAAAGGTGATCACGCACATCCTGGCCCCGGGCCGCAGGACCGAGGGCGCATCGGCGAGCACCCGGACCAGGTTATCGAGTTCCCGGTTGACGGCGATGCGCAGGGCCTGGAAAACCCGGGTTGCCATATGCCTCTTCCGCGGGTGAAATTTTCTCGGTACGGCAGCGGCCACGATTTCGGCAAGCTGCCTGGTCGTCTCCACCGCCCGTTCTTCCCGGGCCTTGACAATATGGGCGGCTATGCGCCGGGCCTGCCGCTCTTCGCCGTAATTGTAAAAAATATCGGCCAGCTGTTCCTTTGATAAGCGCCGGATAAGCTGCGCCGCCGTCACCGGCTGCCGGACATCCATGCGCATGTCAAGGGGCGCATCGGCCTGAAAGCTGAACCCCCGTTCTCCCCGGTCAAGCTGGAGTGACGAAACCCCGAGATCCAGCAACAGGCCGTCGACGGTTTCGATCCCCGCCTTCGGCAATGCCGCCGCCAGATCGGCATAGCTGGTGCGGATAATCGTCAGGCGCCGGCCGAATGTTGCCAGGCGCTCCGCCGCCAGCCCGGCCGCCTGCTCATCCCACTCAAAACCGATAACCCGGCCATCAGGGGCGGCCGCCTTGAGAATCCCCTCGGTATGCCCTCCCAGGCCCAGAGTCCCGTCCACATAAAGGCCGCCGCTTACAGGTTGCAGATAACTGATGACCTCAGCCGCCAGGACCGGGACATGGAGATCCGCCCATGGCCGCACAACTAGAGAATGCCCAGCGACGAAAGACCCGGGGCAAAATCCTCGAACTTATCGCGGGTCCGCCGGGTCTCGTCCTGCCAGGCGGCCTTGTCCCAGATCTCGAAATGATCGAGCATCCCGTTCAATACCACCTCTTTGCCGAAACCGAACTCGGAGCGCAGGGAGCCGGGCAGCAGGATCCGCCCCTGTTTGTCCACATGACATTCGGTAACGCCCGAGATGACGTAGCGAACAAAATCACTGAAGCCGGGCAGACCAGGTGCCTCGTTGAGCAACTTCTCTTCAACCCGCTCCCACTCTGCCACCGGGTAGGCCTTCAAACTCTTCTGCCAGTTGGTGACAACCAGGGTTTCGGAATAGACTTCGCGCAGGACCTCACGAAAGCGGCTCGGGATATTGAGCCGGCCCTTGGCGTCAAGCGTATGTTCCGACCTGCTGCGGAACCGAAATTCGGGAACTTTTTCCTTCACGTTATTCACCGCTTGAAACCACCGGCCTCCTCGAAACACCCCTTTTCACCACTTTATACCACCTAATATAATTAATATACGAAGCGCATTGCAGAGTCAAGGAAAAATAACACAGAAAATCAACAGGTTGAAAAATATCAGAGAATAAGCCAGCCTACCACATATAGTGTACCACAGTCACAAAAACGCACTAAAATAATAATGGAGCGGCTAAGAAAAAAGAGGAGCTGGAATAAAACTTACCGGACCGTACAGGAATACACACAGGGAACTTTTTGTTTTATCAGGACAAAACAAAAAAGAAAGAACCGGGGACAAAAGAAAAAACCTCTTGCGGCCGGGCGGGAGCGGGAAAAAAGGGGCACAAAGTGGGGCAAAAAATCAGGAAGCAGTGGCGCCGGCGGCGATCTGTTCGTAAAAATCGCGGCCGGCAACGTCATTAATCACCACGGCGGGGAAATTAAGGACCTCAAAACGAAACATGGCCTCAGGCCCGGCGTCCGCAAAGGCAACCAGTTCAACGGCCCGGACACAGCGGGAGAGAAAGGCCCCGGCCCCGCCAAAGGCGGCGAGATAAACCGCGCCGTGCCGCTGCATGGCCTCGCGCACCGGCAGGGAGCGGGAGCCCTTGCCCATGGTGGCCCGCAAACCCAGATCAAGCAACCGGGGCGTATAGGGGTCCATCCGGTAACTGGTGGTCGGACCGACGGCCCCGATAACCCTGCCGGGCCGGGCGGGACTCGGGCCGACATAATAGAGCAGCTGACCCGCAAGGTCGACGGGCAGATCTTTCCCCTGGTCAAGCAGGGCGCAGAGGCGGCGATGGGTCTGGTCCCGCCCCGTATAGAGGGTCCCGGAAAGATACACCAGATCGCCGGCCCGCAGGGATTCAACCACGCCGTCCGCAAAGGGAAGGGCAAGCTCTTTAAAGTCGGCGGCAAAAGCGGACGGGGCTCTCAGCAGTGACATATTGTTCCTCATCTGATGTTTAAAGCCGGGCGCCGGGTTATGATATTACGCCGGACGACCGGAGATAGTCCCTTCACCAGTCGGTTTGTTGGGTTTCGTTCCTCTACCCAACCTACGGT
>JAADIK010000033.1:5151-10715 GCA_013151365.1 Deltaproteobacteria bacterium
TACGGTGCTTGAG
Organism: Deltaproteobacteria bacterium; assembly: GCA_013151365.1. Classification (GTDB taxonomy): domain Bacteria; phylum Desulfobacterota; class Desulfobulbia; order Desulfobulbales; family Desulfobulbaceae; genus BMS3Abin13. Next base: position 5,165 of record JAADIK010000033.1, read on the forward strand.
CAGGGTAACTGTTCAGATGTGCTCCATATTCGGGTAAGCAGGCCAACGAATCTATAGTATGACTATGTGAGGCGGCCTGATCGCCCGAAGATGGAGTGCAGCTGAACAATTATACCTGAATCCGTGACGGCTTGAGATAACATTTCATGCAGTAGTGGAAATTTATTGAATTATTTTCAAATAAACGCATTTTCCACTCTTCACCGCGCCGCCCTGCGGGGCGCCCGATAACGGCGCATCTGCTGCGTTGGCAACTCGTTGATATCACACTAGGATAATCAACCTCGTGCCGCCTTGCATCTGCACCGTTCTCGAACGCTCACGGATTCAGGTTACAGGTCAACTTCCTTGTGCCGGTGCGAGTGACACTGGATGTTGACCGCCACCGGCAGGCTGGCGATGTGGGTCGGGAAGGTGTCCACATGGACGGCCAGAACGGTGTTGCAGCCGCCCAGGCCGAGTACCCCGCGGCCCTCCCGGTTAATCCGCGTCAGGAGCTGCTCTTCGAGCCGGGCGACATCCTGGCGCTCACTGGGCCTGCCCAGCGGTCGCAGCAGGACTTTTTTCGCCAGCAACGCGGCCTTCTCGAAGGTGCCGCCGATCCCGACCCCGACCACGAGCGGCGGACAGGGATTGGGGCCGGCGTTCACCACCGTCTCCACGATATAATCAACGGCCCCGGGAATACCGGCGGAAGGCGGCAACATTTTCAGACCGCTCATGTTTTCACTGCCGCAGCCCTTGGGCAGGAAACGGAGCCGGCAGCGCTCGCCGGGCTCCAGTTCCACGTGTATCACGGCAGGCAGGTTGGTCCCGGTATTGTTCCGGGTCACCGCATCGCAGACCGATTTACGCAGAAAACCTTCCTCGTAGCCCTGTCGCACACCTTCCTGAATCGCGGCCGCCAGGTCGCCGACGACATGCACCTCCTGGCCCAGGGTGACGAAAATCGTACAGATACCGGTATCCTGGCAGAGCGGAATCTCATCGCGGCTGGCAATATCGGCATTGTGCAGCAGGAGTTCCAGCACGCTTTGGGCAAGGGGCGAGGTCTCGCGGTCCCGGGCCGCAACCAGGGCGTCCAGGATATCAGGCTCCAGATCATGGGCCGCCGTGACGGCCAGGTCCCTGACCGCCTCGGTTATGCGTGATGCCGTAACTGTTTTCATCCGTTGCTTCCTTCCTCCTGATCGTCCTGCAGAATCGAAGCGAAATCCACCTTGGAACCGAAGGTATGCTCGGCCGCCGGGAAGACACCGGCGGCCACCTCGTTCCGGAAGGCGGCAACCGCCTCCCGGATCTGCGGGGCCAGGTTCAGATATTGTTTCACAAATGCCGGGGTAAACTTATCAAACAGGCCCAGCAGATCATTGGTCACCAGGACCTGACCGTCGCAATCCGCGCCGGCGCCGATACCGATGGTGGGCACGGCGACCGCGCCGGTAACAATCCTGGCCAGTTCCCCCGGCACACACTCCAGGACCAGGGCAAACACCCCGGCCTCCTCAAGAGCCCGGGCATCGGCGATCAACCGCCGGGCCGAAGCCAAGTCGCGGCCCTGGACCTTGAAACCGCCAAGCTGCCCGGCTGTCTGCGGAGTCAACCCGAGATGCCCCATAACGGGAACACCGGCACGGGTCAAGGCCCGCACCACTTCGCCCATCTCCTGCCCGCCCTCAAGCTTTACCGCGTCGCAGCCGGCCTCTTTGAGAAAACGCACGCCGTTGACCACGGCCTCCCGCACACCGACCTGATACGAACCAAAAGGCATATCGCCCACCACCAGGGCCTGTTTCGTCCCCCGGCCGACGGCCCGGGCATGATGCAGCATCTCGTCCATGGTGACGGGCACCGTTGAATCATAGCCGAGGACCACCATGCCCAGCGAGTCGCCGACCAGCAGAATATCAACCCCGCTCTCGTCGAGAAGCCGGGCCATGGACGCATCATAGGCAGTAAGCATGGAAATCCCGGCGTCGTCGTGCTTCATTGCCAGGATATCTTTGACCGTGCGTTTCCGTACCATATCCGCCTCCCGAATCAGTCGAAGAGTCCGGGCCGGTTCTTCAGGGCCTGCTGAACCGGCCGTTCGAAATGTTCATAGGCCGCAACCGTGGCCATGCGGCCGCGCGGCGTGCGAATGAGAAAACCCGATTGAATAAGAAAGGGTTCATACACGTCTTCCAGCGTATTTTTCTCTTCGCAGACCACGGTGGACAGGGTGTCCAGGCCGATGGGACCGCCCTGGAACTTATCGATCAATGTCAGCAGGATACGCCGGTCCATCTCGTCAAGGCCGAAGCGGTCCACGGCCAGCATGGTCAAGGCCTCGTCCGCCACCTCGCGGTTGATCTTCAGGTGCCCGCCAACCTCTGAAAAGTCCCGGACCCGCCTGAGCAGGCGGTTGGCGATCCTGGGAGTGCCCCGGGAACGGCAGCCGAGCTCCAGGGCGCCCTCCTCGTCAATGTCGATGTCAAACAACCGGGCCGAACGTTTTATAATGGCCACCAGTTCTTCGGCGCTGTAAAAATCTAGCCGCAAAACCACCCCGAATCGATCCCGCAGGGGCGGCGTCAGCAGACCGGTCCTCGTCGTGGCGCCCACCAGGGTAAAGCGGGGCAAGTCCATTTTGACGCTTCTGGCTCCCGGCCCCTGGCCGATCACCAGGTCCAGCTGAAAATCCTCCATAGCCGGGTAGAGGATCTCTTCCACGACATGGTTCAGGCGGTGAATCTCGTCGATAAAAAGGACATCACCGGGCTGGAGACTGGTCAGGATGGCCGCCAGGTCACCCGGCCGCTCGATGACCGGGCCGGAGGTCACCTTGATGCCGGCCTCCATCTCGTTGGCAATAATATAGGCCAGGGTGGTTTTACCCAGACCGGGGAAACCGTGAAACAGTGTGTGATCAAGGGCCTCGCCCCGCTGGCGGGCAGCCTGGATGAAGATACGCAAACTCTTCTTCAGCTGCTCCTGGCCGATGTACTGATCCAGCCGCTGCGGGCGCAGGTTAACGTCAATTCCGGCATCTTCCGGGCTTTCCCGGCCGGCCACCAGCCGTTTTCCCGTCACATCTTCTTCAAAATTCATAACCGGGTCCGTGCCAACCTCATGTTTTTTAATCAAGCCAGGGACCGCAAGGCCTCTCTGATCAGCTCTTCGATCTTCATGGTGCCGGCCTCGTCAGGGTGCTGCTGCTGAACTGTCCGCAAGGCCTTCCAGGCCCGGGCCTGGGGATATCCCAGGTTGACCAGCGCCGATACGGCACTCTGGAAGCTGTCGTCCTCGACCATCCCCTTGTCCGGCACCCCCCGGTCCGTCTCTGCTCCGGGCTTGGCGAAACGGCCCACTTTATCCTGCAGCTCCATGCAGAGACGCTGGGCCGTTTTCCGGCCGACCCCGGACAGTCCGGTCAGCCGGTCCATGTCTTTCAAGGCGATGGCCTCGCACAACCCCGGAACCGAGATGCCGGAAAGGATGCCGAGGGCAAGTTTCGGCCCCACGCCGGAGACCGTGTTCAGGAGCAGGAACAGCTCTTTTTCGTCCATCTCGCCAAAGCCGTACAGGGTGATGGCGTCTTCACGGACACTTGTGTAAACATACACGAACGTCTCGTCACCCGGAGCGGGCAGACGATCATAGGTCCGCGCCGATACCAGGACCTCGTAGCCGACACCGCCCACATCGACAATAAGCTGATTGGGCTGTTTGAAAAAAAGAATTCCGGAAAGGGTGGCAATCATAGTCGCATGGCAGTTGTCAGCTTGTCCCTGAATAGTTATTCTTTTCCGGCGAAAAATCAGCCCGCGGCCGGTCCGGTTACGAACGGAGAATGGTTGGCGTGACAGATGGCAACAGCCAGGGCATCGGCGGCGTCATTGCCGGGGAGCGCCGAAAGCCCCAGCAGAGCGCGGACCATGCGCTGCACCTGGGCCTTGTCGGCCTGACCGTAGCCCGCCACCGCCTGCTTCACCACCCGCGGGGTATAATCATAGACCCTGATGCCGCTCTTCATCGCGGCCAGCACGGCAACCCCCCGGGCCTGGCCGAGCAACAGGGCCGAACGGGGATTACGGGCGACAAACACCTCTTCCACGACCGCTATATCAGGCGCATGCAGGTCAATAACATTGACGAGCCCATCGTAAATTTCAACAAGACGCTCGGCAAGCGGCCGGCCGCGGCCGGTCCGAATCGTCCCGCAGGAAACAAAACCAAGATTCGAACCCTGCCGGTCAATGACCCCGTAGCCGGTGATCCGCGAACCGGGATCAATGCCCAGTATCCGATCGCCGCCGGTCACGCCGGCATTGCTCCGGACGGGCAAAATGCGTCAGTTGGCGCTTGACGGGACACGAGGAAAAAGGCCACTAGGAAAGGGTTTCCATCAGCTCGTCGGGAATATCAAAGTTCGCGTGTACCTTCTGCACGTCTTCATGATCCTCAAGATTTCCGAGCAGTTTCAAGAGAGAGCGCGCCGGCCTTTCCTCGGTTACCGCCACGGTATTCTTCGGCTCCATGGACAGGGTGGCCTCCTGCGGCTGAAACCCCTTCTGCTCCAGGTTTTCGACCACCTGGTTGAAATCTTCAGGCGCAGTGAGAATCTGAAAGACTTCATCATCTTCCAGTACATCATCGGCCCCGGCTTCAATCGCGATGTCCATCAACTCTTCCTCGGAGATGTCCCCCTTGTCGATGAGAATCAGCCCCTTCTTGTCAAACATCCAGGCCACGCAGCCCGACTCGCCGAGATTACCCCCGGCCTTGGCGAAAAAATGACGGATATCGGCCACGGTCCGATTCTTGTTATCGGTCATGGTCTCAACGAGAATCGCCACCCCGGCGGGACCATACCCCTCATAGAGAATCTCTTCATAGTTGGCCCCGTCGAGATTGCCCGTTCCCTTCTTGATCGCCCGCTCGATATTATCCTTGGGCATATTTTCCGCTTTGGCCGTATTCACGGCACTGCGCAACCGCGGGTTGGCATCCACATCACCGCCACCCATCCGCGCCGCCACGGTGATCTCCTTGATCAACTTGGTAAAAATTTTGCCCCGCTTGGCATCAATGGCGCCTTTCTTCCGTTTGATCGTGCTCCATTTCGAATGTCCGGACACGTTATAACTCCTTCAGTTTTTCAATTTTCTCGTCACTATCTCCTGAATCCGTGAGCGTTCGAGAGCGGTGCAGATGCAAGGCGGCAACGATGTTGATTATCCTGGTGTGATATCAACGAGTTGTCAACGCAGCAGATGCGCCGTTATCGGGCGCCCGGCGCGGTGAAGACCATAAAATGATTTTATTCAGCAATAACGTAATAAATTACACATATTACATGGATCATCACCTCAAGCCGTCACGGATTCAGGTATCTATTTGCAGGCCCTTACGGCTTCTCCTGCTTCCTGCTGTGCCGCCGGGGTTGAAAGCCCTGCCCCAGAATAAATACTTCCCGGCTTTCCCGGCGGGAACTGTCGGGCTTGACGACCTTGACCTTCCGGAACATAGACTTGCATTCCCGAACCACTGCCGGGAAATCCCCGCCCTG
>JAADIK010000030.1 GCA_013151365.1 Deltaproteobacteria bacterium
CTTTCCCTGTGGCGGGAAATGCGGCTGCTGCATGAAGACCACCCTGATCTCGACCCGGCGGCCATTCTCGCCATGGCCACGCTGGGCGGCGCCACGGCCCTGGGAATAGAGCAAAACTACGGGACCCTGGAACCCGGGAAATCAGCGGATTTCCTGGCCGTGCCCCTGCCGGACGGGATCAAGGCGCCAGGTCAGCTCCTGGACTATCTTGTCACGGGCGGCGGCGCCGTTCAACCCGTCTGGGTTTGAATCGCGGAGGATCTATGGCCGTAAGCAGTTACAGGTTTATGGTATGTGAAACCGCCTAGTTATAACCCCTGTGAGGTGTTACCTATGGCCCGTATCGGCATGGTCAACTATATCAATACCGCCCCTATTTACGAGGTGTGGAAGGCGACGATCAACCGGCCTGACTGGCAGGTCACCGAGGCGCCGCCGAGCGCCCTCAACCGGCTGCTGGCGGCCGGCGAACTCGATCTCGGCTTCGTCTCCTCGTACGAGTACGCGGCCCGGCCGGCAAAATACCGGATACTTGCCGACCTGTCCATCAGCGCGACCGGCCCCGTGGGCAGCGTCTTTCTCTTCTCCACCGTGGCGCCGGCGGAGTTGACCGGCCGGCTGGTTCTGCTCACCGGCCAGTCCGACACCTCGATCCGCCTGGTGCGGATCATCCTGGAAGAATTCTTTCACGTGCGGCCCGAATATGTCGTTGGCGAGATTTCCGGCCGCCGGGAACCGGACGGAAAAATCGGCGCGGTGCTGGCTATCGGCGACGAGGCCCTGCGGATCAAGTTTGAAAACCGTTACCCGGTGCAGATCGATCTGGCCGAGTTCTGGCACCAAACCACCGGGCTGCCCTTTGTCTTCTCGATTTGCGCAATCCGCGAAGATTTTGTCCGCTCGGAGCCGGAAACGGCGCTGGCGATCAGGGACGCCCTTCTGCATTGTCGCGCCGCAGGGCTTGAACGCACTATCGCACCTTGTAAAACAGCATTGGCGGATTCGGTGGACCCGGCAGCCTGTTTCCGCTACCTGCAGGGTATCGAATACGATCTCGGGCCGACCAAACAGCAGGCCCTGGAAAAATTTTTCACCTATCTTATCAGCCGCAACGAGGCGGACGAACAAGCCCTGCCGCTCAAAATTTTCCCGGCAATATGACTCGCACAAAACGGAAACCGACACAGCATGCCACAATTAAACCAGCCTGAAGAAAAAAAGAAGTTTGTGCGGAACAAATTCGCCGCCATCAGCTCCAGGTATGATCTGCTCAATTCCCTGCTCTCCATGCAGATTGACAAATACTGGCGCTGGAAAACGACCCGCCTGCTCAAGGAATTCCCGGACGGGAGCGTGCTCGATCTCTGTGCCGGCACCCTGCCCCTGTCACTGGAGCTGACCCGGCAGGCGAAAGGACGCCGGGTCCTGGCCGTTGACTTCTGCGAGGACATGCTGCGCAGCGGGATGCAGGCACTGCCCGACGATCACCGCAAACCGCGGATTTTCCCGGTCTGCGGCGACGGCGAAGAGATCCCGGCCCCGGACGATACCTTCTGGGGCTGCACCGTGGCCTTCGGGGTACGCAACCTGGCCCGGACCCTGCAGGGACTGCAGGAGATGCACCGGGTGATCAAACCGGGCGGCAAACTGCTGATCCTGGAGTTTTCCCGGCCGCGCAATCCGATCATCAGGCCCCTGTACGCCTTCTACCTGAACAAGGTGCTGCCCGCGGTTGCCGGCCTGGTGTCCGGTGACAAGGAGGCCTACGAGTACCTGGCCAGTTCCATTGCCGCTTTTTACGAACCGGAAGAACTGCTTGACATGATGCGCCAGGCCGGTTTCAGTCACACCGAGCGGAAACCGCTGACCTTCGGCATCGTCAACATCTATATCGGAGTTAAATAAAACGTGGCCGCAACCAAACGCATCATCCTGGCCGTCACCGGGGCAACCGGCATGCTGTACGTGACCGCCCTGCTCGAACTCCTGCGCCGGCAGGACGTCACGGTTCATGCCGTTATTTCAAACGCCGGCCGCAAGGTACTGCGCCTGGAGCAGGATCTCGACCCGGCCGAACTGCGCGGGGTGGACTGCTGGTTCGACATCGATGATTTCACGGCCCCCATGGCCAGCGGCTCAAGTTGTTATGACGCCATGATTATCCTGCCCTGCACGGCCGGGACCCTGGGCGCTATTGCCGGCGGCATCTCAGGCAATCTCATCCACCGGGCGGCCGATGTCTCCCTGAAGGAACGGCGGCCCCTGCTGCTTGCCGTCCGGGAGACGCCCTTGAATCGAACGCATCTGAAAAACATGCTGGCCGTGCATGACGCCGGCGCTGTCGTTTGCCCTCCCATGCCGTCGTTTTACCAGCAACCCGAGGACTTGCAGGCCATGGCCGGCCATTTCGCCGGCCGCCTGTGCGACCAGATCGGCATCAAGATTCCCGGCCTGAAGCGCTGGCAAGGACCGGAGCGCGCGGAATAAACGAAAAACCGCCATAACCTCGATCCGCAGTTACCTTTTCCCTTGACATCTCTAAGTGATCCTTCTAATTTACTAGCCTTCCAAATACCGGACTGGGGGATGGTCTAATGGCAAGACAGCAGACTCTGACTCTGCCTATCGGGGTTCGAATCCCTGTCCCCCAGCCAATGCAGAATCTGGTGATTTCCTTCCCTTCTTTGATTTCCCCTTCGAAAAAACAAATTTTCCGCATCGTCCCTGTTTAATTCCGGACCTAATCCACCCGCAACAGGGCCAACCGTTCCGGGGCCAGGAAGAAATCGAGCAGGGTCTCGCCGTTGAGACAGCCGATAGCGGACACCCGGGATGACAGCAGTTGGCCGTACACCCTCATTAATTTTCTGCCGTAGGCCTGAAGGCCGTACTTCTCCTGGAGAATCCGGCGGTTCGGCTCGATATTTTTTGCACAGCGGGCCGGATCGGGCAGGGAGCAGGGAACCAGCGACCCGGCCTCGGCCGGACTCTCGACAACCCGGCGCAGCACGGTTTCCTGCAGCTCTTCATCAAGCCGGCCGAAATCAACACGGTCGGCACTGATCCAGGCGGCAAGGACCCGGTCCGGGTCGTCCCGGCCCGGCTTGCGGCCATAGGCGGCGAGACTCCGCCGCAGCCCGGCCCGCGCCTTGGCGGCGATTCTCTCCCGGCCAAGCCAGCGCACCGGAATATTCAACCGTTCATAGAGATGCGGCAGACAAAGGCCCTCTTCCCGGAACTCCCCCGTGATCTCGGGCAGGTCCCGGCCGCAGACCGGCCGCCCGGCCAGCCAGGGTTCAAGAAAGGCCATGCCGAATCCTTCGGCCATGCTCGTCGTCAGCAGGACTTGCGCCTCCCGGAGCAGGCCCTCGAAGCAGCAGCCCGGCCGGTTGGCCAATTCGAACTCGACCGGCAGCCGCAACTGCGCGGCCAGGCGCCGCCAGGCCTCGTAGCGGGGCCGTTCCCTGGGATTCAAAGGACCAGAGGTCGTGGCAAAAAGTTTTTCCCCGGACGACACGGCCGCCCAGAGAAGAAACTCGCCGATATTCTTTCTCCGAATGGCCCGGGTCGGATAGAGCCAGATATTGCCGTGACCATGGACATGGTCACCATGCGCCGGCGCCGGAACCTCGGCCAGCTTGACGAGATTCGGCAGCCGGTGCAGACAGGCGGGGTCGGCCCCGGCCCGGCTCAGAAAGCCAAAGTCGCGGCCGGTGAGAACCGCGTAGTGAATATTGCCGCCGCTCGGATAGAGCAGGCGGGACATCGTTTCCGGCTTGCCGCAGGCCAGCTGGTCGAGCATCCGGCGATAATTACCCGGCCTGCCGTCCTCGGCGAAATCATGGATATGGAGGAGCAGGCGATGGCCTTTTTCCGCCAGCAGGCAAAGCGCTTTCGGCAGGGCCAGGTTCTTGCCCAGGCTGTGATTATGCACATGCCAGACATCGGGCAAACCGCCATTCCCGGGCCGACTGTTCCAGCTGCGCGGCCAGCTCGACGGACGAAATCCGCGGTCGAACTTCTTCATAGCGCAGGCCGGGAATGACCCGGTACTCACTCGGCCAGTCCCCGTCTGGCGGTTCCCCGGTCAGGACGACCGTTTCGGCGTCATGTCCCTTGAGGGCCTCCAGCCCGTGCTGAATAACCCTGGTGACCCCGCCGGGTTGCAGATGATAATGGATGAAGGCCAACCGCATGGAATAATAAAAAAAATCAGCGCGTCAGGCTGATTTTCTTCCTGTAGGCCTCGATTTCGATCATGGGGGGCCGTTCTTCTTCGGGAATTTCATGGATGACTTGGCGGCAGCATTTGCCCCGGGCCTCGAACTGGCGGAGACAGGCGGTCAGATCAGGCAGACCGCGGACGATTCCCCCGGCCTTGAGCCGTTCAAGAAAGGTTCGCAGGATGCCGAAGGACATCTTGCCCAGGTCCGGCAGATCCTGATGGCGGTGCAGTCGTTCAACCAGATCGGTCTGGGCAAAGGCCGCCAGTCCATACTCTGAATAGACATCGATGAGATGCGAGGTCTCGACACCGTAGCCGACAGGGAAGGAAAGCCGTTCAAGGACTTCCCGCCGAACCGCGTACTCCCCCGACAACGGCTGAATCATGGCGGTCAGCTCCGGGAAAAAGAGTGAGAACAGCGGCCGGACAAGGAGTTCGGTCACCCGCCCGCCGCCCGGGGACCGGCGGCTGGCGGCCGGGTCTGCCGACCGGTCATAGAAGGCCTTGACGTACTTGATTTCAGGCCTGAAGATAAGGGGGGCAGCCAGGCCGTAGACAAAACGGCGGCGGATATTCCTGATATCCGCATCGACATAGACAATGATATCGCCCCGCAGCTGATAGACGGCCTTCCACAGGTTTTCACCCTTGCCTTGCCTATGCCCCATTTCCGGGAGGATGTCCGCGGCCAGATAGACATCGGCCCCGGCCGCGGCGGCCGTCGCCAGGGTCCGGTCGGTCGAGCCGGAATCGATCACGGCGATTTCGTCGAGCAGGGGATAACGGTCCTGGAGTTCGGACCTGAACAGTGTCACCTCCCTGCCGATCGTCTGTTCTTCATTCAGCGTCGGGATGCAGAGCGAGATGGTCAAGCCCTGCCTGTTTTTCTCCCTGATCAGGGCGGGCAGATCACTGAACTGGCTGTAATGAAAAGTATTCGACTGCAACCAGTCATCCATATTGACGCGACAGCTGCCGGCAACAGCCGACAGGCAGCAGTCGATCTCTTCCGTTGCTCCATTCACAGCCGGTCCGATTTCCACAGACTCCCCCTGACCTTTTCCGTTTTCTCCATTGACGATCCCGATAAAACTGCCGGATCGGCCGGCTTCCGCCGACCCAAAAATGATGGCCGAACCAGTAACGGCCCTGAACATCAAACAAATATCATTTGTTATTTCCATAATATATGTATCAATCTCTCCCTGTCAACCCGTAACGGCTCCCGGATATCAACAACGGATCGTCAGAGTTCGGCAGGGGCGACAAAACCGGGGGAATGACTCTTACAGGGAGTACAACAAAATAAAAAAACTCTGTTTGGCCCTGTGTCTCGGGGAGAGACAATCAACGGATCAGCAGGGACGGTAATACCGCAAGGTGAGGGATGCCGGCAGAAAAATCACATGCGGCCATGTCTAATAATGGAGATCAGGAGCCAGAAGCCCATTATCCCGGCGAAGAGAAACCCGAACAGGCCGATAATCGGAATCCCGTTCCATTTCGGAGGGATACCGGACAGAACGATAAGGGAAGAACCGATAATGAGCGAGGCCAGGACAATGGCAAAGGCGATACGATTGGAGACCTGGTCCAGGGCGGACCGCAGCAGGTCAAGGCCGCTATGCTCGATCTCGATCTTCAGGCGTCCCCCCCGCAGTTGACTCATAATCGAACCCAGCTCTTCAGGAAGCCCCCGAATCAACTTCAAATATTCGGAACTGGTGATGCTGGTCTCTTCCGCCAGCCGGCTCGGCCGCATCCGGTTCGACTTGACCTTTCTCATGAACGGTTCGGCGAGGCTGATCAGTTCAAGGTCGGGGTCCAGCATCAGCCCGACCCCCTCGACCGTGGCCAGCGCCTTCATCATCAGGTAGAGATCGGGTTTGAAATAGAGTTTATGGTGGGCGACCAGGTGCAGGAGGTCCTGGAGGATTTTTCCGGCCTCCAGCTGTTTCAGCGGCAGATAGACGTAACGGTCCAACAGCTCCGCGAGGTCGCGGGCCAGGGCGTCACGATCCACTTCGTCATACTGAATGGTCAGTTTGAGCACGCTCTCCGTCACCCGCCGTTCATTGCGGGCCACGATATAGAACACCAGATCGGTAAAATCCTCGCAGTCCTTGCGGCCGAGCCGGCCCATCATCCCGAAATCAAGGAAACAGACCACATTGTCGGGCAGGATGGTGATATTCCCGGGATGGGGATCGGCATGAAAAAAACCATGCACGAAAATCTGTTCCATGATCAGGTTGGCGCCCCGGGCGGCAAGCAGGCGCAGGTCGGCGCCCTGCTGCCGCAGGGTCTCGACGTGCGACACCTTGACGCCCCTGACATATTCCATAACCAGGATTCGTTCGGTACAAAGATCGCTGTAAATCGCCGGCACATAGATGGCCGGATTGCCCTTGAACTGCCGGGCGAAACGCTGGATATTGAAGGACTCGACGGTATAGTCGATCTCCCGGGCCAGGCTGCGGGCGAACTCCTCGACAATGACCGTCGGCCGATGTCCCTGGACCTCTTCCAGATACTGTTCCATCAGCGAGGCAATGTGCGCGAGAATCTCCAGGTCGACGGCGATGATCTCTTCAATGTCCGGCCGCTGCACCTTGACCACGACCTCGCTCCCGTCAAGCAGGGTGGCCCGGTGCACCTGGCCGATAGAGGCCGCGGCCATGGGCCGCTCTTCAAAACTTTGAAACAGGTCACCGGGCTTTTTGCCGGTCTCGGTGAAAAAGATATCATCCACCGCCTCTGCCGGGAAAGGCGCGACATCATCCTGCAGCTTGGCCAGTTCACTCAGATAGGCGGGAGCAACAAAATCAGGACGGGTTGAAAGCAGCTGGCCCAGCTTGATGAAAGTCGGCCCCAGTTCCTCCATGGCCATCCGCAGCCGTTCGGGCCGGGATTTTTTTTCTATCTGTTCGCGCGGCTTGCGGTTGATCATCTGCAGGCCGGTTTCAAGGTACTGGTCAATATGCAGCCCCTCGACCAGGTCGGCAAAACCGTACTTGAACAGGACCCGCAGAATCCGGCGGTAGCGGTTAAGATGCCGGTACGTGCGGCCTATGGCGCCAAGTTTCCTGATACTGAACATGCTTCCCCCGGCAGAACGTCAGTTCATCCCTCGGATTGACCTTTTTCAACAACCTTCACCAGTTCATCGATCCGGGCGTTCAAGGCGGCGATATCGTCGTGAGTGGCGACATTCATCTTTTTGAGCTGCTCCGCAACCACCTGCTGGATTCGTTCTTCGAGCTGCTCCTTTATGGATTCGGATTTTTTGACCAGTTCGTCGACAAACTGTTTGCCCTCCTCCTGGGTCATCTTGCCCTTGCCGATCAGTTCGCCTTTTAACGCCTCGATCTTGTCCTTGGTCAGGAAAACGGCCCCGGCGCTTAAGTATAAAACATTCTTGAGCAATTCATTCATAATAATCCTCCATGGTTGAACATGATATTGATGACCGGCCATCGCCGCCGATTTAAAACTTACGCGCCGCCACCCTTCCCGGATGGCCTATCCTTGTCGATATCACGGTGAAAAATATCCGCGGTAAACGGTTGACCGTCCAAGAACCGCCGCAGAGACTCGGTCACGGCTACGGAACGGTGCCTGCCGCCGGTACAGCCCACGGCCAGGCGCAACTCTTCCCGGCCGGCCTTCTGATGAACGGCAAGAAAAAATTCAAGAAAAACTTCCACCGAAATTAAAAACTCTTGACCGGTGGAATTATTCAAAACATATTGAGCAACAGGTTGATGCAGTCCGGTAAACGGTTTCAACTCCGGCACCCAATACGGATTGGGCAGAAAGCGCACATCAAAGACCGTGTCCGCCTCGGGAGGACCGTATTTGAAACCAAATGAAAAAAGTATGATATGCACCAATCTGCCAGCGACTCTATAATAAAAAAAATATCCGGATTCAGGTCATATTATAGTGCAGCTACCCCGTAAATACCAGGATTGAATATAAAGACCTTGTATCCGCACAGTGCTCGAACGCTCACGGATCAGGGAGAATGTCATCGTAATCTTTAAAAAACGCCTTGAGGTGCGAGGAGAAACGCTATAAAATAATACACATAAGTTAAAACAAATGGTTATGTCAGTCTCCGGCCCGGCGGCCGCAAACATTTCCCATCTTTAAACCAGCCTTGCAGGGCGGATGTTCGTGTTGCCCGCACCAACATCTCACACCACCTCGGGTTGTAATTTGTCCAAACATATTTCATTACACTTTGTTATTTAACCAAAGGAGAGAACTAATGAAACAGCTTGTTGTGTACTCATCGAGGAGTGGAAATACAAAAAAATTGGCGGAATTCATTTTTTCCCGGCTGGACGGAGACAAAGAAATCAAACCGGTCGCGTCAGCCCCGGATCCGTCCGGTTATGATGTGGTAGCGGTCGGCTTCTGGTTCAAGGGCGGACAGCCTGATCCCGACAGTCAGGAATACCTGAAAAAATGCACGGGCGTCGGCAAGCTCTTTCTCTTTGCGACCCACGGCTCGGCAGCCAACTCCGATTATGCCGCAATCGGCATGAACCGGGCGCGCGAACTGGCAGCGGGCGCTCAAATTGTCGGCGATTTCGACTGCCCCGGAGAAGTATCGGCAAAGACCCTGGAAAATGCCGCCAACAAGGACCCGCAACCGGCCTGGCTCAAAGACGCGCCGGCCGCCAAGGGACACCCGAACAGCGATGATTTCTATAAACTGGCCGAAGCGCTGACGGAAGCCGGCCTGATTGAGAAACGGCAGCCGCCGGAAAAAGGCATGTTTGTCTGAACCGTCCGCCTCTGCGTCGTTATTATTTATTTTCATATAAACCTGTAAGCCGC
>JAADIK010000021.1 GCA_013151365.1 Deltaproteobacteria bacterium
TGTATTCATCAATCGAAGAGGTGTACAGCCAAGCGGTTCTGGGCGTGCTTCGCTTCCCCTTCGTGGCCCAGCCGTTTCTGGAGGAGTGCCGCGATGTCCGGGTCGTAATGCTGGGGGACACCGTGGACGCGTACCAGCGGCACAATCCGCACAACTTCCGCCATAATCTTCATTGCGGCGGCACCGGGTCGCCCTGGGACTTGAGCGTGGAGCAGGCCGAATTCTGCCATGAGGTCATGGCGCGGGCCGATTTTCCATATGCCCACATCGACTTGCTGATATCGCCCTCAGGCGATTTCCGGCTCACGGAAATAAACCTGCGCGGCGGACTGCGCGGCGCCCGGCTTTGCCAGGATGATTATGATCGGGAGGTTGAGAAGATTCATGCCCGGCTCGTTGCCGGCCGGTTGCAACATAGCGTTGCCGCACGAATAGAACAGAGAAAGGACCCCGGCTGATCGGTGATCAACACGATGGTTGTGGGTCCGGCTGGAAAAAAAGAGGAAGGTTGCCATGCAACCTTCCTCGTAAACTTCAAGATGTCCTTGCTACTGATTAGACGCAACCAGTCGGTTTGGGCAGGCCGGCCATCTTACATGCTCCCTTGCCAGGTCCGCTGGGGAACAGCTCGTAGATACGTTTCAGGGGGAAACCTGTGGTCTTGGAAAGGATACGTACCATCGGGGCAATGCCGTTCTTTTTGTAGTACTCCTGGAGGGCATCGATGACTTTCTGGTGCTCATCGGTCAACTCACTGATTCCTTCAGTGCTTTTGACGTAATCGACCCAGCCTTCATCCCACTCGTCCATACCATTGGCGAGAAATCCGTCTTCATCAACATTATAGGATTTACCGTTGTGTTCGATAACTGCTGCCATGTTTTCCTCCTTGGTGCAAAGTCATAATTGATTTGATTTTTCCCCTATAAACAGAGTGTGAAATATTTACTATAGCACAACTCCTTTGTCAAGTATACGGCCTGTTTTTTTTAAAATGAATGGTCAATCATTCATGTTCCCGGTAAGCCTTGCATTTTTCACTGGCAAGTTAGCCCGATTTTAGGGTATTGATAGCCATCATTTTTAATTTTCGTACCACTGGTACGTATTTGCCTTTTGTTTATTATTTAAGGAGCAGACAGATTATGCTGACTATGTTACGGAAACAGGCCCAGTCCACGGTGATCCAGATCATGGTGCTGGCCATTATAATTGTCTTCGTCTTTTGGGGAGTCGGCACCAATTTCATGAACAAGCGCAACTCTGTTGCCGTGGTGAATGGAGAGGACATCCCGGTCCGGGATTTTCAGAGCAGCTATGACCGGGCACTGGAGAATTATCGTCAGCAATTCGGCGGTTCAATTCCCCGGGACATCCTCAAAAAAATGGACTTGAAACGCCAGGTCCTGGGCCAGCTCATCAGGGGGGAGCTGCTGCGGCAGGGCGGCCGTGCTATGGGGATTCCCGTCAGCAAGCTGGCCATCCAGCTGAAAATCAAGAATATGCCTGTTTTTCAGCAAAACGGCCGGTTTGACATGAAACGCTACAAGGCCGTGCTGGCTCAGAACCGAATGACCCCGGCCTCGTTTGAAGAGGGCCTGCGTCACGACCTGCTGATCCAGCGGGTCAGCGACAGTATTCGCAGCTTCGCCCTGGTCGACGACAGCGAGGTACAAAGCCGGATCGATTATGCCAACGAGGAAGTGAAGCTGGCCTATGTCGTTATGAAGGGGGAGGATTTTCAGGACAAGGTTGAAGTGAAAGACAAGGATCTCGCGGCCTGGTACGAACGGCACAAGGAAGCTTATCTCCCCGAACCGCAGATCCGGCTCAAGTATCTCTACTTTGATTTTGACCGGTATATGAACAACATCAAGCTCGCCGACGGTGCGGTCAAAGCGCGGTACGAGGCGGAGAAGGCAAAATTCATAGTACCGGAGCAGCGTCATGCCCTCCATATCTTTTTCAAGGTCTCCCGGACGGCCGGCAACCAGGTGCGCGAGGCCGAGAAGAAGAAAGCGGAAGCGGTCTTGAAACTGGTCCGGGGCGGGATGGATTTTGCCGCGGCGGCCAGGAAATACTCCGAGGGACCGACCGCCGCCACCGGCGGCGACCTCGGCTTTTTCAGCCGCGGCCGGATGGTCAAGTCTTTTGACGATGTGGTTTTCAGCCTGAAGCCCGGCGAAATAAGCGGGGTTGTCGAGTCACCATTCGGCTATCATATCATCAAGCTGGTGGCGGTGCGGCCGGCATTCATCCGTTCCTTTGACCAGGTCAAGGGCGAAATAGCGGCCGCCATGAAGCGGCAGCAGGCGAAAGCGCAGGCGTTTAAACGCGCCTCCGCCGCCTATGAAGACATTATTCGTTCCGGCAGTCTCAAAAAGTACAGTCAGAGTAACAAGAGCGAGAAAGTCATCGAAACGGGTTATTTTACCCGCAGTGCGCCGCCGAAAACAATTGTCGCCGACCCGAAGTTTCTGCAGACGGCCTTTCGCCTGAAAAAGGGAGAACTCAGCTCCCTGGTCGAGACCGGCAAGGGCTATGCCATCCTGTTCGTCGATGATATCCGGGAGCCGGTGGTGCCCGCCCTGAAGACTGTCCGCGACCGGGTGGAGGCGGATTACCGGAAGGAAAAGGGGGTTGAGCTGGCCCGGCAGGCGGCCCGGTCCCTCTTGAAGGCGGCCCGCGAGAAGAAAGGACTTGCCGCTGTCGTGAGCAAAACCGCCCGGCTGCAGGAGTCGGGTTATCTGAAACGTTCCGCCGCCGGAAACGGCATCCCGTCCCAGGTGGTTGTTCAGGCCTTTTCCCTGTCGTTGAAAAATCCTCTGCCCAAGGAACCGGTGGCCGTCGGCAGTGAATTTTATGTCTTTCAACTGAAAGAGAGACGGGAGGGGGCGGCGAAAATCAACGAAGCCCAACGTCGGCAGTTGAAAGCCCGGCTTCTGGCCTCGACCCAGAGCCGTCTGCTCATGGATTGGCTTGCGTATATGCAGAGCAAATCCAAAATCTGGACCAATTCGCAGATCCTGCAGTAGCGTCTTCAATCAACCGGCGGCCGGCCCTGCTTCCTGTCCTGCGCGAACAGGGCCGGCGCCTCTGCCGGCTAAGGCCGTGAGCGGCGGGCGTATCGCCGTCCTGCGGCCGGTAGCCGGCCTCCGGTTTCCCGCTCCGGCCTTCATCCCGGCTCCCTGACTGTTACTTTTTTGTTAAATAAAAAGGCGATCCGTGGTAATGTGTGACGATTGGTTTTTTTGGCTATTACTATCCCGGATGATTCATGATCTCAGAAGAACAAGACCACCAGAACGACATTGCCGCCTATGATACCCTTGCGCCCTTTGAACGTCATCTCCTGCAACTGATCTCCGTTATCTACGAACCGGTTTCGGTTTCTTTTCTGTTCAATTGCCTGGCCCGGCCCGATGCCCCTTTCCCGGACGAGCCCCGGCCGTCCAAAGATGAATTCCGGCTGATTATCTCCCGTCTGCACGCTGCCGGTCTGTTGAACGAGGGGAATCGCTGTCCTGCAACCCTGGCGGAACGGCTGACCAGGGAGGCGGTGAAAAACGGTCTGTTCGGCGAGCTGGCCGAGTTTGTCGAGCGGGAGGCCTCGGTTTCCTATATGTACGGCAAGCTGTCGACCCGCTGCTGGCGGGCCATGCGGCAGTTTCGTATCGGTGTCTACAGCGGCAATTTTGATAAAATCGACCAGGCCCTTGCCTTCATTAACGAGCAGTGTACGGAACTGGCGGGCAAGGAGCCGCCGGCGGTTATCGTCGCTGCCAAGGACTTTGACGCCAAGTGGTTCGGCGGTCTGCCGCGCTCCATGCAGTTTTTTCTCCTGAATCAAATCTGTCATTACAGTGCTGAACATCTGCAACATTACGGGCCGGTGCTTGAATATCTTGAAAAAGAATCGGCCATGGACCATGACCCTGACGAACTGGTGCCGTTCCATCGTCTGCTGGCAACGTATCTTCTCCTGCAGGGCCGTTTTGCCGATCTGCAGGGATTATTGCAGAAACACGGCGCTTCTTTCGAGGGGGCGGGTTTTCAGGGCACGCTTGCTTTTCTCCTCGGTGATACCGGCCGGGCCATTACCCTGTATGAGCAGGATCTGAAGCTGCAACAGGAATATTCCGGCCGGCAGGACAATTTTTTCTTCGGCCTGCCGGGCCTGTTTTTCCTGCTGGCCCTGCTTGACCGGAACCAGGATGGAGACCGGGCCGCCATCCGCCGCCATATTGCGACCGTGATGGATTTATTCCGGGGCTGTCCCGAGGAGACCTCGTTTCGTTTTATCGATGCGGTCGTCCGCTCGGCCGGCAGCGACATGCCAGACATGATGGTGCTCACCGAACAACTGAAAGCCGAAAATCGTTTTCCGACCACGCTGTTTGCCGTATTGTCACTGTACTGGATCGGGGTCGAGATCCCGGATGATTTTCAGGCGTCGCTCGTTACCCTCTATCAGGATGGGCTGGCCAATGATTTCCTGTGGCCGGCCATGGAGGCGGCCCGGCTGCTGGGCGAACTGGGGGACGGGAATGCAAAATACGGCGAGGCGGCGGAGGGGTTGCGCCGTGATCTTGGCTGCCGGACCATCGTCAATATCATCGAACCGCAGGGTTCGTGGAAACACAGTCTGCAGGAGCTGATCAGTATTACCAGCCGGGTCCGCGAATCGGAACAGACCACCAGGCTTGTCTGGCTGGTTGATTACCGGGACGGTGTTCTGCAGATTACCCCGAAGGAGCAGATGAAGAAGGCCGACGGCGGCTGGAGTAAGGGCCGGTCCATTGCCCTGAGCCGCCTGGCGGCCCCCGGGGAGCTGGATTTCCTGACCGCGCAGGATCGCCGCATCTGCTCCGCCCTGTGGCTGAACAGCGAGGTGTCGACGAAGATCAGCGGTTATTGCTTTGACCTGGATGTCGCCTTGCCGGCCATGGTCGGCCACCCCCTTATCTTTCTCGAAAAATCGGTTTATACCCCGGTTGAGTTGCTTGCCGGCGAGCCCGAGCTGCTGGTGGAGCAGCAGGGCAGCTTTCTTTTTATTCGTTTTACCCAGGATATCGGCGAGGGCAAGGTCGCCGTCTGGCAGGAAACCCCGACCCGTTTCCGGATTATTCTCGTTGATGACAATCATCGCCGGGTTGCGGGAATTACGGGGCGCGACGGTCTGCGGGTCCCCATGAGCGCCAGCCGGCAGGTCCTGGATGCCATCGGCAACATCGCCTCGTTTATGACCGTGCATTCATCCATCGGCATTGATTTGAAGAGCCAGCGGGCCGAGGTCGTCGAGGCCGATTCGACCATCCATGTCCACCTGATCCCCTATGGCACCGGTTTTCGCCTGGAGATGTTTGTCCAGCCTTTTTCCCGGGTCGGGCCGTATTTAAAGCCGGGCGTGGGCGTGGCCAATCTCATGGCCGAGGTCAACGGTCGTCGGCAGAAAACGCGGCGTAACCTCAAGCTGGAGGAAGAAAAGGCCAGGGAAGTCGAGGAAAGCTGCCCCATTCTTGATCTGGCCATTGACATGGAGGAGGAAAACGACCGGGAATGGCACCTGATCGACCCGGAAGAATGCCTCCAGATCCTGCTGGAGCTTGATGAAATCCGTGACCGGGTTATCCTGGAATGGCCGGAAGGAGAAAAGCTGGCCGTCTATCGCCAGGCCGGGGTCAACCAGCTGAACCTGAACATCCGTACCAGCCAGCAGGATTGGTTCGCCCTGAGCGGCAGGCTGGAGATCGACCAGGACGAGGTCATCGAACTCAAAACGCTCCTTGAAAAGGTGCGGGCGGCGCACAGTCGTTTCATTCCCATGGGCGACGGCCAGTTTCTGGCCCTGACCCAGGAGTTTCGCAAACGCCTTGATGAACTGATCCTGGTAGCCGACAACGAGGCGGCTGACAGCGGCGACGAACTGTTTGTTCATCCCCTGGCCGCCCTGGCGCTTGACGGTTTGACCACCAAGGCGAAGACCACGGTCGACGAGGGCTGGCGGCGACAACTGCGGTCCATCAAGGAAAGCCAGGAAATGGTGCCGGAGGTGCCCTCGACCCTGCAGGCGGAACTGCGGGACTATCAGATCGATGGCTTTGTCTGGATGACCAGACTGGCGCATCTCGGGATCGGCGCCTGCCTGGCCGACGACATGGGACTGGGCAAGACCTTGCAGACCCTGGCGGTTATCCTCCACCTGACTCATAAGGGGCCTTCCCTGGTGGTGGCGCCGACTTCGGTCTGCATGAACTGGGAACACGAGATCAACCGTTTCGCGCCGACACTCAGAATTCATTCCCTGAGCGGCGTTGACCGGCGGAATATGGTCAAGGGCCTGGGCAAATTTGATATCCTGATTACCAGCTACACCCTGTTGCAGCAGGAGGTCGAATTGCTGGAGGCGGTCCCCTGGCAGATCGTCGTTCTGGACGAGGGACAGTCGATCAAAAATTCCGCGACCAAGCGTTCCAAGGCGGCCATGAGGCTCAAGGGAAAATTTTGCCTGATTACCACCGGCACGCCGATTGAAAACCATCTCGGGGAACTCTGGAACCTGTTCCGGTTTATCAATCCCGGCCTGCTCGGATCGTATAAACAGTTTAACGCCCGCTTCGGTATTCCCATCGAAAAGCATCATGACCGGGACGCCCGTATGAGGCTGAAGAAGATCATCCGGCCCTTTATGCTGCGCCGGATCAAGTCCCAGGTGCTCGACGAGTTGCCGCCGCGCACCGAGGTGACCCTGCGGGTGGAGATGAGTCAGGAAGAGATTCATTTTTACGAGGCCATCAGGCGTCAGGCCCTGGAAAATATCGAAGGCAGCTCGGAGAAGTCCGGGCGCCACCTGCAGATATTGGCCGAGATCATGCGCTTGCGCCGGGCCTGCTGCAATCCCCGGCTGATCATGCCGGAAACCAAGATTCCCTCGAAAAAACTGGAAGTTTTCGCCGAACTCGTGGATGAACTGCTCGGCGGCCGCCATAAGGCCCTGGTTTTCAGCCAGTTTACCGGCCACCTGGCCCTGATCCGTGAATACCTTGACAACAAGGGGATTGTCTACAAATATCTTGACGGGACCACGCCGACCAGGGAGCGGCAGCAACAGGTCGAATCCTTTCAGGACGGCGAGGGCGATCTCTTCCTGATCAGTCTCAAGGCCGGCGGGCTGGGGCTGAACCTGACCGCTGCCGACTATGTGATTCATATGGATCCCTGGTGGAATCCGGCGGTGGAGGACCAGGCCGCGGACCGGGCTCACCGGATCGGCCAGAAACGGCCGGTCACCGTGTACCGGCTGGTTACGGCCAATACCATTGAAGACAAAATCGTCCGCCTGCATCAGGAAAAACGGGACCTTGCCAATTCGCTGCTTGAGGGGGCCGATGTCAGCGCCCGGATCAGCGCCGCCGAATTGCTGGAGTTGATAAGAGAGAGCTAATGCTGGCGATGCCCACAACCCAAATCAACTTCCAGCGTATCTGTTTCCAGGCTGTTAGGTTATAGGCTGTAGGCTGTTAGACTGTAGGCTGTTAGGGTAGGGCTAATAGCCTTCAGCCTAAGCAACCTGCTGGTTTTACATAAATAAAACATGATCAATTTTCTTGTTTTTTTATGACGGAAATTCAGGAGTAAGGCACGAAGATGATTATTCGGACAGTACATGTTGATACCGAGGCGGGGCAGGAACTGGTCAGAAAACTGCGCGACAGGTTCAGTTTTGCGGATAACGACTGCCGGAACGCGGTGACGGAGATCCTGGACCGGGTGCGGCGGGAAGGTGACGCGGCCGTTGCCGCCTATGGCGCCCGGTTCGATGCGCCCGGGATGACGGTTGAAAAGCTGCGGGTCACGGAAGATGAATTCGTCCGGGCCGAGGCCGGGGCGGACGACGACTTCCGCCGGACCCTGAGTTTCGCGGCCGGGCGGATTCGCGCCTTCCATGAGCGGGAGATGGAGGATTCCTGGCTCTTGACCCGTGACGACGGTACCGTGACCGGGCGGCTGGTGCGGCCCGTGGATTCGGCCGGACTCTATGTCCCCGGAGGGCAGGGCGGTTCAACCCCCCTGGTCTCCTCGGTCCTGATGAACGGGATTCCCGCCGCCATTGCCGGGGTCGGCCGCCGGGTCATGGCGACCCCGCCCGACCGGGAAGGTAATATCAGCCCGGCCCTGCTGCTGGCGGCCCGGGAGGTCGGGATTACCGAGGTCTACAAGGCCGGATCGGCTTGGGCCATCGGGGCCTTCGCCTTCGGCACGCAGTCGATTCCGGCGGTCGATGTCATTGTCGGCCCGGGCAATCAGTTCGTCACCGAGGCCAAGCGGCAGGTCATGGGCCGGGTGCGCATCGACATGATCGCCGGGCCCAGCGAGGTCCTTATCGTGGCCGATGAGGAGGCCGATCCGGCCTTTGTCGCCGCCGACATGCTGGCCCAGGCCGAGCACGATCCCCAGGCCCTGGCCCTGCTGGTCACCACGAGCGAGGCCCTGGCGGCGCAGGTCGTGGTCGAGCTGGAGAACCAGGTCGCGCAGCTCGACCGCCGGGACATTGCCCGGACCTCCCTGGAGAAGAGAGGGGCGGTCCTTGTTGTTGCCGACGTCGGGCAGGCGATCGAGCTGGCCAACGAGATCGCCATCGAGCATCTGGAGCTGCAGGTTCGGGAACCCTGGCAATGGCTGGCCCGCGTTCGTCATGCCGGCGCCGTTTTTCTCGGTCCCTATACACCGGAGGCGGCCGGTGATTACGTGGCCGGCCCCAACCATGTACTGCCGACCATGGGTACGGCCCGCATCTCATCGGCCCTGGGCGTGGAAACCTTTCTCAAGAAAAGCTCGATCATCTCCTATTCGCGCCAGGCCCTAATAAATGATGCGGAGCATATTCAGCGCCTGGCCGCCCTCGAGGGGTTGACCGCTCATGGCCGGTCGGTCGCCGTCCGGGTCGAGAAGAGCCGGGGGTGAGCTGCTGTGGAGCGGGAAAATTCGGCAGCGGCAGAGCTTCTCGACCGGGGGTTGGAGCAGCTCGGCATCGGGCTTGACGACCACGCCCGCCGCCGCCTGTTACTTTACTGCGAAGAGCTGCGGAAGTGGAACCGGAAAATCAATCTCATTGCCCGGAATACATCGCTGCCGGATATTATTGAAAAGCACTTCCTTGATTCCCTGACCCTGTTGCCGGTGCTTGGCGAGGTGGCCCCCGGCTCCGGCCCGCTTCTCGATGTCGGCAGCGGCGCCGGTTTCCCCGGCCTGGTGGTTAAAATCGCCGGTCCTGCCCGGCGGGTCCTGCTGCTGGAGCCGCGTCAGCGGCGCAGTGTCTTTCTCCGCCACATCATCCGCACCCTGTCCCTGGAAGGAATCGAGGTCTCGACCGCCCGGGTCGAAGACGACGATACCCGGCATGGTTGCGAGTATTTTTCAGTCATAACCGGCCGCGCGGTTGCCGATGTGGCCGGGTTCCTGGAAATGGTCGCTCCCCGTGTCGGCCCGGCAACCATTGTCGCCTGCATGCAGGGGCCGACCGGAAAACAGGGCTGGCGGCAGGGCTCACTGGCCGGCGGCCTGCGTTGTCTCGGCTGGCGTGAGATCGTTCTGCCCTTTTCCGGGTCCCGGCGGTTTATCCTGCTTTTTCAAGCAATCCACTGACATACCATATCCCGTAAGGGGCACCGGCAAGAAGAGCGGGGCAACTTTACGTATGCTGAATGCGACTGGTCCGGTGTTCATGCAGCCGGGCGAGATCGGCTTCGGTCCAGGAAAAGTCGCCGGCAATGGGATCGCGCTGCAGGAATTCGTCCAGGGCGATCCGTACCCGGAGAAGAGGATCGACGAAATCGGCGTGGATTTCCTGCTGCTTCCGGGTGGCGGTGAGAAAATCGATCCGCGACTGCATCCGGCTGACAAAGCGGTCCACGTAGGCGGGGTCGGAAATCTTCGGCACGAAGCGGCGGTCGTAGCCGCCGCCGAAAGAGCCCTTGCGGGGCAGGGAAACCATCTTGCCGGGGATGATCCGCCAGGGAGTGAACTCGAGTTCGCCGCCGGTCAGGGTCGGCAGGATCCGGTCCCGGCTCAAGGGCAGGGAGATATCCTCGCCCAGGAAGTCGCCGGTGTTCAGGATCACGGTCTGCGGCTGAAACAGTTCCAGGAAGAGCTGGAACATGCGGCATTCGGTATTCAACCGCCAGGCCCGGAAAGGCTGGGCAAACGGCTCGATCACCAGTTTGAACTGATCGGCCAGGTTTTTCAGACTTTCGGCCAGGGAGCGCTTGGTCATCAGGCTGGCGCCGAAGGCGACGAACAGGGCCGGGTCGTTGATCAGCGAGATCGGCGGCAGGGTATCGTCCTTCATGACCAGGCTGACGATGTCCACCTTGTCATAGCCGTTCACCGAGTTGGCCGGCCGTTCCTGGATCACCCGGCCGTTGGCCACCAGCCGGTCGCCGGGCACTACGTCGAGGCCGCGGCCGGTTTCCACCAGGCCCATGTTGTAGAAGACCAGGCCCCGCTCCGTGGTCTCATCGCCCAGCTCGTCGCCGTCGGTCTTGTTGAAGAAGGTGGGTTCGAGAACGATCACCCGGCCGGTGACCATACTGATCACGAAGGCGTCGTCATGGGCGATGGATTCGGCGTGCCGGGACAGCGAACTTTTGCCGCTGCCGGACAGGGCGATGATGATCACCGTCTTGCCGTTGATCACGCAGATCGCGCCGTGGATGGGGAGGAAGCGGCGGAGCTCGGTGCCGGGCACCCGTTCGTGAATGGCGGCGTGCCAGATCAGGGTCAGAAAGCCCTTTTTGATTTCGCCGAAATAGGGCAGGCCGAGCACGAAGATGGTCTTGTCCTCCCGGTCGATGATCACCAGGCCGTGGGGATAGTCGGGATGGCGCCAGTCGGGATCGTAGACCATCAGCAGGTCGGGGCAACCCAGGGGTTCGCTTTCCCGGTAAAATGTCTCGTGGGCCGGTGAAACGAGGGCCTGGAAGTTGAGGAGGAAGGAGAGGGCGGCCAGCGGGTAATTCCGGTTGCCGACGAAATGCAGACCCACGCAGAATTCGGGATCGAGGCCCGAATAGGCCCGGCAGGAAAACGAACCTCCGGCCTGCAGGCCGAGGGCCGCTTCCCGGGCCAGGCCGGCCAGGCGTTTTTGCTCTTCGGCATCCGCCTCATGCCAGAAATGCCGCGCCTTGGTGGTCCGGCCCACCGGATTGCCGTGGTTCCAGAGCAGTTGTTTGGCGCCCGGTTGCAGGCCGAAGGCGGCAGGATTTTTCACCGGCCGCCAGAGCTGCGTGACGTTGGGCTGGGTCAGGGCCAGGTCGTACAGGTGCCGGGGTTCATTGATCGTCTCGTTGTTCGCGGCAAGCGTGAGCTTGGCCGCCAGACGCAGCGGTCCGGCGAAATCGAGTTCCTCTTGCTCAAAACCGATGGTGGACATGTCGCTACCTCTTGCTTGACGGTGCGGGAAAACTCCACCGCTCCCGTGATGACTTTATGTAACTATCCTGAATCCGTTCTCGGGTGCCCCGCAGGGCGGCGCGGTGAAGACCATAAAATGATTTTATTCAGCAATAATGTAATAAATTTCACATATTGCATGGAGCGTCACCTCAAGCCGTCACGGATTCAGGACTATGATACCCCTTTTTCCCGGACCGGGGGAGGGGCTATGGTCGCTTCTTCAATCCTTGGCCCGTTTCGGGATTTTATGGAAAATTCGACTCAGCTCAACGATATTATAGGGCTTGACGGCCACGGCGGTGAAACCGTATTCCTTGAAATTGGCCATGATCGGGCTGCTGGAATAGCCGCTCGAGACAATGGCTTTAACATCGGGGTCGATTTCCCGCAGTTTTTTGATGGTTTCCTCTCCGCCCATGCCGCCGGGGATGGTCAGGTCAAGGATGACGTAGCCAAAGGGGCGGCGGTCTTTCATCGCTTGCCGGTAGAGCCGGACCGCCTCCTGCCCGTCCGGGGCGAAAGCGACCTCGTAACCGAGTTCGGTCAGCATCATGCCGGCGACCTCGCGCACATCCTGGTCGTCATCCATGATCAGGACGCTGCCGCTTCCCTGCTGAATGTCCTCCTGCTCATGGTCTTCGGAAGCTGTCTGCTCGGCCGAGGCCGGCAGATACATGACAAAGGTCGTCCCGGCATTTTCCCTGGAAAATACCTCGATAGCGCCGCCATGGCGGTTGACTATGGAATAAACGGTTGCCAGTCCCAGGCCGCTGCCGGCCTCCTTGGTGGTAAAGTAGGGGTCGAAAATCAGGGGCAGGTGTTTCTCGGCAATGCCGACGCCCTGGTCCCGGATGGCTACCTTCACATAGTCGCCCGGGGGCAGGGGAACGGTATTGTGCGGCCGGAGCGTACAGTTTTCCGCGGCGATGGTGATGGTCCCGCCCTTGGGCATGGCCTGGTCGGCATTGATGATCAGGTTGTTGATCGCCTGGCTGATCTGGCCGCCGTCCGCCTCGACGGAGCGGAGATCCGGCTTGATCTCGAACTGGTATTTGGTGTTGGAGCCGCGCAGGGCAAAGGTAACGGACTCCCTGAGCAGTTCTTCGATCGAAATGATTTTTTTGACGGGCGCCCCGCCCTTGGCAAAGGTGAGAAGCTGCTGGGTCAGCCCCTTGGCTTTCATGACGGCTGTTTCCGCCTTGACCAGCCGTTCATCAACGGTCGAGCCCGGGCCCGCGGTTATCCTGGCCAGTGAAATGTTGCCGAGGATGGCGGCCAGCAGGTTGTTGAAATCATGGGCGATTCCGCCGGCCAGCAGACCGATCGACTTCAGCTTGTCCAGCTTGGTTATCTCGGACTCCATTTTTCTTTTTTCCGAGATGTCCCTGAAGACCAGGACAACTCCGAGGATTTTGCTTTTACTGCTGAAAATCGGCGCCGCGCTGTCGGCAATAAAGCGTTCCCAGCCGTCCCTGGCGATCAGGACGGTGCCGGGGGTGACGTCAACGGTCTGACCGCTTGCGATAACCCCGCTTACCGGATTTTCCAGCCGTTTCCTGGTCGCATAATCCACAATGTGAAAAACCTCTTCCAGGGGCCGGCCGACCGCCTCCTCATAACTCCAGCCGGTGAGGTCTTCCGCCACCCGGTTCAGCAGTTGGATATCGCCATTGAGGTCGGTCGTGATAACGCCGTCGCCGATGCTCTGCAGGGTGATGGCCAGGCGTTCTTTTTCCATGGCCAGCGAGTCCTCGGCGATCTTGCGGAGGGTAATATTCTGAAAGCTCTCGACGATGCCGATCAGTTCGTTCTCGGCATTGCGGAAGGGCTTGGCCGTAATGATAAAATAGCTCTTTTGGCCTGATTCGTTGATTTTCAAACAGTCGGCGACAACCAGGTCTTTGCCGGCGACGATTTGTCTTATCGGACAGCTTTCGGTATGGCATGCGGAACCCGGCCGGGAATCATAGCACAACATCTTGCCCCCGCCGTCGCCCGGCCCTTCGAACAGGGAATAGTAGGCATCGTTGGCCTTGATGATTTCGTAGTTGACATTGGTGATGCAGATGGGAATGGAGCTGTTGAATATATTTTCAATGATTGCCTTGGACTGCCGCAGCTCTTCCTCGGTCTGGATCCGCTCCTTGATTTTTTCTTCAAGATCCCGTGTCGTTTCACGCAGGTTTTCGTTGACGTTGGCGATTAAGGTCCGGTTCCGGTCGAGCTGATCAATGGTTTCCCGGCTGAGGCGGATAATGAGCAGGACAAACAGAGAACCGCACAGGAAAACCAGGGTGGTAATGAGTTCGAGAAAATAATCGATTCCGGTCAGCTTGATGACAATGAAGGCGCAGTAACCTAAGAGGAAAAACCACATGAAACGGGTGACAAGAGACCATTTGCCGCGGAATTCCGGGGCAACGGTTTTATTTATTTTCAGGCTGGTCCTGATGGCGATGGCCATGATCAACGCCCCGACACAGACCAGGAATATGGAGAGATAGTGAAAGGTGATCATAAAAAGATTTTACGGTTAACTTTTGCCTGAAGCCGTGAGCGTTCGACAACGGTGCGGCTGCGCCGTTGCCGGGTGTTCCGCATGGCGGCACGATGAAGACCGGAAAATACGTTTATTCGGCGATAATGCGATAGATTCAATAAGTCGATGGAGTATCCCTCAAGCCGTTACTGATTCAGGTTTTGGTTGTTCCGGTCTGCTCATTGCGGCTGAACGTTTTTTCAACCCGCGGCAGAGGTTAATGATAAAAAAGATTAATGTCGGATTCTTAGCTGTAATTTCATAAATTGTCAAAGCAATATTCAGCAGAGGGCGCAATGGCAGGTCCGACTTTGTGGTGTTCGGGAGATCAGGATCGGCAGCCGCATCTTGATCTTGTTTTCGATTATTCAGCCTGTTACGGGTTACGGGAAAATGCCTCCGGTCCGGCGATACATGGAAAAGACAACTATTACTGGTCAAAACCTTTATGATTTGATAGATTGATCCATTTTCGGTATTGCTATTGCAAATATTATAAAAGATTTCAGTAACTGTCCGGTTTCCGACTCCTGCCTCGATAGTTACAATTTCACGGGAATTGCTCATGACGAAAAAAATAGCGCTTTTACCGGGTGACGGGATCGGCCCCGAGGTGATGGCCGAAGCCGTCAAGGTGCTGGATGCGGTCCAGGAAAAATTCGGCTTTGTTCTCGAATACGTGCAGGCGGATGTCGGCGGCATTGCCATCGATAACCACGGTCACGCCCTGCCCGAATCGACGTTGCAGGTCTGCGAGGCAAGCGACGCCATTCTCTTCGGTTCGGTCGGCGGTCCCAAGTGGGAGGGGTTGCCGCCCGACCAACAGCCGGAAAGGGCCGCGCTCCTGCCGCTGAGAAAACATTTCGACCTCTTCTGCAACCTGCGTCCCGCCCGGGTATTCAAATCACTGGTTTCCTCCTGTCCGCTACGGGCCGATATTGCCGGCAACGGTTTTGATATCCTGGTGATTCGCGAGCTGACCTCGGGCATTTATTTCGGTCGGCCCAAGGGCCGGGAAGGCAGCGGTCCTGATGAGCGGGCCTGGGATACCATGGTCTACAAACGTTCGGAAATCGAGCGCATCGCCCGGATCGCCTTTGAGACGGCCAGGCTACGCCGCCGGAAGGTGACTTCGGTGGACAAGGCCAACGTTCTGACCTCCATGGTGCTGTGGCGGGAAGTGGTCAATGATGTTGCCGCCGATTATCCGGATGTGGAGCTGAACCACATCTATGTGGACAACGCCACCATGCAGCTGGTGCGCGATCCGCACCAGTTCGACGTCCTGCTCTGCGGCAACATGTTCGGCGATATTGTTTCCGACGAAGCGGCCATGCTGACCGGCTCCATGGGCATGCTGGCCTCGGCCAGTCTCAACGCCGATAATTTCGGGCTTTTTGAGCCGGCCGGCGGCTCGGCCCCGGACATCGCCGGCCAGGGGATCGCCAATCCCATTGCCCAGATTCTGTCCGCCGCCATGATGCTGCGTTACGGTCTGGGGCTTCCTGAGGCCTCGGCGGCCATTGAAAATGCGGTGGCGGCCGCGCTTGATAACAATATCCTGACCGCCGATATCGCCGGGGACCGGGGCCGGGCCGTGGGCACCGCGGCAATGGGCGACGCCATCGTCAAGGCCATTTAGTGCCTTACTCCTGATTTTTTGTCATAAAAAAACAAAAAAAATGATCATGTTTTATTTATGTAAACCAGTAGGTTGTTTAGGCTATAGGCTATTAGCCCGACCCTAACAGCCTAACAGCCTAACAGCCTAACAGCCTACAGCCTACAGCCTAATACATCGCCCGCATTAGAACTTTGTCAAGCACCAACGGACGGATGAAGATGACGGAACAAAAAAACATCCTGCTGTTTGCCAACCAGGCGTCGCAGGAGCTGGCCGGCCGGGTGGCGGTCGAGCTGGCGATTCCCCTGACGCAGATGGTCATGAAACGGTTTGCCGATGGTGAAGTGTACCATGCCTTCCCCTGCGATATTTCCGGCCGGGATATCATCATCATCGCGGCGACCCCCGATGACGCCGCTCATCAGGAACTCGTTGATCTGATCTCCGGCTGCCGTTACTGGAACAGCGGCTCCGTCAACGTGGTGATCCCCTATCTCGGTTATTCGACCATGGAGCGGGCCCGGCCGGAATCCGGCGAGATTCCCAAGGGCATTACCCGCACCCGGCAGATTTTTCGCAGCCGTCCCGACTATGTGGCCTTTGTCGATCTGCATTCCGAGGCGGTGTCGCACGCCCATGCCGGCGAAATTCGCACCCGGCATGTGTGGACCGAGAGCCTGGCGGCCCGGAAGATTAAAAAAATGGGCCTGAGCGACTACGTGCTGGTGTCGCCTGATTACGGGTTCAGCAAACGGGTGGCCCGGCTGGCCGGCCTGCTCGACTGTCCTCATACGGCCGCCAACAAGGACCGCTACGATGTGGACCGGACCATTGTCGGCCAGATGTCCAGCGCGGTACGGGGCAAAACGGCCATTATCTGCGACGACATGATTCGCACGGGCGGTTCCATGCTGCAGACCGTTGATCGCTGCTACGAGGCGGGCGCGGTCGAGGTCATGATCCTGGCAACCCACCTGGTGCTGGCCGGTGACGCCCGCGTCCGGTTCCGGGCTCGGGGGATCGACCGGATTATCGGCACCGACACCTTCCCGGGCCGGCACAGTGACGATCTACTCGATATTTTTTCCGTGGCGCCGTTGATTGCCCGGGAACTGATTCATTATCTTCGAATTGAAAATTTTTTTGAGGCGGCGGAGTAACAGTATGAAAAAAGTGGGAATTGTAGGCTGGCGGGGCATGGTCGGCTCGGTCCTGATGGAACGGATGCGGCAGGAGGATGATTTTCAGGGGTATGAGGTCCGCTTTTTTTCCACCTCGCAGGCCGGAGAAGCGGGTCCGGAGATAAACGGCGTCAGCCATGAGCTTCTTGACGCCCATGATACCGGATTGCTGCGGGAGCTGGACGTTATCCTGTCCTGCCAGGGCGGCGGCTACACCGGTGCGGTCTATCCCGAGCTGCGTAAAAACAACTGGCAGGGGTACTGGCTCGATGCGGCCTCGACCCTGCGGATGAAAAAAGATTCGGTCATTGTTCTTGACCCGGTGAACCGGCGGATGATCGAACAGGCCCTGGCCGATGGAGTCAAGGACTATATCGGCGGCAACTGTACGGTATCGCTGATGCTCATGGCCCTGGGAGGGCTGTTTGCCAAGGGCTGGGTCGAGTGGCTCACCGCCATGACCTACCAGGCCGCCTCCGGGGCCGGGGCTAAAAACATGCGGGAACTGGTCAGTCAGATGCGCTGTATCGGCGAGGCTGCGGCGCCCCTGCTCGACGACCCGGCCACGGCCATCCTGGATATCGACCGCAAGGTTATCTCCACCCTGCGCAGTGCGGCCTTCCCGGTCGAGAATTTCGGTACGGCCCTGGCCGGCAGCCTGGTGCCCTGGATCGACCGGCCCATGGAGAACGGTCAGACCCGGGAAGAATGGAAAGGGGGGGCTGAAACCAACAAGATCCTCGGCCTCCGGGACCAGGCGATTCCGGTCGACGGCTGCTGCGTGCGGGTCGGTTCCATGCGCTGTCACAGCCAGGCCTTCACCGTCAAGCTGAAGCGGGACATTCCCCTGGCCGACATCGAGGCGGCCATCGCCACGCATAACGACTGGTGCTACCTGGTTGACAACAGCAAGGAAGAGACGCTCCGGGAACTGACGCCGGCCCGGGTGACCGGGACCCTGGATATCCCGGTGGGCCGTCTGCGTAAGCTCGGTATCGGCCCGGAGTACCTGACCGCCTTCAGCGTCGGGGATCAGCTCCTGTGGGGGGCGGCGGAACCGGTGCGGCGGATGCTGAAAATTATTCTTGATTATATCGGTTAAACTCGGGAGCCCTTTTTTTCTCCGGGCCGGGCGGGCGGAGATTCGTCCCTGACGGTTCAGTGATGGAGAATGCCGTCTTTCAGGGTCAGGCAGCGGTCCATGGCCCCGGCCAGCTCCAGGTTGTGGGTAACCATGACGACCGAGAGCGACAGGGAGCGGCTCATGTCGCGTAACAGGTCGAAAATGCGCTGGCCGCCGGCTGAGTCAAGATTGCCGGTCGGTTCGTCGGCCAGGAGCAGGGTCGGCTGCATGACCAGGGCCCGGGCCAGGGCAACCCGCTGTTGTTCGCCGCCGGACAGTTCGCCGCAGCGGTGGTGCCCCCGGTCGGTGAAATTGATCTGGTCGAGGATCTCCTGCGCCTGTTTCTTCAGTTCTCTCTTTTTTTGTCCCCGAATCATCCCCGGCATCATGATGTTTTCCAGGGCGGTAAATTCCGGCAGCAGATGATGAAACTGGAAGATGAAGCCGATGTTCCGGTTCCGGTGCCGGCTGATCTCCGCTTCGTTTAAAGCGGCCAGGTCGCGGCCCTCGAAAAGCAGCCGCCCCCGGTCCGGCGTATCCAGGGTGCCCAGGATCTGCAATAACGTGGTCTTGCCGGAACCCGAGGCCCCGACAATGGCGATCATCTCGCCCCGGCGCACCCTCAGGTTCACGCCGCGCAAGACCTCGACCGTGCTGGTGCCGCTGACGAATGACTTGTGAATGTCCTCGGCCTCGAGGACGATCCGGCCGGCGGTGCTTGTTTCTGCCGCTGTATTACTCATAGGTCAGGGCCTCGGCCGGTCGGATCTTTGACGCCTTCCAGGAAGGGTACAGGGTGGCAGCCAGGGTAATGAGTACCGCCGATACGGCAATGATGGTGACATCGCTCGGCACCACCTGGATGGGCAGGGTGGACATGGGATAGACGTTACGGGGCAGTTCGATTAATTTGTAGCGTTTGAGGAAGGCGCAGAGGCCGAGGCCGCCCATAACTCCGAGCAGGGTGCCGGTCAGGCCGATTACCGCGCCCTGGTAAAAGAAGATGCGCATGATGGACCCGGTTGTCGCGCCCATTGATTTGAGAATGGCAATGTCGCGGGTTTTTTCCATAACCACCATGACCAGCGCGCTGATAATGTTGAGCGCGGCCACCAGGATAATCAGGTCAAGGGCGATGAAAATACCGGTTTTCTCCAGTTTGAGCGCGGCAAAGAGATTCCGGTTGATCTGCATCCAGTCGCGGACCGAATAGCCCCGGCCAAGCTGTTTCCTGATTCTGGCGGCGATGTTGCCCGCCTGGTCGATATCGGTGACCCGCACCTCGAGCCCGTCCACCCCGCGCGTCATGCCGGTCAGGCTGCGGGCCGTGTTCAGGCTGATAAAGGCCAGGGTCGAGTCATACTCGAACATTCCGGTTTCAAAGATGCCGATGACTTTGCAGGTGCGGATCATGGGGAGGATGCCCATGGGCGAGAGCGGGCCGTTCGGCGATATAAGCCTGATCCTGCTGCCCCGGCCGACGTCGAGCTGCCTGGCCAGTTCCCGGCCGAGAACGATCCCGGGGCGGCCCTTGGTCCGGTCCAGGTTTTTCAGGCGGCCGGCCTTCATATCCTTGCCGATATTGATGACCCGCTCCGCGCTCTTGGGATCAATGCCTCGCAGGACCACGCCGGTGGAGTTATGGTTGGAGGTGATCAGGGCCTGGCCGTAAATATACGGGGCCGCCGCCGCCACCCCTTTTATCTTTTCCACCCGGCGGACCAATTCTTCCGGATCGTCGATATTGCCGCCATATCGCTGGACCAGGATGTGGGCATTGATGCCGATGATCTGGTCACGCAGACCTTCGGTGAAACCGGTGTACACCGCCAGCACCACGATGAGCGCCAGTACCCCGACCGCCACCCCGACAACCGAGATCAGGGAGATCAGGGAGACGAATTTCTGCTTGCGTTTGGCCCGAAGATACCGGCGGCTGACAAACCATTCAAATGACATGGAGGTTAGCGTTAAATCCCTGGAAAATTATTCAACTTTTTTGTGGCGGCAAAATTTGTTCCCCCTGCGGGGCGCTCGATAACAGCGCATCTGCCGCGTTGGCAACCGGTTGATATCGCAGCATGATAACATCGTTGCCGCCCTGCGTCCGCACCGTTCTCGAATGCTCACGGATTTTGGCGGCAGGAAAACAAGGTTGTTGCCGAATGTACCCTTTCACTCTCAAAGTGTCCACAGAGGAATTGAGCAGCTCGCTTTTTTGCCGTCGGCCGGCGCCCCGGCAGACGATATATCTTTATCGCGTAAATTAAATATGTTAAGAATCCTGGAAATTCGGAAAACGGGAAACTTCGGCTTTTTTGCCTTGGGGCCGGTCGCAATAATGATGCAAGTCCGGGGTCGGTGTTATTGAAACACCTAATCCGCGGTACTTCCCTGTCTCGGTAATCCTCCCGGATTCGTGTCGGCTGGAGGCAATAATCTATGCAATATCTGGAATTTATTGCATTATCGTTGAATAGGCGCATTCTCCGGTCTTGGCCGTACCGCCCTGCGGGGCGGATTTGTCCGGTTGCTATTTCGACGCCGTAAATGTAAAATAAGAGATCAATTAAATTCAAAGAGAGGGAGATGGAAGAGAAGACAAAAGTGGTGGCCATCATTCCGGCGCGCTACCATTCCAACCGTTTTGAAGGCAAGCCCCTGGCCCCTATCCTGGGCAAATCCATGATCCAGCATGTCGTGGAACGGGCAACGGGCCTGGATCTGCTTTCCCGGGTTGTCGTGGCCACGGATGATGAGCGGATAGCCGATGCCGTCCGGTCCTTTGGCGGCGAGGTGGTGATGACCCGCGCCGACCATGTTTCCGGCACCGACCGGCTGGCCGAGGCGGCCGAACGGCTGGGCATCTCCGAGCATGACGTGGTTGTCAATATCCAGGGCGACCAGCCGCTTTTCCCGGCCGAGATCGTGGAACAGGTGGCCCGGCCGTTGCTGGACGACCCGGCCCTGCCCATGTCGACCTTGATTTACAAGATTGTCAGGCCCGAAGAGATTCATGATCCCAATCACGTCAAAACGGTATTTGACCGTCATGGAAACGCCTTGTATTTTTCCCGGTCCGCGATTCCCTTTCAACGGAATCCGGAAGAAAAGATCAGTCCGACATACTACAAGCATCTCGGTTTTTACGCCTACCGCAAAGGATTTCTGTTGACCTTTGTCGGCCTGCCCGAGGGGGAATGGGAGCATTTTGAAAAGCTTGAACAGCTTCGGGCCCTGGAATACGGCTACGCCATCCGGGTGGTGCTGACCGAGCACGATTCCATTGAGGTCGATACGCCGAAAGACATTGAACGGGTCGAAAAGTTTCTGCTGTCGCAGGGCAGCTAACCAGGTGCGAGACCGCACGCAGCCCGACGAACGAATCCAAGGCACGAGTAAAACGCTCACGGATTCAGGGAAATTTCCACGGACACCGGGCTTCGTCCGATAATATTTCTATATTAAGTCACTTAAGTCACAAAAAGAGGAGAGCATGAAAAATAAAATAACCATAATCGGCGCCGGGAATGTCGGCGCCACCGCGGCGCACTGGGCCCTGGTCCGCAAGCTCGGCAATGTCGTGCTGCTTGATGTCATGGAAGGTATTCCCCAGGGCAAGGCCCTGGATCTCTGGGAGTCGGGCCCCTTGCACGGTTTTGCCGGTATGGTCCGGGGTTCCAACGATTATGCGGACACCGCCGGTTCCGACGTGGTGATCATCACCGCCGGCCTGGCCCGCAAGCCCGGCATGTCCCGGGATGACCTGCTGTCCAAAAACGTGGCCATCGTCAAATCATGCGCCGAGGAGGCGGTCAGGCATTCGCCCGACTGTTTCATGATCGTGGTGACCAACCCCATCGATGCCATGGTGCATACGGCCTTCAAGGCCGGCGGTCTGGCCCGGCACCGTATCGTCGGCATGGCCGGCGTCCTTGATTCCGCCCGCTACCGAACCTTTCTGGCCGAGGCCATCGGCGTGGCGCCCCAGGATGTCTATGCGCCGGTCATGGGTATTCACGGCGACAACATGCTGCCCCTTGTTCGTCTGGCCAACGTGGCCGGGGTGCCGGTTACCGATCTCCTGCCGGCGGCCGAGATTGAAGAGATAGTCAAGCGGACGCAGATGGGCGGGATTGAAATCGTCAATCATCTCAAAACCGGCAGTGCTTTTTATACCCCCGGTCTCGCCGCCGTCGAGATGGCGGAGGCCGTGTTGAATGATACCCGCCGGGTTCTGCCCTGCGCCGCCTATCTTGAAGGCGAGTTCGGGATATCCGGCTGTTTCCTCGGCGTTCCGGTGGTCCTGGGCGCCGGCGGCGTTGAGCGGATTCTCGAGTTTGCCCTGACCGATGCCGAACGGGCCGCCCTGGAGTTGTCCGTCCAGGCCGTATCAAAACAGACGGCGGCCACGGGCCTGTAGAATCCGGGGATTATGGAGAGGGACTCAGGAAAAAAGGTTTTGGCGCAGGTTTTGGAAACCCTGGCCGGGCGAAACCTGTCATTGCTTGATTTTCTGCCTGACGGCAGCCTGGCGGAAAAAATGATCAGCCTGGTGCTGAGCGGGCCGCCTCCCAGTCCGTCCTCCAGGCTGACCAACCTGTTCCGGGAATTTTTGCCGCGGTTTTCCGAGGTCGATACCCGTGATCTCAAGGTCGTGATATTCGGCGGCGGTACGGGCCTTTCCAATATCATCGGCGGCGATTCCCGGCAGGCTGACTGGTGCGCAGCGCCCTTTACCGGGCTCAAGGAGATCTTTCCCCACATCAACAGCATCGTCTGTGTGACCGACGACGGCGGTTCATCGGGCGAACTGCTCAAGGAGCTGCCCCTGGTAGCCCTGGGTGACCTGCGACATGTTCTGCTTGCCTCCATCCGCCGGGAGAAAATAAAAGACCGCTATGACCTGGACGATGCCGGCGCCCTCCGGCTCGCCGGTCGGCTGCACTCGATTTTCAATTACCGCTTTACCGGCCGACCCGGTTCAGCCGACGAAATGCTTACCGCCGCCGGTCTCGGTCCGGGCCGGTTGCCGCCGCCGCTGGACCTGTTCCTCCGTGAACTGGCCGGCCGGCTGTTTGCCGACCGCCGCCTGGCTCCCACCCTTGACCGTCCGCAATGCCTGGGGAATTTGCTCCTGGCCAGCGCCATTTACGAGCACCTCGATCCCGCCGCAAGTAATATCGAGCTGGCGGCTGATGACCAGGCAATCGACGATGCCACCATTCGCGGCCTGGCCGCGCTGTCGTCCCGCCTCGGCGCGCCGGCCCGGGCGGTTCTGCCCTGTACCGCCACCCCCGCCCAGTTGCAGATCCTGTACGGCAACGGGGTGCTGGCGACCGGCGAGTATAAATCCGGCCATGCCCGGCGGGGTTATCCGGTTGACCGGGTAATCGTCAGATTTTTCCGGCCTCCCCGTTTGCCGCCCCCGGTCAGCCAGGTCATCGATGAGGCGGATATTATAATCTTTGCGCCCGGCAGTCTCTACTCTTCCGTTGTCCCCATTCTGCAGGTCCCCGGTCTGGCCGAAAAGGTCAGGGCGAATGACCGGGCCTTGAAACTGCTGGTTGCCAATATCTGGGTCCAGAAAGGGGAAACCGATGCCGCCCGTGACGCGCCGGAGCGCAAGTTTCATGTCTCCGATCTCATCCGGGCCTATGCCCGGAACATCCCGGGCGGGGTCGAGAAACTGTTTTCTCACATCCTGGCCCTGGGGCTCGGAGATATCCCGGGCTCGGTCCTGCGGAACTATGCGCTGGAAGATAAGGAGCCTATCTACCTGGACCGGCAGCCCTTGCGCGAGATGGGGTTCGAACCGGTGGAGGCCTGCATTTTTTCCAAGGAAATGCTTTCCCGGCGCCGGGTTATCCAGCACGATCCCGATGCCCTGGCCATGTCGATTCGAACACTTTGGAATCTGAACGTCCATGGCCTGCTTGCCCCGAATCCCCAGGGTACAACCAGCCCCGGCCCGGAGAAAATCGGCCCCCTTGTCCGGGACGACCTGGTCTTTCCCTGTCAACGCTACCAGTCGATCAGGGCCTGGCTCCGGGGGCTCACCTGGCGACAGATTACCGGCCGGGCCGGACTGACGCAGTCTCTGCCCGGGGAGGAGCGGTTACGGCTGTTTGAACGCGTCGCCGAGGTGATCTGGCACCACCATGATATTCTGCTGCAGCACCTGCAACTCGTGCGGGGCATCATCCTGGTGGATTCCGCCCACTGGCGGCGCTGCCAGCAGTGGGACAATGTCTTTTCCTTTTATGACCCGTTGAACGGTTGTATTACGATCCGCCGGGACCAGCTTGAAGACCCCGGCCACTTTGAAATGGCCTTTCTCGTGGCCCTTGGCGAGTCGCTGCTCGGCAATTATGCCCGGGAGAAACGGATGGCGGATATTCACGCCGAAGGAGAGATTGTCGGCCGGGTTTTCCGGCTGACCCTGAGAGAGCCCCGGGACTGCAACAGTTTCCTGGCGGGCGGCGAGCTGAAAACGTATCTGCAGCTCGCCCGCATGCGCGTCTCGCAAGACAATCCGCTGCTCTATACCCGGCTGGTGAACGGTGAAGAGGGGTTTACGCCGCCGGGACTTCTGTTCGGCCTCTTCTATGCCTGGTACCTGGATAACAGGTTCGCCGGTCATATCGAGTATAAGATGTCAATTCTGCGTAACAAGGTTTCGGACCTGATCCCTGAACAGGTCCGGATCGTCGGCCGCCGGAACGGCCTCACCCGGTTTTTCCGCGAAACGGTGTTCCGGCACCGATGCGCCGTAACCGAGAACCGGCCATAATCGTTATGCAGATTCGAACCAAGACCATTCTGTCAATGCTGGCCGTCATCCTGGTGCTGTCCGGCGGTTATCTTTATATTTTTATCCACCAGCAGCAGGAAAACCGGCAGTTGATTATCAACGGCAATAAAATCAGGGCGAGGACCCTGATTACCACGGTTGCCGATCGCCTCAACCAGCAGTACCGGGGCCGTATCCAGGGTTTAATCTATTCCCGCCGCGATATTGTCCAGCTTTTCGCCGATCGTGAACGGCACCGGCTGTTCAAGGCGATCCTCCCGGTCTTCAAGCAGCTCCGGCGGGAAGACGGGTATTTCTCTCACATTAATTTTGTCCTGCCGGATAATTCGCTCTTCCTGCAGATAGATAAACCGGGGCAAAGTGAAGAAGGGTGTGCCTGCTTCCCCAAGGTGACCGACGGTGCTGGTGGTCCCAGGATGTCAAGCGGTTTTGAAGATGACTGCTACGGCCTTGATTTTTTTATTGTCCAGCCGGTTTTCGAGCGGAAAAAGTATATCGGCAGCATGAGTTTCGGCATCAGGGTCGACGAGTTTCTCGACGCGCTCCGGGATAAACTTGATCTGCCGGTGGCCCTGCTTCTGACCGGCGCCCGGATTGACAAGGATGCCTTGAAAGACCATGCCGCTCTCCCGGTCGACGGGGGGATGATCTATGCCTACAATGATTCTTTTTTTTCCGCAAATGCGCAACGGCTGCATATTCGCAATGAAAATCAGACCATGGACACCGGAAATGGCGTTTACGATATTTTTACCTCGTATGTGATAAAAAATATTCAGGGCAAAGAGATCGGCCGGATCATCCTGGCCCTGGATGTGACCAACTTCGTTGAATCCCAGCACCGTGATCTGTTCAGATTGATTGTGATCACCCTGGCACTGCTTGTTGTTGCCACCTTGATCCTCTATTTCAATTTTAACACGATCCTCGGCCGGATCGGGGAGCTCAACGACAGGCTGCGCGGAAAAAATGAAGAGCTGCGCAAGGCGGGCGAGCAGCTTGAGGCCCTGGTCGAGAAGAGGACGGCGGAACTCGAAGAGACAAACCGTCATCTCAAAGAGGAGGTGCGGCGACGGCAGGAGGCCAACCGGGCGCTCCATTGTTCGGTTCATGAGTGGCAAAGCACTTTTGACGCCATCAGCGATCCGGTCACGATCCTTGATCAGGACATGGTTATCGTCGTCGCCAACAAGGCGGCTCACGAGTTGTTGAGCCCGGACGGCGAGGAGGTGGTGGGCCGGAAATGTTACGCCTTGTTTGCCGCCGGTTCGGAGCCGTGCCGCAACTGCCCGGCCGCCGCCGCGTCTTACGACGGCACCACCCATGAACAGAAAATGGAGCACAACTATCTCGGCAAAACCTTCCTCGTCTCCTGCTCCCCTGTTGTTGACGGCAAGGAAATCCTGGGTTTTGTCCATACGGCAAGAGATATCACCCAGGAAAAAAACCTGAAAAAGCAGTTGATCCAGGCCCAGAAAATGGAAGCCATCGCCACGCTTGCCGGCGGTATCGCCCACGATTTCAATAACATCCTCGGGGCGATCCTCGGCAATGCCGACCTGCTCCTGTACCGTATCCCCCCGCCCCGGCAGGATAAGAACGGCGCCCCTGCCGGCGACCCCGGGATCACCCTGCAGGATGTCCGGGTGAATCTGCAGGCGATCAAAAAGGCGGGCAACCGGGCCAAGGAGCTGGTCAGCCAGATCCTCACCTTCAGCCGGCAGACCCAGACGCAGCGCCGCAATGTCCTGGTTACCCCGGTCATCAAGGAGGCGATTAAGCTCCTGCGCGCCTCCCTGCCGGCCAACATCGAGATCAACTTCAGCGTGGATAAGGATATCGACCATATCTATGCCGACCTGACCAGGGTGCACCAGGTTTTCATGAATCTCTGCACCAACGCGGCCCAGGCCATGAAGGAGAAAGGGGGACGGCTTGATGTCTCCCTGCGGTCGATCGAAGCGGGGCCGGAGGAGTTGAAGCGCTATCCCGAACTGCAGCCGGGCCGCTACGTGGCCCTGGCTGTTCGGGATACGGGGCACGGCATGAGCAAAGAGGTAATGAACCGTATTTTCGATCCTTTTTTTACAACCAGGGACGTCGGCGAGGGGACCGGCATGGGGCTGGCCGTTATTCACGGCATTGTCTCCGCTCATGAAGGGGGCATCGATGTTCAGTCCGAAAAGGGCAAGGGCTCGGTTTTTACCGTATTCTTCCCGGCGGTCCAAGAGGCAGACGTCGAGGTGAAAGACGTTGTGCTGGGGCTGCCCCGCGGCAATGAAAAAATTTTGTTTGTCGATGATAAAGAAGATATTGTAAAAATGAGCACCCGGATGTTAGAGTATCTCGGCTATCAGGTCTATGTCGCCAGAAGCGGGGACCAGGCCCTGGCCATGATCAAGGCGGAGGCGGCGGACATCGACCTCGTCATCACCGACTACTCCATGCCCGGGATAACAGGGTTGCAGCTTGCGGAGAAAATAATCAAGATCCGCAAGGATTTGCCCGTTATCCTCTGTTCCGGTTTCAGTGAAGCTGCTATCGTCGATGAGGCGAGCAAGACGATTAACTGTAGATTCTTGCCCAAACCGCTTGATATGAATGTCCTCGCCAGGACAATCCGCGAAATTTTATCCGGTCGTGATCAGGGATGCGAGTCTTAATTGTTGATGATGATGAACAGATCCGGGCGCTGCTCCAGGAGGTAATGGAGTGGGCGGGCTTTGACGTGGCCGTGGCGGAGAACGGCCGGGTGGCCATGCGGCTTCAGGGACAACAACCCGCCGACCTGGTGATTACCGATTTGATCATGCCTGAACAGGAAGGGCTGGAAACGATCACCAGCCTGAAAAAAATATATAAAGACATAAAAATAATCGCCATTTCAGGCGGCGGCCGGATCGGGCCGGAGGCTTATCTGCCGGCCGCCTTGGAACTCGGGGCGGATCGGATTTTCAGCAAACCGTTTGACGTGCAGGAAATTGTCGCCGCGGTCAGGGCGTTATTGGAAATCCCGTAGGCGTCTGCTGATGGCCGGCAATGAATTCCCGCGGACCCGGACGTGAACCAGGAGAGCACCGCGCAGGCCGGGCAGGGGCGGCCGCCGGCCGGAAAACGGGCGGTCCTGGGACTTGTTCTGCCTATTTTTTTCCGTTATCGCCGCCGGCTCGCCCTGGGCCTGGTTGCCCTGATCGCCGTCGATTTCCTGCAACTCATTATTCCCCACCTGCTCAAGATCGGCGTGGACGGCCTGGCCGACGGCACGGCCACCACGAATCACCTGCTGGCAATCGGTGGCCTGATTCTTCTTATCGCCTTTTTTGTGGCGATACTCCGCTTCGCCTGGCGTTACCTGATCGTCGGTTTTTCCCGGCTGCTTGAGCGCCACCTGCGCAACCGCATTTTTTCCCATATTCTCACCCTGGACCGGCACTTTTTCGAGCGGCGGACAACCGGGGATATCATGGCCCACGCCAGCAATGACCTGCTGGCGGTACAGATGGCCTGCGGCATGGGCCTGGTGGCGGCTGTCGACGCCCTGGTCATGTCCTGCGCCGCCATCGGTTTCATGGTCCACATCCATCTCCGGCTGACCCTGCTGGCCCTGCTGCCCATGCCGCTT
This sequence comes from Deltaproteobacteria bacterium, assembly GCA_013151365.1. Taxonomy (GTDB): domain Bacteria; phylum Desulfobacterota; class Desulfobulbia; order Desulfobulbales; family Desulfobulbaceae; genus BMS3Abin13. Next base: position 28,358 of record JAADIK010000021.1, read on the forward strand.
CTCGCCCTCTGTACCCGCCTCCTTTCCGCCCGGCTGCATCAGCGGTTCAATATCGTGCAGGAGCAGTTCTCCCTGCTCACCGAATTCGTCCGGACAACGCTGGTCTCCATCCGCCTGGTCAAGGCCTATACCATGGAGAATCTGCAGAAGCGCGACTTTGAAAAACTGGGGCGGTCCTATGTCCACAGCAATATCCGGGTGGCGACGATTCAGGGCCTGTTGTTTCCCGTTGCCGGCCTGGTCGGCAACATGGGCATGCTCCTGGTTCTCTATTTCGGCGGCCGCCTGGTGATTGCCGGCCGCATCAGTCTCGGGGACTTTGTCGCCTTTATCACCTACCTGTACATGCTGGTATGGCCGATGATGGCCATCGGCTGGGTGACCAACCTGGGCCAGCGGGGCATGACCTCCCTGGGCCGCATTCACGAGCTTTTGAGCGCCGCCCCCCGCTTGCAGGACCGGCTCCCGGCAAAGCGGCCCGCGATGCCGGTTCCGGGCTTCCGGCTCCGTGATCTCGACTTTGTCTACCCGGCGGCAACCCATCCGGCCCTGCGCCATGTCTCCCTTGACATCGGCCCCGGAATCCTCGGCCTCACCGGCCGGACCGGCAGCGGTAAATCAACCCTTTGCAAGCTGCTGGCCCGGCTGTATCCGGTTGCGGACGGCTGCCTTTTTTTCGCCGGCAGCGACGTGAACAGTCTCTCCCTTGACGCCGTCCGCAGCCGGATCGGTTATGTGGGTCAGGAAACGGTACTTTTTTCCGATACCGTGGCCGCCAACATTGCCATGGGACGTCCCGGCGCCTGCCGGGCGGAAATAGAAGAGGCCGCCCGGCAGGCGGCTATTCATCACGAGATCCTGCAGCTCCCCAAGGGGTACGAGACCATGATCGGCGAGCGGGGCGTCAAACTCTCGGGCGGGCAGCGACAGCGCCTGGCCCTTGCCCGGGCCCTGCTGTGCCGGCGGCCGGTTCTCATTATCGATGACGCCCTGTCCGCCCTCGACGTGGAGACGGAATATGCCGTCATCGTCGCTCTCCGGCAGGGATTGCGGGGCAAAACGGTCCTCATCGTTTCCCAGAGGATCAAGCTGCTGTCGGAAACGGACGAGATCGTGATCATGGAGCAGGGAACCGTTGTCGACCGGGGCGGGCATGAAGAGCTTTTCCGGAGAAACGCCTTGTACCGGTTTATGTATGAAAAGCAGCTGCATGAACCGGGCGTGGGGACAAATAACGTAACTACGGGGCAATCCGCTTCGTCTTTAAAGCAGGGGATTAATGTATAATTTCGGTTACAGTGAAGAGGGCCGGGAGGGATCGCTCCGGGACCTGCATATCTGGCTGAGAATCCTTCGTTACGGTGCCGGGCATCGGCTGGGCCTGGTCCTGGCCGTTCTCCTGTCCCTGGTGGTGACCGGGGCGACCCTGGGGCTGCCCCGCCTGATGCAGATGGGCATTGACGGATTTATTATGAATACCCACCTGCCAGCGGTGCAGCGCATTGCAGGGCTTGGCCGGATCGCCGTTGTTTACGGCATCCTGGTCGGGCTTGTTTTCCTGGCCGGTTTTTTTCAGGTGGTGGTCCTGGAGACGATCGGTCAATGGATCATGCATGCCATGCGCCGTGACCTTTACGCCCACATGCTGGATCTCGACCTGGCCTTTTTCAACAACCAGGCCGTCGGCCGCCTGGTCACCAGGTTGACCAACGACATCCAGAACATGCATGAAATGTTCACCTCGGTCATGGTCACGCTTTTCAACGATTTTCTCAGGCTGGCGGGCATCCTGGTGATTCTTTTCCTCATGAACGTCCGGCTGGCCCTGGTCATGTCCGTTTTTGTGCCGCTGGCCGCCTTGATTACCGTGGTCTTCTCGCGGCTCGCCCGGGAACGGTTTCGCGACATCCGCCGGCAGCTGGCCCGGCTGAACAGCTTCCTCCAGGAGGCGATCTCCGGCATCAGCGTGCTCCAGCTCTTTGGCCGGCAGCAGGACAGTTTCCGCAAGTTCGACGTGTTGACCAGGGAGTACCAGGACCTGGCACTACGACAGATCAAGCTGTTCGGCACCTTTATGCCGATGAGCGAATTCATGAGTTCTGCCGCCATTGCCCTGATTCTCTGGTACGGCGGCGGCGAGATTATAAGGCGGGAGATGAGTCTCGGCGAACTGGTCGCCTTTTTTTCCTACATGCGGCTTTTTTTTCAACCCCTGCGGGAACTGTACCAGAAGTATTCCATTGTCCAGTCGGCCATGGCTTCGGCTGAACGAATTTTCAACCTGCTCGACACTGAAAAAAGGATCGAGGCCCCTCCGGTGCCGGTGGAGCCGGAGAGGATTAAAGGCGACCTGGTTTTCGACGATGTCTGTTTCGCCTACGAACCGGACCAGCCGATTCTGCGTCATATCAGCCTGACCGTCGCTGCCGGCGAAACCGTGGCCGTTGTCGGTTCGACCGGCTCTGGAAAGAGCACCCTGATCAACCTCCTGGTCCGTTTTTATGACCCGCAGCAGGGGAGAATCCTGGTCGACGGCCGGGACCTGCGGGAATACCGGCCGCATGACCTGAGAAGGATCGTCGGCGTCATCATGCAGGATGTCTTTGTCCTGCCCGAGACGCTGCTTGCCAACATTGTCATGGATACGGGCCATGATCGTTCCCGGGTCGAGGAGATCATAAGAGAAACAGGCATGGAGCCGTTCGTGGCCGGCCTGCCCGACGGCCTTGACACGCTGATAGGCGAGGGGTACCTGGATTTTTCCGCCGGGGAAAAGCAGTTGCTCTGCTTTGCCCGGGTCCTGTGCCGTGACCCGGCAATCCTGATCCTTGACGAGGCCACCTCCGCCGTTGATTCCGAAACGGAAAACATTCTGGAACAGGCGGTTGTCGCCGGTTTCGAGGGCCGGACCTCGCTGATTATCGCCCACCGTCTGTCAACGGTGCGCCGGGCCGACCGGGTGGTGGTCATGGACCACGGCCGGATTGTCGAGCAGGGGAGTCATGATGAACTGATGGCCGCCGGGGGCGCTTACTCCCGGCTGGTAACCCTGGATTTGCGGACCAACGGCGCCGGCCGGTAAGCTGCGGCGCCGGTGGCGGCTTACAGGTTTATGGTATGTGAAACCGCCTGCTTGTAACCACCGTGAGGTGTTACGAGATAACTGCCGGCGGACCTGTCAGCTGCCGAGGGGTTGTACGTTTCGGCTTCTGATCCTGATAACCGGAAGGGGAAGGAGCGCGCGCAGGGAGTCGGCCTGCGGGTTTGTCACGCTCTGTTTGATCAGGATAGCGTAAGGCGTCACGTCCCGGCCGTAGTAGGAGGAATTCCATTTGTAACGGGGGGCGACAACGGCTCCTTCCACGGAAATGCCGCCGTAGGCGCCCTGGGAACGACCAAAGGCCAGGATATCGGCGATCTGCACCTTGGCCGAGCCGCCCACCGGCCCGGCGGCCACGGCAATGTCGCCGCCCAGCTTGAATTCCGTGGAAAGCATGGCGTTCAGCCCCTTGTCGGTCATGATCATGAAGATCAGTTCCGAGGCGTCGGCGCCGATCTGGAATCCAAGAGAAACCGAGCCAATGGTGTAGAAGGCGGGATAGCTCCATTTGCCGGTTTTTTCATTCCGGGCCAGCAGGACGCCGCTGCCGCCGGAGCCGCCGAGGATAAAACCGCCCCGCAGCATCTGCGGGACGATGAAGATCCCCTTGGCCTTGCCGACATTTTCCCGGAACCATGCCATGTTCGGGTCGGCCATGAAATTCTTGAACACGAATTCGCTTTTGATAACCAGTTCGTCGGGCCGGGAAAAACCGGCCGCCGAAGAGGACGGCGCTGTCGTCAGCATGGCGGCCGAGACGGCCAGGATAACGAAAACAAGGCGATTTATGATTTTCATGAGGTTTCTCACTTTTTTATTGCTTTTGAAATCCGGTTTTTTCCCTTTGGCAAAATAATTATTTGTCCGGAAAAGTTTGTATATTCAATTGGTTCAAGATATAATAAAAACAGTAATATATTGAACATTATGTTTTTCTCCGCCCCTGTCAAGGGTAAAGGATAATCACGGCTGATATTTTTTATTTTGTAACTATTTCTGTTTTGTAACTATTCATGCGGGAGTCGATAACTTTGATTTCCTACCGGACCGTAACCGTCCACCTTGTTTCGTGGGCCGGAGAAGATGAGGGAGTGAGCGGCTGATGAAGAGATCGGCATTACTGTTTCTCTTCCTGGTCCTGACCGGGCTCGTTGCCGGGCCGCTTTTCGCGCAAACGGCCGATAGTGACCGGGCGCGGGCGATCTTGCGGAAAATCGATGACCTGTGGCGTTCCACCTCGTCCGTGGCCAGGTTGAAAATGGTTGTCAAAACAGAGCATTATACCAGGACCCTGGTCCTGGACAGCTGGACCAAGGGCAAGGAGAAGTCGCTGGTCCGCATTGTTTCGCCGCTGAAGGAGGCCGGAACCGTCAGTCTCAAAAACGGCAATACCATGTACACCTACCTGCCCAAGACCGACCGGGTTATCCGCCTGACCTCCGGGATGATGATGGGTTCCTGGATGGGGAGTCATTTTACCAATGACGACCTGGTCAAGGAATCGCGTCTTGCCGATGATTATTATCCCGAAATCACCTATGAAGGCGTACTCGACGGCCGGAAGATCATCCGGCTTGCCCTGCTGCCGAAACCGGACGCCCCGGTCGTCTGGGGCCGGATCGTCACCACCGTCCGGGCCGGGGATTACCTGCCCCTTGTTTCTCTCTATTATAACGAGGATATGGTCCTGGCCCGGACCCTTACTTTTTCGGATATTCGTGAGATGGGGGGGCGGAAACTGCCGGTTGTTCTCCGGATGGTCCCGGCCGACAAACCGGGGGAGTATACGGAATTGACCTATGAAGCGATCCGTTTCGGGGTCCCTCTCCGGGACTCGCGGTTTTCGTTGCTTCAACTCCGCCGGAGGTAAGGGGAATGTAAGTCGCCACAGGCACCCCATCTTCACGCAGTTGCTCCCGCCCGCATAGAGGGACTATAGCGAACGGAAGCAACTACGCAAATCTGGGGCACCTGTGGCGACTTACAGGTTTATGATATGTGAAACCGCCTTATATCCTTGTGAGGTGTTACCGGGAAATTAGTATCACCTCGAGCCGTCACGGATTCACGGAGTGAGAAAATGCAGCTTTTGCACCTGGCCTTGAAAAATGTCCTGCGCTCCCGGCATCGAACCTGGGTGACGATCGCGGCCATGGCCTTTGCCGGCTGCATCATGATATTTTATGCCAGCCTGCTGCAGGGCTGGTTGCGCTCCATGGAGAGGAATGCCGTGGATATGGAGACGGGTGAGTTGCAGATCCATGCCCCCGGTTTTCGTCAGGATCCCGACCTCTATAATGTGATTGTCGACGCGAAGGGCGTGATCAAACGGGCTTCGGCGGCTGGTTTTATCTGCGCCGGACGGCTGCTGGGCAGCGGTCTGGCTGCCGCGGATGAGAATTCCACCGGCGTGAGTATCATGGGCATAGATCCGGGCGCCGATGACCTGGTCACCAGGCTGCACGCCCATGTTCAGGCAGGGCGCTGGCTGTCCCGAAAAGAGAACAACGGCGTGGTCATCGGCAGCAAACTTGCCACTATTCTTGCCGTGCGGCCGGGGAGTGAACTGGTGCTGGTCAGCCAGGCCGCCGACGGTTCAATGGCCAACGACCTGTACACCGTGCGGGGAGTCCTGCAATCGGTGAGCCGGGAAGTTGACCGGGGCGGCCTCTTTATGACGGCGGCGGCCTTCCGGGCTTTTTTTGTTTTGCCCGCCGGCGTCCATGAAATCGTTTTGCGGCGTGCGCTTCGCTCGGAATCCCTGACGGCGGCGACAGGGCGCTTGCGAGCCTTGTTTCCGAACCTTGAGGTGAAAAACTGGCGGCAACTGCAACCCACCCTGGCCCGGTTGCTCGATCTCTCCAATGTCTCTCTCGTTATCCTGCTGCTCATCACCTATGCCGCGGTCGGGATGCTGACTCTGAACGCCATGCTCATGGGAGTGTTTGAACGGATTCCCGAGTTCGGGGTCATGAAGGCCCTGGGATTTTCCGGCAGCCGCCTTTTCGGCCTGATCGTCCTGGAAACCGTGATCCAGGTCGCAATCGGCGCCGCGCTCGCCCTGGTAACCGGGGTCCCGCTTGCCCTTTATTTCTCGGTTCATCCCCTGGACTTTTCCTTTTTGCTCCGCGGTTCATCAACTATTGCCGGTATCGCCTTTGAACCCCGATGGTACTGCGAGGTAACCGGCCACAGTGTCCTTCTGCCGGTCCTTTTTCTGTTCGGCGCGGCCTTGACGGCCATCCTCTATCCGGCCGTCAAGGCCGCCATGATCAGGCCGGTCGCGGCCATTCATCACCGGTAGGCCGAAAGATGATGAAACTGAATAAAATGGCATGGCGAACATTGGCCCGCAATAAACGCCGCTCACTGATCACGTCGTTTTCCGTGGCCTTCGGGATCCTTTTGGCCGTTACCTTTACCGGTTCCGGGGATTATTCTTATACCAGCATGATTGATACCAGCGCCGTCATGGGGTTCGGCCATGTTTCGGTCGAAGCGGCCGGCTATAACGACCGGCCCGGCCTTGCCCGCAGGCTGACGGAGGCCGGAGTCGTACGTAAGACCGCCCTCGGCCTGCCCCGGGTTGCCGGCGCCTATGCCCGAATCATGGGACAGGCGATGTTCGCCGCCGGTGCCAAGAGTGTGGGCGGTGTTTTCATGGCTATCGATCCTCAACTCGAGAAACCGTTGCATAATTTTTTCCTGCGCTCCATTGTCAAGGGCCGGCTCTTTGACGATACCAATGGACGGGGGGCCGTAGTCGGCGCCGGGATGGCGGTCAAGCTCAATCTCCGTCTCGGCAAAAAGGTCATTGTTACGGTGACGGATAAAAACGGCCAGTTGACCAGCGAATTGACCAGGGTCTGCGGCATCTTCAAAACCGGGGACGATTCGGTTGACTCCGGCATGGTCCTGCTGCCCCTGGGCCGGATGCGTCGGGTCCTGAACTATGGGCCGGATGACGCCACCCTGGTCGCCGTGTATGTGAATGACCTGCGGCAGGTCAAAGGGGTGCGGACTCTGCTTGCCGCAAAGCTTGACCATAAGGCGGACCTCGAGATCCTGCCGTGGCAGGAAACCCAGCCGGATCTTGCCGGGCTGATCGCCGTGGATCGCCTTTTCAATTATCTTCTGCAGTTTCTCGTCGGCCTGGTGATTGCCGCCGGCATCCTGAACACCATGCTCATGAGCGTCCTGGAACGGACCCGGGAATTCGGTATTATGATGGCGGTGGGTATGACCCCGAGACAGGTGGTGGGCCTGGTCCTGATCGAATCCTTCTGGCTGGGGGTCCTGGGGCTGCTGCTCGGCGTTATCCTGACCGCTCCCTGGTTTGTCTACATGAGCCGGGTGGGAATCGATCTGAGCCGGCACATCGGCCAGGATTACAGCGCCGGCGGGGTTCTGGTCGATCCGGTCATGAAACTGCGGCTCTACAAGGAGAGCGCTCTGGTCATCCTGTTTGCCGCGTTCGGATTGACCATGGCCGCCGGAGTGTACCCGGCCATACGGGCCGGCAGGACCATGCCGGTTGAAAGTCTCCTGAATTCGTGACGGCTTGAGGTGATGCTTCATGCAATATGTGGAATTTGTTGTATTATATGCTGAATAAACGCATTTTCCGGTCTGCACCGCGCCGCCCTGCGGGGCGTCCGATAACGGCGCATCTGCTGCGTTGGCAACTCGTTGATATCCACCAGGATAATCAACCTCGTTGCCGCCTTGCATCTGCACCGTTCTCGAACGCTCACGGATTCAGCAACTGAAAGAGATATAAAAAAAATGCAGAATGCACCGATTGTCCAACTTGAAAAGGTCAGCAAGGTCTATCAACAGGGGCAGGTTGAAGTGAAGGCGGTGGACAACTTCGATCTGACGGTGCGGGCCGGGGAATTCAGCGTGCTCTGCGGTCCGTCCGGGTCCGGCAAAACCACGATCCTCAACTTGATCGGCGCCCTTGACGCGCCCAGCAGCGGCCGGGTCTGCCTGGAAGGGCAAAACCTGGCGGAGCTGAACCGGGGGCGGCTCTCAAGGCTGAGGCGCGACAGGATCGGCTTTGTCTTTCAGTTCTATAACCTGATCCCGGTCCTGACCGCCTTTGAGAATGCCGAGTTTGTCCTGAGTCTGCAGAATGTCCCTGCGGCGGAGCGGAGGAAACGGGTCATGGCCGTACTCCGGGAGGTGGGCATGGCGGATTATGTCGATCGGCGGCCGGACGAACTCTCCGGCGGCCAGCAGCAGCGTATTGCCATTGCCCGGGCCGTGGTCTCGGAACCGGCCATCGTCCTGGCCGACGAACCGACGGCCAACGTCGACTCGGCGGCGGCTGATAGGATACTTGACCTTATGGCCCAACTGAACAGGGAAAAAGGCGTGACCTTTCTCTTTTCGACCCATGATCAACGGGTAATGGACCGGGCCAGACGGTTGATCCGTCTGCGGGACGGCAGGCTCGAAGCCGATGAGCACCGGGACCGATGATTTTCCGCTTTGTCCACAGAGGCTGGTTGTTTTTGTTGATTTTGCTTTTTGTGCCGGTGCCGTCCTCCGCCTTCTATGAGGCTGCCAGGGGTGATAACGGGGTCAGCCTGCGCGGCTTTGTCGATGCGGGAGCCGGGTTGACAAGAAATCCGGCGGATCATTCCGCCTATGGCGACCGGGGCGAAACGGTGTGGAACGGAGACCTCCGCCTCCTCGCCAACGCTTGGCTGGGCGGACATTTCCGGGTTGACGCCAATATTCTGGAGTATATTCGCTCCGCCCCCTCTCCGGACCCGGCCGGGCTCCGGGGCGACGCCCAAGGCGTTGAGCGAAGCAGCCTTCTCGCCTGGCAGCAGCAAGACAGCGGCGACCCGGAGGCCGGCCTTGTTTTGGACCGGCTCAATCTCAGGTGGACCGGCGAAAACAGTGAATTGATAGTGGGCCGTCAGCCTGTCAGCCTGGCCACGACCTTTTTTTTTACGCCCAATGATTTTTTCGCCCCCTTTGCGGCCCGGAATTTTTACCGGGTGTATAAGCCCGGTGTGGATGCTGCCCGCTTTGACCTACGCCTGTCGGATCTCTCGCAGTTCACGTTAATCGGGGTGCTGGGATATCATGAGGAGCAGGACGCAAGCAACGGCTGGAGCCGGACGCCCGATTGGGGGCGCACCTCCCTGGTCGGCCGTCTTACGCGGAATCGCGGCGATTTCGAATGGGGGCTCGTGGCCGGCCGGGTTCGTGATTATCGTGTATTCGGGGCTTCGTTGCAGGGGGATCTTTTTCACTGGCTGGGCATCCGGGCCGAGGGCCATTATCAGGACACGGAAAAAGATAATCAAAGAAACGGCCTGGAGATCAGCCTGGGCCTGGAACACCGGTTTGCCGGCAGCCTGACTGCCCGGCTGGAGTATTTTTTTCACGGCAGCGGCTATCATTCCATGGCCGAGGCCGACAGGGCGCTTATAACGGGAGCGGCGCCTGCCGGTTACCTGGGCCGCAACTACACGGCCTTTGATCTCAGCTATGAATTCTCACCGCTTTTAACCGGCGAATTTCTTCTGCTCAGGAACTGGACCGACAGTTCCGGACTTTTTTCTCTGTATGCCGTTTATTCCCTGTCCGATGAGTCAGAAATAGCCCTTACGGCGATCCTGCCCCAGGGCGATGAACCAGTGGCCGCTACGGGTCGCTCCGAATTCGGCTCCTTGCCGGTCCGGTTTTCCCTGGAATACAGATTTTATTTTTAGGCTATTGAAGAACAGTGATCGGGTCCGTGAATAATTTTGAATTCGGAATCAGTACCTTGTTACTCTCGGAATCAAGCTCCGTATATCGAAGGTCAATAGAAATAACAATGCCCTCGTAACCTGATATCTTTATACGGTTTCCTATCTCGAACGGTCGATATAGCAATATGAGGACGCCGGAAAGAAGATTGGAGATAGTATCTTTCATAGCGAAACCAAGCGCAAATCCGGTCAACCCCAGACCGGCCACAAGCGCGGATACATTGATACCTAAAGTTCCGAGCGCGGTAACAATTCCCAAGATAGTGAGTGTGATACTGCTTGTCCGGGAAAGTAGCGAAGTGAGATTTCCAGCAAATTTCAATCGCTTGGCCGCTTTGGTGATTATTCTCTTTATTATTTTCGCAATAATAAAGAAAACGACTAAAATCACTACGACACCGATTACTCTCGGAACCCAGAGGGTCCCGTTTTCAAGCAATATTCGCACTAGATTTTCCACAGACGGCTAACCTCTGGTTGTTTAAGGAATACTCTACCCTTGTATCCGTGAGCGTTCGAGAACGGTATAGATGCAAGGCGGCGACCATGTTTATTATTCTATCCCAGATCTTTTAGGGTTCCGTTTTCAATGCTGAAAATCCAGCCGTGAACGGAAAGCTCCTTCCCCTGTTTCCAGGCGTTCCGGACAATATCCGTATTACAGACGTTTGTGACCTGCTCTTTTACATTTAGCTCACATAGCAAATCCACCTTCTTGCCATGTTC
>JAADIK010000189.1 GCA_013151365.1 Deltaproteobacteria bacterium
GGGATCAATGTTGATGAATACCAGCCGAACTATGATAATCAGGGTTATGCGATCTTTTTGGGTAGACTTTCACAAGAAAAAGGTGTTGCGACACTGTTGCAGGCCAACAGGTTGTCTGACAGCCGCCTGCCTCTGAAAATCATTGGAACGGGTCCACTATTAGGAGAACTGAGTAGAGAATACCCTGAAGTGGAATTCATGGGATACCGCTCCGGGCAGGAACTCAAAAACCTGGTGGCCAACGCTGCCTTTGTTGTTGTGCCTTCCGAGTGCTACGAAAATTGCTCCATGGTGGTTCTTGAAGCCATGGCCTTAGGCAAGCCGGTCATCGGCAGCCGTATCGGCGGCATACCTGAACAGATCGAAGACGGCAGAACCGGTTTTCTTTTTGAAATGGGCAACGTGAAAGAACTTGCCCGGAAGATAGATATTCTGGATAGTGATGCCGGGTTGAGGAAGCAACTGGGCCATGCCGCCAGATTGAAACTCGAGCAAAAGTATTCCCTGGCAGAACACAACCGGCAATTGTTGAAGATATACTCCGGCCTGTTGGCCTGACAGTCATCCACTTTGTCGATTGGTCGATCAATATGTGAACGGCGGCAGACTACCTGTTACCAGCGGTGCATTTTCTTTCTCAGGATTCCCAGTCGCTTGATTACAACCTCTAATGGGCCGGCAAAGCGATTACCATCCACGGCAGCCAGGTTTTTACCCATGCATATATGATGTAATCCCTGCGGATATTCAGAAAATGGTTTTATATTGGCAACGGTTTCCTCGCAAAATGTTGATGGACTGAGTTCAAGGATTTTTTCTAGCAACAGGCCTGCGTCGCCATAGCGCCTTAACAACCCCTGCACCGGCCTGTACAACTCATCTTCCACGGTATAAACCGGCCCAGCCGGGCGGACCTTGCCCAGACCAATCTTAATCGGGTTTTTGGCATGGGGTTGCCAGGGACCGTGAAGGTTCTCGCTGTACCAGGCATAAAGATGACTATCCTGTTGCCCGTTTCCCCTGGTTGCAAACAGCCACCAGCGGTCGTTATGTCTGAACAGTGTCGGATCAACAACCGGAAAGTTATCAATCAATATAGCATCAAGTACCCAGGTTGAAGGGAAATCTGTAGCCCGGTATAGCCGGAGACTGTTTGATTCCGCCTGTTCCGGCAGGCAGTATATATCATTCTTGAATGAAAATACAAACGGATAGGACTGATGAAATGGTTCATCTATGATAAATTGTTCATTATCTAGCCGGTATTGTCCGCTTTCGTCTTTTACTAACTCTGCAATTGCATTTTTTCCATAGCCGGTAGCATAGGTGAACAATTCATACAGCAGATAGTCTGTATCATTATGGGTAAATAGAAAAGGATCTGCGATGAACTGGCCAAAACGTGGCACTATCCATTGTACAGGTGGAGGCAGGACACCTTGTTCCAGTTGTGCAGGATCCAGCTTTATTAGCCCAATTACCCATTTGTCATGGTGGAGTATCCGATCTATAATATAGTGAAGATATCCCATCTTATTAAGACTTTGTCCCTTTGTACAGGTTGTCGATCGTTTTAATAATATCGTCCCAGTTGAAATGTTGCCTGACACGCTCAACACTATAGTTTCTGTTGGCCTCAACAGATGATGGCTCAAATAACAGCTCATCAAGTTTCTGCCTGAGAGCGCCAATATCACCCTGGCGGAAGGTCAGCCCTTGTTCGCCAACGGCCTCCAGGTTGCCGTCAATATCACTGACCAGAGTTGCGCAGCCATAGGACATGGCTTCGAGAACCGCGATGGAAAGCCCCTCGACGGATGATGCGTTGATATACAGGTAGGCATTGCTATAGAGCTTTGCCAGCTGCTCCGGTGTTTGGTGCCCGATAAAAAGAATCTTGTTATTTGATGCCGCCATGGACCTGACCTTTATTGCATAATCGTCAGTATGACTGGATTCGCCGGCGATCACCAGGGATTTATCGGTTTCCAGTTGTTGGTAGGCCGCAATAATGTCATCGATGCATTTAACCGGTATCAGGCGTGCAACGACAAGGAAGAAACCACCTTTCGCCAGTGGAGGGTCCAAGGGTAATGGGCGTGACTCCTGCCTGGGGATTGATGTGCCGTTTGGTATGAAGTGAATCCGCCGCCGGTATTTTTTTTCCAGGTAATGCTGATTGGTCCGGGAAACAGCGATTACCTCGTGTGCGAAACGACACATGCTCCATTCGCCAAAGCGCAGTATGGCCATTGCCGGTACGTTCCATTTTCCATGAAGATAGTCGCGACTATGATGCGTGGCAATAACCCGTAATCTGGGTCTGAACAGGCGGAGCAATGGAAGCATCAGGCTTGGACCGATTGCATGATAATGGGCCAGATTAATTTTACGATGAAAGATAACATATAGTGTTGCAAAAAAGGCATGACTGATCGCATCAAGATGTTTGCTTTTAAGGTGCGGTACTTGTTTTAGAACAACCCCTTTGTACTTATTCTGTGTATTCCGGATATAGTGGCTCCGGGTAAAGACAATCACCTCATGTCCTGTGGCACTCAATCTGACAGCAATTTCCTCAACATGTTTTTCAATACCACCGGAAATGGCCGGGATCCCCTTTTGGCCAACCATGGCGATATTCATTGGGCTTTAAGCTCCTGGTATAGTCTTGAAATTAGAAATGTGTTTGCTGATAAATAATCGTTTTTCAGCATAGCTGGCCAGTGCCTGAATTACTGTAAGAACTCACCAGAGCATCAGATGTGCGCACCCAAAAGGCATGAGCTCCATCAGGCAGGAGAACTATATATAGCAGCTACTCCCTATGTTGTTGAACCAGCCTGATTGCGTGCAGGTAAACTCCCTTAAAGGCTAGGCTCCGACTCTGGATGGGGTGCTGCTGCACAGTTGCTGCTGGAATTCTTTGGTTGTGTGGCATGCCGGTTATGCGTTATGCCGGGAAGACGGAATTTACCAAATATGTTGCGCTCTCTTTTTGAGTAGACCATTATCGATTGCCTGTAGTATATTCTACGGAATAAATGGGATAATAATAAGTATAGAGAACTCCGCAACCAAAAACAAGATATGGGAAGGTAAGGCAATTTTTTCTATCAGCGCTCTTTCAACAACATCAAAAATAATTCTCTTCCTGCTGCTCTGTATTAGTACGGCTTTCAGTGTTGTCCTTGTCGATAAGTATCAAAATGTCGGCCGGCAACTGCTCCTGAACGCTGATTTTTCCAAAGAGTTGGAATTTTGGCAGCCCCCGGAGTCATCTTCGGGCAAAATCGTTGCCTACAACAACCAACTGATTCTCAGGTCTCATGATGCAGGAAAGAGCGTTCAGGTCTCCCAGAATATTCAATCTGACCTCAATGGGAAAAAATTTAGACTCCGTGCAACCCTGGCATCAAGGAATGTCGTTCCTGGAGAAAAGAAATGGAACAAGGCACGGCTTCTTCTGGTGCAATATATTGATGGAAAAGCTCAATGGAAGTTCTCCCATGTTCTTGCCGCCTTGGATGGAACCCATGGCTGGCAGATTTACAACAAAGCTTTCAGGTTATCTCCTGAATGTTCCGAACTGCGCGTGATTGCGCAGATGAGTCGTTGCCGCGGAGAGTTGTTCGTTAAGGGCTTGAGTCTTTATGAAGTTGAAGAATCTGCCACCTATACCTGGGTGAAATGGTTGATCAGGGCTGCATGGATATTGTTTATTTTTGTTCTTTTGGTGCCGGGGTTGAAAGGGGGCGGTTCAACGTTACTGAAAATTTTTATTGTGTTGACTGTGGCTGGAATAGTTGTCGGTACAACTCTGCCCGGCCAGGTGAAGAATGAATTGAAGGAGGATATTACCAAAGAGGTGCATACATATACAGCGCCAGTGAAAAAAATAACTGAAGGGAGAATGGATACTGCTCAATATAAATTTTTCATGTTAGATATTACGAAAATCGCTCATTTTTGTTTATTTTCGTTGCTTGCCCTTCTTCTCCTGCTCAAAAATCCTTGCCGCCCTATGCGGCTGATCCTTTTGGAGCTTTTTATGCTTGCCTGCGCCACGGAATTTATGCAGTTTTATATTGACGGCCGCTCGCCGCTTATTACTGATGTATTGATTGATATGGCAGGCGGCGCTGTTGGGATGATGGCAGGAAGGTGCCTGGCCAGTGTCTGTCCAGGCGGGTGCAACTAATTGGTCGGCCTTGAAAAAGTAATAACTTGTTAGCAGTAAATATTACTTTGGTTTTGATTTGTTTGCTGAGTTTCGGAAGTGAGCAGATTGTAAATTCAATGGCGTCGGAGTGGTAAAATACAAGCCACGAATATCGTTCCGGTTCAAATTTTTATTCCGGCCGATTTCTATCCCCTTGCCGCCAGAATGAGCAATTCGACTGCCGGGCCTACCTGGGCCCAGTCAACACATTGACGGGCAAAGCCGCTTGGGTGAATAAGAGGGCAGCCGAATGCGGTGTCATCAATATAGATATGGGCATAAGCTTTCGGGCTGATACTCCAGTTTTCCTGGTCGGGATTCCGGTTTACGGCATAAAGTTGCACTCCATGCTTTTCTAAATATTCAACAGCTTCCGATAAGACATTTCCATGTTTTGCGCCATCGGAACGCATGGTAAATAAAATGAGCTTTGCGCCGAGTTCGTGCCAGCGCTTTAACCATTTTATGGCCAGCGGCACAGGGTCCCCTATATAGGGAAACCTATGGTCCACAACTGTCCCGTCAAAATCTACACATATATACATAATACATACACTAATCCGATTTTTTGCGGTGCCGGAAAAAACTTGCCCGATTTTGTAAACTGTTACGAATTTACCGCGTAAGTTGATGGTTGTAAATACCGAAAGCCAGGTGATCCGCTTCGAAATAAGTTCGCAAAATCGGTACCTGCCGCCGGGATGAGACCATGTGAAGTTATTTTTTGCGCGGCCCCGTGTCCATGGATAATACATTGTAGCATAACTTGGCCTGATGTATTTTGTCGCAACAATGAAACGAACAAACAACAAGGGTCCGCTTTTGCTGTCCTCGAATCTGCAGCGTCTTTTCGGCTATAAGAACTGGCAGAAGCAGTGGGAATTTTTTATCCTGGCCGGGAAGTGGCCCGAGGTGGCGGGCCGTGATGTTGCCGCTCAGACCTCGCCGGCATATACCAGGAAGAATGTGCTATGGGTTTATGTTCGCAGTTCCGTATGGATGCAACATATGCAGACTCTCAAGCCCGGGCTTCTCGAGCAGGTTCAGCGCGTTCTGCCCCAGGCGGGAATCACGGATATACGCTGGCTCATGGAACCGGCGGAGCGCCGGCCTGAAGAGGAGAGGGGCGCTCGGCCGGCAGGACGCCGTCCTGATCCGGTGCAACAAAAGGCCTTTGAAGATAGTGCGTCCACCGTCAGGGACCAGCAATGCCGGGAAGCGCTGTGCCGGCTCTGGCGGGTTTTTCAGCAGAAATCAGGATAAAAATAGCGGCTGCGCCCCTTGGCGCAAGGGTAGAAAAAGCATGAACACTGTTCTCCTCGATTTGATCGGCAATACCCCGATGGTCCCCGTCTCCCGGATTAATCCGGTGGCCGGGGTCGTCATTATGGCGAAGCTGGAGTCTTTCAATCCCGGGGGCTCGGTCAAGGATCGGATTGCCCTGTCAATGATCGAAGCGGGAGAGAAGAGCGGCGAGCTGAATAAGGATAAGATTGTCCTGGAGGCAACCAGCGGCAATACCGGCATTGGCCTGGCAATGGTCTGCGCCGCCAGGGGATATCGCTGTCAGCTGGTCATGCCGGAATCGGCAAGCGTGGAGCGCCGGCAGATCATGCAGGCCTATGGCGCGGAAATTACCCTGACCCCGGCAAAACGCAGTACCGACGGTGCCATTGAAAAAGCCTATGCCATGGGTCGTGAGCATCCCGAGCTGTACTTCATGACCGATCAGTTCAACAGCGAGGCCAACTGGCAGGCCCATTACCGGCAAACAGGGCCGGAGATCTGGCGGCAGACGGAAGGGAAGGTTACTGACGTGATTGCCACCATGGGGACGTCAGGCACGGCCATGGGGCTCAGTAAGTGGTTTGCAAAATATCATCCGGACGTTCGCGTCACGGCGGTTGAGCCGTATTACGACCATAAGATCCAGGGACTCAAGAACATGAAGGAGTCCTATAAACCAGGTATTTTTGACAAGTCCCTGCCCTATAAAATTGTCAATGTCGGCGACGAAGACGCCTTCGGCACCGCCCGTCTGCTGGCGAAAAAGGAGGGGATCTTTGCCGGTATGAGTTCCGGCGCGGCCATGTTCGCCGCCCTCCGCCTGGCCCGCGAAATCGGGCAGGGATTCATTGTCACCATCCTGCCTGACGGCGGTGAGCGGTACCTGAGCACCTCGCTTTTTGTCCCGCAGGCAAAACAGGAGCCGGCCGCGCCGCGGCTGCACTTTTATAATACCATGAGCAGGAAGAAGGAGGAGTTCCGGCCTATTCATAAGAAGCGGGCCACTTTCTACGCCTGTGGACCGACGGTCTATGAGTCCCCGAATGTGGCGCATTGCCGAAGATTCGTGGTTGCCGACCTGCTGGCCCGTTCCCTGGAGTACAATGGTTTTGCCGTCGAGTCCTATATGAATTTTACCGATCTTGACGACAATACCATCGCCGGGGCCGACAAGGCCGGTCTGCCGCTCCGGGAGTTTACCGGAAAATATGTCAACGAGTTCATGGCGGCGGCCCGCGAACTCGGGGTCAGAAAGGCCACGGGCTATCCGCTGGCCTCGGAGCATGTCGGGGATATGATCGACATTGCCCGCGAGTTGCTTGACAAGGGATATGCCTATGTCAAGCATGGGTCGATCTATTTCGATATTTCCAAGTTCAAGCGCTATGGCCGGCTGTCCGGCGTCGATTTAAGCAAGATCCGCACGGGCAAGACGGTTGATCTCGATGACTATGAAAAAGACAATCCCCGGGATTTTACCCTGCTGAAACGCACTACCCTTGACGAGCTGAAAAGGGGCATTTTTTATGAAACCGACTGGGGCAATGTCCGGCCCGGCTGGCATATCGAATGTTCGGCCATGTCCATCCACTATCTCGGGGAGACCTTCGATATTCACCTTGCCAGCCAGAACCTGATGTTTCCGCATCATGAAAATGAGATTGCCATTGCCGAGGCCCTGACCGGCAAGCCCCTGGCCAATTATTGGCTGCATTCCGGACTGCTGTTGCGGGACGGCCGCAAAATGTCCGCCGACAACGGCAACGTGGTGACCATGCAGGATGTGCTGGACCGGGGCTATTCCGGCCGCGAGCTCCGCTTTATGTTTCTGGTCGTCCATTACCGGAAACCCCTGCATTTCTCATTCAAACGGCTGGATTCGGCGCGCCGGACCCTGATGCGTATTGATGAATTCAGCAGAAAATTGCTGTGCCTGCCCCCGGACCTCCCGCATCCCGATGTGGCACTCCTGGTCGCCACCCTTGAAAAGGAGTTTTTCGCCGCCCTGGGGGATGATTTCAACATGTCCGGCGCGGTCGGGGCGTTGTTCGATTTTATTAAAAAGACCAACCCGATTCTGCAGGCTGGCAATCTTGACCGGCGGCAGAAAAACGAGGTGCTGGAGGTGCTGCGCAAGGTCAATTCGGTCCTGGGGATCATTCGGCTGGAACGGTGTCCGCTGGCCCCGGAAATTGACCAGCTGATCCGGCAGCGGGAGCGAGCCCGCCAGCTCAAGGACTGGACCGCGGCCGACAGCGTCAGGGCGGAGCTGTTAAAGAAGGGCATTGCCGTGTGTGATACAGCTTCCGGGCCGATCTGGGAAAGGAGTTTTGAGCCGGGAGGGCAGGGGAATGGGCGTTGATTTTCGCAGCCGTTTCCGTTACAGTGCGCTTCCTTTAATGCGTGTCGGTCCCGGACCCGTCTTCGGATGGTCATCAATTCAGCTCATGCGCCAGTAGCTCAGTCGGACAGAGCAGGAGCCTTCTAAGCTCAAGGTCGGGGGTTCAAATCCCTCCTGGCGCACCAGTCAATCTCAGGCACCGGGCCCGTGCCGGGCCCGGTGCCTTTTGTAAATTCAGAACGGTTCTGCGGGTTCGTGATCAGGCCGGCCCGCGCGGGATAGGTCAGCCCGGCGGCCAGGACATGTTTCGTCCGCCCAGGATGTGCACGTGAAGATGGAAAACCGTCTGGCCCGCCTGCTCTCCGTTGTTCAAGACGGCGCGGAATTGGTCGATTCCCTCCTGTTTGGCGATCTCGCAGCCGATCCGCATGATCCTGCCCATCAGTTGTTCGTCCTCTGCGGCCAGGGTCGCGGGGCTGTTGACATGTTTTTTGGGAATGACCAGGAAGTGGACGGGAGCCTGGGGCGCGATGTCCCGGAAGACAAGAATTTCATCGTCTTCGTACAGTTTGTCCACCGGGATTTCTCCCCGGACGATTTTGCAGAACAGGCAGTTGTCCGACATGATTTTTCCCTCCCTGATTTTTTTTAATTTCATTCGTTTTCAGGCCATGTGAATACGGCATAAGATGATCATGAGCGTAGCAAAAAGTTCAGAACAGGGCAAGGCCGGAGTTCCCCCGCGCTTAACCGTAAACACCGAGGCCTGTCTCGAAGGGGCGCCGGAGAAGCTGAAGGCCGCCATCCGGCAGAATCTGACCATCGTCAACCCCAAGTACCAGGCGGCCAGGCGATACAGCCGCTGGGTCGGCAAACAGCTCAAGCCCCGGCTCTATTTTTTTCGCGAGTCCGGTTCGCGGCTGTTTTTCCCGCGCGGCTTCGCGAACCAGGCCGTTCAGCTTTGCCGGCAGCTGACCGGTGCCGCCCCGGAACTGGTTGACGAGCGCCGGCGTCTTGACGAGATCGACCTCGCGTTCCGGGGGGATCTGCGGCCCTATCAGCAGGAAGCCGTGGCAGCGGTACTCCGGCACTCTTTCGGGGTGCTGGAGGCGGGCACTGGTTCGGGCAAA
This sequence comes from Deltaproteobacteria bacterium, assembly GCA_013151365.1. GTDB lineage: Bacteria > Desulfobacterota > Desulfobulbia > Desulfobulbales > Desulfobulbaceae > BMS3Abin13. The sequence continues at coordinate 8,981 of JAADIK010000189.1, forward strand.
ACGGTCATGGCCCTCAAGGTGCTGGCCGAGCGGCGGCAGCCGACCCTGGTCATTGTGCACACCAAGGAACTGCTGCACCAGTGGCGGGAGCGGATCGGCGAATTCCTGGGGATTGAAGCCGGGCAGGCCGGTGACGGTCGTTTCGATATCCAGCCGGTTACCGTGGCTATTGTCAATACGGCCCGTAAACACCTGGACAGCCTGCCGCCGCAATTCGGCCAGCTCATCGTCGACGAATGTCACCGGGTCCCGGCCAGTCTGTTTACGGACGTGGTCAGCGGCTTTGACTGTTATTACATGCTCGGTCTTTCCGCTACGGCCTTCCGCCGGGAAGACGGAATGACCCAGCTTATCTATACTTGTATGGGTGACCG
>JAADIK010000005.1 GCA_013151365.1 Deltaproteobacteria bacterium
AAGCCGTCACAGGCACCCCATCTTCACGCGGTCACTTCCGCCCGCATAGAGGGGCTATCGGAGTCTCCCTTCGGTCGCTTACCTGCGAACGAAAGCGACTACGTAAATCTGTGGCGCCTGTGACGGCTTACAAGTTGGATGAAAAGAATAACGTAGAGTTTCACACCCTGTGACCAGTTACATTCCCGGCACGTTTGTTGCAACCCCTGTGAAAAAAGTCGTCTTTTGCTAAGAAATCTGAAATGCGAAGCAATAATTTTTCTGCATTATCCAGGAAAAATAAGAGTCTGAGCCCGGCGCACTCTGTAGCGTCCGGTTAGAGAATTGCATTAACCCGCATTCCACCCAATGTCCCTCGGCCGAGTTCCAGAGGCAACCGGCCGTTGTCAATGACTCTTAAAGATCGGTCCCGCGTACAGTCTTGTCCTGCCGGGGAAAAGCCGGACTCTGTCCGGTATTTTCCCGGGTTCTGCCGGAAGATGATTGCGCCGGCAATGATGCCGGCCCGAATGATGATATGAGTTGCGGCTTGAGCAATTGCTCCATGTCTTTTGGCAACTGCAAGAATAAGTCTGCTCTTGGCCGCCTTTGAAATACTCCAAGATTGGCACCGTATTCTCCATTAACGGATCATTGACCCATTCCATTTTGTCAAGGAAATGGATCGATTGCCGTAAAAGAACACCAAAAGCCCGGCCTCTGATGGCATGAATTCTCGTCAATATTTTACCCTGAATAAGGAGGTGGTGAAAAATGAAGTGAAACTGATTCGTTATAGGGAGAAGGATTGTGTTTAAGTCGTTATTTCCCTGGGCTTAAACGAGGTCATGTGCAAAAAATAGGGATTGGAGATAAGAAGTGAAAAAAAAGATTCTCTCGACAAGTGTAGTCGTCGCGGCTTTCCTTGCCGCTTCTATTCTGCCGGCAACCGTAAACGCCGCCGTTACCATTGTTAATAAAGATGTAGGCGGCCAGAAACTGAAAGTCAAACTGTTCGGCTACTCTCAAATTACGGCGGAAAGCGGCAACGGTCTCGGCCACAGCGCCACTGACGAGAAAAACGACCTGCGCTTCGGCGCCGACCGTGTTCGTCTCGGCTACAAACTCAGCCTGGGCAAGGCCTTCAGTAAATTGCAGATCGATTTCAACAAGACCGATTCATCCTCAAACCCCGGCCAGGCGGATGAAATCATCAAGGACGCCGTGGTCGGCTACAAGTTCGACCAAGCCGCGTCTTTCAAAATCGGTCAGTTCAAAACCCCGGTCGGCATGGACTTCAACACCTCGGGCGCCAAGCTGGACGTCACCAAGCGCGGCATGGAAAAGAAACTGGTCCTCGAGCGTTCTGCGGGCGCCATGTTGAGCGGCCGCAAGATCGGCGGTATTTTCGGCTACGATGTCGGCATCTTCAACCCGGCTACGCGTAGTGCCGCAGTCGGTGACCCTGATAGTCTGAAATCGGCGGCAACGGAACATGGTGCCCCCGGCAACGATTACGCCTATGCGCTTCGGGGCATGGTTGACTGGCAAAAACTTCATGTAGAGGTTTCTTACGGTAAGTCCGGGGAGGCTGCCGGCAGCAAATATGCCACAGGTACCAGAGATGCGGATTATTCCGTCTGGGATATCGGCGCCTCCTACAAGTGGAACGACCTGACCCTGAAGGGCGAATATATCGCCGGCAGCGATGTAAAGGGGGTGAACGGCCAGGATGAAACAGTCTGGTACCTGCATGCCGGTTACCGGTTTACCCCCATGCTTGAAGGCGTTGTCCGCCACTACCAGGCCAGGTACGAGAAGGGCGCAGTGACGGCGGACCTGGGGAATACATACCTTGGTCTCAACCTCTTCCTGAACCAGTCATCCATCTATCAGGCCCGCGTCCAGTTGAACTACGTGATTGCCAGTGGTGATGACGGTTGGGGGGCGAACTCCTATGTCAAGCAATCGGGCGTTGTCACAAAGGGCTATGCGGATAACGTAATCCTCCTGCAGTTCCAGGTAGGATTCTAAGGTTATCTGATAATCCGTTTCAGCAATTCAAAAAAGGACCGGTCGGGATCAGCCCGACCGGTCCTTTTTTTGTATCGTTATACCTTGTATCCGTGAACGTTCGGGAACGGTGCAGGTGCAAGGCGGCAACCCCGGGAGCTACCCGGCCCGGACGGGCTCACCGGGTCTTGGTCGGCGGGTTTCTCAATGCTCCCATAAAATCTGGTGCGCTTCCAACGGAATCTTCGCCTGCGGATGAGAAGGGATGACTCGTACGGTATAATCGGTTGCCGGCCGTTGAGTCGTGACCGTATAGGTATACAGATAGCCGTGAACGGCGCCGATAAGCGGCTCGGTATTTTTCATCGGATAGACTTCCGCCGCCTGTTCGCCCAGGGGATCCGCATAGAGCTCAACCTGTACTGTCTCCGGGGCCAGGTCATCGAGATAGACCTGAACCGTGAAAAAAATACTTTTGTCGACGGCCTTGCTTTCCAGGCGGCCAAAACGAATGCCGGGCCAATGCTGCTCAAGTTTTGTTTCCCATTGGTTAATCTGCCGGGCAATTGCCGTATCAGTCGTTCGAAGAATCACGGCCGCCGCCATCTCAATATAATATTTTTCCGTATATTCTCTTACCATTCGATTGGCGGAGAAGCGGGGGGTCAACTCCGCCATGCTGTGACGCATGAGATGGACCCAGCGTTCCGGAATGCCCTTGGCGTTACGTTGATAGTAGAGGGGAATAATTTCATCTGCCAGCAGGGTATACAGATCATGGGCCTCTTTTGCGTCCCACGTCGGATCGTTATCATGCAGACCGCCGTCACCCAATGACCAGCCTATCTCCCGGTTCCAGGCCGCCGCCCACCAACCATCCAGTTCCGAGACGTTCAGGCCGCCGTTGGCCAGTATTTTCATGCCGCTGGTGCCGCAGGCTTCCCAGGGACGACGCGGGGTGTTGAGCCAAAGATCAACACCCTGCACCAGGTGTTCCGCCACCAGCAGGTCGTAGTCAACGAGAAAGACGACTTGCTGCTCCAGATGAAACTTACGAATGAAATTGATCCAGGCCCGGATCATGGCCTGCCCTTCATGGTCCTGCGGATGGGCCTTGCCGGCAATGATCAGCTGGAGCGGCCGGTCATTATCCTGGAGCAGGTGCGCTAATCGTTCCGGTTCATGCAACAGCAGGTTCGGACGTTTGTAGGAGGTAAAACGGCGGGCAAAGCCGAGTGTCAAAACGTTCGGGTCGAAAATCGTTTCCGCCGCGAGCTGTTTATGGGCTGCCGAACCGTGTAGGGCCTGTTGCCGGGCCAGTTGTTGACGTAACCAGGTAATCAGGCGTAGACGGTTTCGGGTCCGCATCGCCCATAGCTGCTCAGCGGAAATTTTCATGATTGCCGTTTCAAGATCCTGCAGGTTTTCATGCCAGCGTTCTTTGCCGCAGGCATCTGTCCACAGGCGATCGGATTCCGGGGAATCCCAGCTTGGCACATGCACGCCGTTGGTAACATGGCCGACCGGTACTTCTCCGGCCGGCCAACGGGGAAAGAGCGGTTGGAATATACTGCGGCTGACCCGGCCATGCAGCCGGCTGACACCGTTAACGGCGCCACAGCCGTGCATGGCCAGCCAGGCCATATGAAAGGGTTCCTGGCCGCCGGCGCCCCGGATATCGGTTCGTCCCCGGGCCAGCAGGTCCTTGCATGAAATACCGAGGTCGGCGGCATACTCTTTCATGTATTGTTCGAATAACCAGGGGGCGAAACGGTCAAAACCGGCTTCCACCGGGGTGTGAGTGGTAAACAGGTTGCCGGCCCGGGTTGCGGTCAAGGCCACCTCAAAGGGAACCCGGTGTTGTATCATGAAAAACCGGGCTCGCTCCAGGACGACAAAGGCTGCATGCCCCTCGTTGAGGTGGCAGATTTCCGGGGTGATATGCAGGGCCTGCAGGAGACGATAGCCGCCGATTCCCAGGACGATTTCCTGTTGCAGGCGCATTTCCGGGCCGCCGCCATAGAGCTCGCTGGTGATTCCCCTGTCGGCGGGACTGTTAAGCGGATCGTTGCTGTCCAGGAGATAGAGGATAACCCGGCCGACCATGACCTGCCATGTCCGCAGCCGCAGTATCCTGCCGGGCAGGCTCACTTCCACAAAGAGCCATTCGCCGTCATCATCGCGTACCGGCTGGATGGGCAATTGCGTGGGATCGCTGTACGGGAAGAAAACCAGCTGGTTCCCCTGGGCGTCCAGCCCCTGGCGAAAATATCCCTGCTGGTATAACAGGCCGATACCGATGACCGGTATCCCGAGTTCGCTGCCGGCCTTGAGGTAGTCGGCGGCCAGCACCCCAAGCCCGCCGGAATAGATGGGCAGGGACTCGTCCAGGCCGAACTCCATGCTGAAGTAGGCGATTGTGGACAGGTCCGACTCCGGCCAGCTCTGCTGAAACCACGTCGGCCGTTCACGGGCGGTGTTCTGTTCCTGGCGCAGTTCGCGTAACAGGGAGGTAAAGCCGGTATCCGTCGTCAAGCTGAGCAGGTACTTTCTGCTGACCGTCTGGAGAATAAGCCACGGGTTGTGGGTACGGCTCCAGAGATCGGGGTCGATCCGTTGCCATAGTTTGTCGGCGGCATGGCTCCAGGACCAGCGCAGATCAAGGGCCAGTTCCCGCAGTTCGGACAATTCTTCCGGAAGATCGGAGAGTGGCATGCCGTATGAAGTTGTCATGAAAACCTCCTGTATACTGCTGTTGTCGATACCCCCGGTTACCCCCTGCCGCCCCGGTGAAGTCCGGGCGGGACAACATAGGCGCCGGTCCCGGCATAGCGGGCGGCAGGTCCCAGCTCCTCCTCGATCCGCAGCAACTGGTTGTATTTTTCCACCCGTTCACCGCGGGCCGGAGCCCCGGTCTTGAGGTGCCCCGTATCCAGGGCCACGGTCATGTCGGCGATGAAACTGTCCACGGTCTCCCCGGAGCGATGCGAGACAAAGGCGCCCCAGCCGTGGTCGCGGGCCATCCGGGTTGCGGCGATTGTCTCGGTCAGGGTGCCGATCTGGTTGAGTTTGATCAGGACGGCGTTGGCGACCCCCTCCTTGATGCCGCGGGCAATCAGTTCCACGTTGGTGCAAAACAGATCGTCGCCGACCAGTTCAAGCCGGCTGCCCAGGTGGCTCATGAGTATTTTCCAGCCCTCCCAGTCGTCCTGGGCCATACCGTCTTCCAGCAGGACCAGGGGATAGCTGTCCGCCAGCTGCCGGTAATAGGCGGCCATCTCCGCGGCCGCCAGTTTCCGGCCCTCGCTGCGCAGGTGGTAGCGGCCGTCCTCGTAGAATTCACTGGCGGCCGGATCGCAAGCAATGCCCACGTCTTTACCGGGTTGCAGGCCGGCGGCGGAAATCGCGGCGGTAATCAATTCGAATGGCTCTTCATTGGAACGGACTTGCGGGGCAAAGCCGCCTTCGTCGCCCACTCCGACCGACAGCCCCTGTTTTTCAAGGATGGCCTGCAGGGCGTGGTAGACCTCGCTTCCCCATTCAAGGGCCTGGCGGAAACCGGCGGCGCCATAGGGGGCGATCATGTATTCCTGGAAATCGGCTCCCTGCCAGTGGGCGTGGACCCCGCCGTTGAGAATGTTCATGTGGGGGACCGGCAGCCGGGTCGCTCCCGGGCCGCCGAGGTACTGAAACAATCGCAGCCCGCTGGCCCGGGCGGCCGCCCGGGCGACTGCCAGCGAGACCCCGAGGATTGCATTGGCACCCAGCCGGGCCTTGTTGGGGGTGCCGTCAAGGGCTATCATGGTTTGGTCGATCTGCGCCTGCCTTCGTACATCCATCCCCCGGAGGTGTGGTGCTATCGTCTCCCGGACGTTGGCCACGGCCTGCAATACCCCCTGGCCGCGAAAACGACCGCTGTCGCCGTCGCGCAGTTCCACCGCCTCGCGGCTGCCGGTTGAAGCCCCGGCCGGGACGGCGGCCCGGGCCCGGGTTCCGTCCATAAGTTCGCAGTCCACCTCCACGGTCGGCTTACCCCGGGAGTCGAGAATTTCACGGGCCGTAACTGATTGAATAGCGAATTTATTCATGTCGTTCTCCCTCTTTCGTTTTTATATCCCCGCCGGTCTCATAGTCAGAGACGCTAATAGGAAATATGATCACCATTCGCCATAATTGCAACCCGGTCATTGCAATCTGTTTGGGTTGTCTTGGTAAACTCGTACGGGCAATATCCCCGAGGTTGCTGCCTCTGGTGAACTGTTACGTCTCGGGAGCAATGCCGGTTTGAGGCTCATGGAATCGATACCGAACTCCACCAGATATAGGTATGAAAATAGACCCGGGAACATATATTCCCGGCTGATGACTGATTGGTGGTATTGCGGAGATCGGGCAAAAAAGGATCGTTTCAGGAGGATGTCCACTCGTTTGTTTAAACGAGTGGGCGAGATCGCGGAGACGGCCCGGCCCGGCGTAACTGGTCACAGGGTGTGGAATCTGCGCTATATGATTTGCATCTAACCCGTAAGCAGCCACAGGTGCCACAGATTTACGTAGTCGCTTCCGTTCGCTATAGTCCCTCTATGCGAGAGGGAGCGACCGCGTAAAGATGGGGTGCCTGTGGCTGCTTACGGCCCGGCCGGGCTTCAGGTTGTCCAGCCATGCACTCCTATGAGATTGACAAAGCGCACCGTCTCGATGGTTTTTGTCGTGATTTCGCCATGGTTTTTTTCGAGAAGCTGCAGGTCCTGCAAATATTGATCGCCGACCGGAATGATCATCCGCCCCGGGTCGGCAAGCTGGTCAACGAGCGGTTGCGGAATCTTTGGTCCTCCGGCTGTCACGATGATCCCGTCAAAGGGGGCCTCGTCGGGCCAGCCGATGGTGCCGTCGTCGAGCCGGGAAACGATGTTGTGATAATGGAGGCGGTCAAATATCTTGCGGGCCCGAACCAGCAGGGCGTCGATTCTTTCAATGGTAAAGACCCTTTCGCATATCCGGGACAGGACCGCGGCCTGGTAGCCCGAGCCGGTCCCGATTTCCAGGACCCGTTCTCCGCCCTTGAGCCGGAGGGTCTGGGTCATGAGCGCCACGATATAGGGTTGGGAGATGGTCTGGCCGGAGCCGATGGGCAGGGGGTGATCACCATAGGCCAACGCCGCCATGGCATCGTCCACAAAGAGATGCCGCGGCACGGTGCGCATGGCCTGCAATGTTTTCGGGTCGGTGATTCCCCGGGGGATGAGTTGTTCCTCAACCATCCGCTCCCGGTTGATATCCCAGGGTGACGGTGAGCTCACTTCACCTTTTTCCACGTGAAATCCTTGGCCCATTCGCGATCTTTTTTGTTAAAAGATCGGAATTCACATTTGGTGACCCGGTTCCCGGACAGGGTGATAATCAGCATTTCGTAGCCGTTCGGCTTCATCATCGAGCCCACGAACGGCGTTTTTTCCAGGAAACTACGCTGCGTCTGATAATAGACGTACTCCTCGACTCCCGGAGAGACCAGGCGGTGCCCGTCCGGCTCGCCAAGGTAACGCAGGACATCCTGGCGGCTGGAACGACCGGCCTGGATCAGGCTGGCGTCCGAGGCCAGGTGCCGGACCGGCTTGGAGTAGCAGCCGCCAAGGAGCAGCAGGGCTGTGAGCAGGATAAAAAGGGTACGGGGCATGGTTTCCTCTCCGGCGATGTTGACGGACACAATCACTTACCTTGATCGGTGACGGCTTGAGGTGCTACTTTGTGCAATATACGGACTTTGTTTCATTATTGCCGAATAAATGCATTTTCCGGTTCACCGCGCCGCCCTGCGGGGCATTCGGAAGCCGCGCATCTGCTGCGCTGGCAACCGGTTGATATCACACCAGGATAATCAACCTCGTTGCCGCCTTGCATCTGCACCGTTCTCGAACGCTCACTGATTCAGGACATAGACTGTTATATATATATCGTGATCGCCTTTTTTTCAAGCCAATTGGCGGCAGGAGGTCAGTCTCCCTCGGCCACCTTTTCCAGGATCCTGTAGCTGCGGCTGACCATCTGCTGTGAATCAACGAGCAGGCCGGCCTGGATCATGGCGTTGTCAAAAATCTGCCAGGCCACGTCCCGGGCAAAATCCTGGTCCGATTCGCGCAAATGGGAAAGTTTCTTTATCAGCTCGTTGGCCGGATTGATCTCCATGTTTTTTTTGCCGGTCATTGTCAGGTTCTCTTCCTGAGCGTTGGCCTGCAGGACGCGTTCCATGGATGAGGTCATGTAGCTGTCGGCATTGACGATCATGGCCGGGCTGTCCACCAGCCGGTCGGAGGCGACCACCTCCTGCACCCGCTCGCCCAGGACCTCCCGGAGCCAGGAGCAGAGTGCCGTGACTTTGTCCGTCTCCAGGGCCTCCTTTTTTTCGTCTTCGGCCTGCTCCTCCGTGGTCCCGGTTTCGGCCGGCGGTAGTCTCAGGTCGGCCCGGTCGGCCGAAACCAGCTTCTTGCCGTCGTATTCACCCAGGTGGTTGAGAACAAAATCGTCAATCGGTTCCAGGGTGTAGATAATTTCAATGTCGCGCTTCCGGAACATCTCGACATACGGCCCGTGTTCCAGGGCGGTGCGGCTGGGACCGTTGATGAAGTAGATCTCGCTTTGCCCCTCCCGCATGCGGCCGATGTAGTCATCCAGAGAGACGAGGGCGCCGTTGTCGCTTTTGGACGAGGCAAAACGCAGCAAGCCCCCGAGTTCGTCACGGTACTCGAAGTCCGTAGTGACGCCTTCCTTGATGAAGATGCCGAAGGTCTGCCAGAACGTCTTGTATTTTTCCGCGTCGCTTTGGGCCTGTTCCTTGAGGAATTTCAGGAAACGTTTGGTCAGCACCCGGCGCAGTTTCACCACCAGGGCGTTATCCTGCAAGGTCTGGCGGGAGATGTTCAGCGGCAGATCCTGGGAGTCGACCACCCCTTTAAGAAACCGGAGCCAGTCGGGCAGGATGTTCTCGCTGTGCTGGTCAATGAGCACCTTCTGGCAGTAGAGATTGACCCCCGGCTGCATGCGTCCCATCCCCAGGCGTTCGTAATTTTCCTTGGGAACATAGAGGAGCGCATCGATTCCGAGCGGGGCGTCGGCCGAAAAATGGAGGCGATACAGGGGTTCGTCCACGGTGTTGGCGATAAACTTGTAGAATTCGGTATACTCCTCCTCGCTGATTTCGTTCCTGGACCGGGTCCAGATCGCCTGGACCGTGTTGACGGTCTTGCCCTCCACCTTGATGGGAAAGGGAACAAAGGAGGAATACTGTTTGATGATCCGTTCGATGGTAAACTTGGTTGCGTATTCGTGGGCGTCGTCCTTGAGCTCGATGATGATCCTGGTGCCCCGGTGCAGACCGGGACAGGGGCGGATGGTATAGGTGCCGCCGCCGTCCGATTCCCATTCGTGTCCTTCGCTGCCGTCCCAGGACCGGCTTTGCACCCGGAGCTTTTTGGCGGCCATGAAAGCGGAATAGAAGCCGACGCCGAACTGGCCGATGAGGTTGATGTCTTTCCTGGCGGCCTCGGCAAGCTGGTCCCAGAATTGGCTGGAGCCGGAATGGGCGATGGTGCCGAGATTTGTTTCCAGTTCCTGCCGGTTCATGCCGATGCCGGTGTCGCTGATGGTCAGGGTGTGTTTTTTGTCGTCGCAGTCAATGGTGATTTCCAGGGGGACATGGGCGTCGAATTCCGGTTTTTCCACCAGGCTCTTATGGCGGAATTTCTCCAGGGCATCGGCCGCGTTGGAGACCAGCTCCCGGACAAAGATGTCTCGCTCGGTGTAGAGCGAGTTAATAACAATATCAAGTACTTTCCTGCTTTCCGCCTGGAATTCATGTGTTTCGACCTGCTCTGTCATGGCTGGCATCCTCTTTTTTATGGTTCAAGATGATGATTTTGGTTATGTTTGCTGTGTTCGGTCAATATTCTGAATCCGTGAGCGTTCGAGAACGGTGCAGATGCAAGGCGGCAACGAGGTTGATTATCCTGGTGTGATATCAACCGGTTGCCAACGCAGCAGATGCGCCGTTATCGGGCGCCCCGCAGGGCGGCGCGGTAAAGACCGGAAAACGCGTTTATTCGGCAATAATGCAATAAACTCCACATATTGCGTTGAGTATCCCGCAAGCCGTCATGGATTCAGAAACATAATAAGTATGATTACCCTCCTGTCAAGCAGGAGGGACATGTCGCTCAATTCTATCTTTTTTCTGTAGTTACAAGGGGCTCCGTTTGTTGATGAATGCCAGAACCGTAGATGTCCTTGTCGTTGGCGCCGGTCTCTCGGGGCTCAGTGTGGCCCGTTTTCTGCGAAACGACCGGCCCGATCTTTCCCTGCTGGTCATGGAAAAAAGCGATCATCCCGGCGGCGCGATTCTGAGCCACAGCGAAGAAGGGTATCTGGCTGAATGGGGGGCGCACGGTTTTCTCGACAACTGCGAGGAGAGCCGCAGCCTGATCGCCCTGGCCGGGCTGGAGCAGGAGGTGGACAAGGCGCCGCTGGACAAGTTCGGCCGCTTCATCTGCCTGCACGGCAAGCTGAACCCTGTGCCGCAGACCCCCGGGAAAATAATTCGTTCCAACCTGGTGCCGGCCCTGGCCAAGTTGCGGATTTTGGGTGAGATGTGGAAAAAACCGCTGGCCGGCGAACCCACCGTGGCGGACTGGGTCCGGCATCGTTTCGGCAAGGCGCTGCTGCCCTTTGCCGATGCGGTCTTCACCGGCACCTATGCCGGTGATATCAACCGGCTGGTCATGGATGCGGTGATGCCTGGACTCCGGGCGCTGGAACAGGAGCACGGTTCGGTACTGCGGGGGCTTTTGCAGAAGAGGAAGGCCGGCAAAAAAGCGGGAAAACCCAAGGGTAAAGGAGGTCTGCCGGCTATGACCAGCTTCAGCACCGGCATGGCCCGCCTGCCGCAGGCCCTGGCGGCCGGGCCGCCTTTGAGCCGGGATATATTATATCGGACCGAAGTGACGAGGATTATTCCCGGCACCGGCCGCTGGGGAGTCCGGACCCGGCAGCAGGATCTGCGCTGTCGGCATCTGGTCTTGGCCCTGCCGGTCAACCAGACCCTGGCCCTGCTTGACCCGGTGACCGCCGTTTCCCCGCCGCCCCTGGATTGTCTGCCCGAGGCCCGGATTGCCACCATTGCGCTTGGCTTCACGGACCAGGCGAAAATTCCCTTCGGTTTTGGTTACCTGGCCCCGGAACAGGAACAGCGTTTCGCCCTGGGCGCCCTTTTCTCCTCGCACATGTTTCCGGGCCGCGCCCCACAGGGACACGTCCTGCTGGAGGCCCTGGTCGGCGGCCGCCGGCATCCGGAGCGGTTGGAGCTCGATGATGATGAGCTGGTCGGCCGGGTCTGCGAAGACCTGCGGCAGTTGATCGATCTGCCGCATGACCCTTGCTATGCCAGGGTCATGCGGCCCCGGGCGGGGATCCCGCAGCTGGAAGCGGGTTATCCGGCCATGCTCGGCTGGCGCGACCAGGTGCTGGCCGCCCATCCCTGCCTGCATGTCTGCGGCTTTGGCTGGCAGGGAATCGGCATCAACGATATGACCAAGGCGGCGAGAAAGGTGGCGGACGATATCCTGGCCGGAACCCGTGAAGAGACGGAGGAGACGGAAGTCAAGGGAGTTTATTTCTGAGCCGGCGGCACCGGCTCGGAAAGACGGCGGAGAGCGGGCCGGGTCCTCCCCGGCGGGGGCGTCCGGAATGACGGTGTCCGGGCACCACGGCTAATCGTACGGAGTATTCCTTAACCTTGAAGCCGTCACGGCTTCAGGCGGACTCCTTCAGTTTACGGCAGAGGAGCTTCACCTGTTCCCTGACTGCGGTCTTGCGTGACATGTTCTGGGTCACCACCCGGATCGCATGGAGGACCGTGGAATGGTCCCGGTTATAGAGTTGGCCGATATCCGCCAGTGACTGGTCGGTATACTTTCTGGTCAGGTACATGGCAACCTGGCGGGGAAAGGTGATGGAGCGTTTACGGGAACGGGACTGCAGGTCATCGACGCTCACCTTGAACTGACAGCCGACGAAATCACGGATGATCTCGGCGTTGAGTTCGGCGGGATTGCCTATAAGTCCTTGCAGTACCTCGTTGATCATGGCCCGGTCCGGCGGGGTGTCCAGCAGGCAGGATTTGCCCTTGATGCCGATAATGGCACTTTCCGTCTTCCGGATATCGCCGTGTAACCGACGGGCCAGCAGGTCAATCAGGTCGTCGTCCAGGACCAGGTTCTTGCCCGCAGCCTTGTGGCGGATGATGTTGACCCTGGTTTCATAATCGGGATCTTCGATCCTGGTTACCAGACCGGAGGTCATGCGGGACCTGAAGTCGGCGTCAATTCCCTCCATCTGCCGCGGCGCCACGGCAGCGGTCAGGATGACCCGCCGGCCCGATTTGATCAGGTAGTCGAGGATGGTGTTCAATTCTTCCTGGGTCTTGTTTTTGCCGGTCAGGGTGTGAACGTCTTCCACAAGCAGGATATCGCAGTCCCGGACATATTTTTTGGAAAATTGATCCATCTTCTTGCTCCGGATCCCCTTGACCATCTCGGCGGAAAATTGCTGGGCCGTCAGGTAGTGCATCATGGTTGACGGCGAATGGTCGAGGATGGAGTGGACGACGGCCTGGGTGAGATGGCTCTTGCCGAGGCCGGGCGAACTGTTGATAAAGAGGCAGCGGCCAAAGGTGTTCTCCCCCTGGGCCAGCGCCCGGCAGGCTGAAGTGGCGAGCAGGTTGGACTCGCCGACCATGAACTGGTCAAAGGTGTAGCCGGGATGGAGGGAACGGATCGTGCTGGCGCCGGCCCGGACTCCGGGCAGTCGTAACTGCTCCGCCAGTCCGCCTTTAAGCTGCCGGGTCGACTGATTGGCCACCGACAGGCGGAGGTGGCGGTTGCCCGGCGCCAATTCGTGGAGCTTGGTCTTGATCAGGTCCAGGTAGCGGTCCTGGACCCAGGAACAAAAGTAACGGTCAGGACCGGTGAGCTCGAGCACCTTGTCATCCTGGCGTTGGCAGGCAAGTGGCTTGATCCACAGGGTATACTCGCTATCGGATAGAGATTCCTGTAAAGATTCCCTTATTGTATCCCAGAGCATCGTACCTGTTTCACGGAGCATTTGATACCATCCTTTTGCTGTGCCGGAGTCTGATTGTAACGGACCGGAGTTTATTCTCTTTTAGAGTTTTTCCGTCTAACCATACGGCATTTTTGAGTGTAATATTTTATGCTGCCTGGTGTGGCTGCCCCCGGGGTAAATATCCCGAGTTGCCGCGATATTTCAATCGCTTACCAGGTGATACCCCCACAGCTTGCAACTTGCTGCGGGATAGCTCTTTCTGAGAAAAAGGAACAGATCATGAGCGGCAAAAACCAGATCAATTTGATGGCTCCTGTAATACCGCGAAAAAGGCCCCGGGGTCAAAGCTGATTTGGCGTGATTTGTTGGAAACCGAGCGGGAATTATAAACAAAATACCTAGTCCTGCAACGAGGAGAGTTTACAATTCAACAAATGAACAAATCGGCACAACAGCGTGCTTTTTGTGGGTGGGAATAAAAATCCTTCGGATTCGGCAGGTTAGGCGTTTATCTGAAAGTTATCCACAATTTTATCAACAATAAATAACTTTCAATTTCTGCGTATTTCTTGATCATGTTCATGAATGCTTCGTTTTTCTTCCGCACGGTTGCGGAAAAGCAGAAAGTGGCTTGAGAAGGTCGTTTACGCCGGTATTTTTTTTGAAAAAATTTTGAGCGAGGGGAAAACAACGGCTTTTGACAACTACGCTGTGTCAGTAAAATTCAAGGTTGAAATCCTATTTTTTTATGGAATACAATATGTTGTTAATGTTGATCGGTTTTCCTGCTTTTGGCGGGGGGGCGAGGTGTTAGAGCGCCCGGGCGAGGGTGAAAACCTCGATCCGGGCCGCGCCGGCCCGGCGCAGGGTTGCGGCGCATTCATGAACGGTGCTGCCGGTGGTGAAGACGTCGTCGATCAGTAATATTTTCTTGTTGTTCAAGGAGTCGGGACGGGTAACTTTAAAGGCGGCGGCCAGGTTCCGCCGCCGTTCCGTACCGCTTAACCGGGTCTGGGGAAGGGTGGCGCGGCGGCGGACCAGGAGGTCGACGTTGATTATCCGGCTCTGCTCCGGAAAGCAGGCGCGTGCCAGCAGCAGGGCCTGGTTGAAACCGCGTTCCCGCAGTCGTTGCGGATGCAGCGGCACGGGCAGGATCAGGTCCGGCGCGGCCAGGTCCCGGTAGCCGGCGGCATCACGGGCCAGGGCGGCCATGGTGGCGAGTCCGGTCAGGTGGCCGGCGAATTTCAGGGAGTGAATCAGGGAGACTACAGGTTCCCGGTACAACAGGGCCGCCCGGGCCCGGTCAAAGGCAAAGGTCTTCGCGAGGCAGTCGCCGCAGAAATGATCCGGGCCGCAGTTGAAGGGCAGGCCGCAGCAGGAGCAGAGGGGAGGGTGGATAAAAGAGACTTCGGCGCCACAGTCGCCGCAGAGAAGCGGCAGCCGCCAGCCGGACAGCTGCCGCCCGCAAGCCAGGCAGAAGGCGGGGAAAAGGAGTTCCTTGCAGGCGGCAATAAAGGAGGTCAAAATCCTCTTCCCCGGCGCCAGGGCTACATGTGCGTAATTATCGCGTCGCCGAAACCGGAACAGGAAACGGTGGTTGCACCATCCATGAGCCGGGCCAGGTCATAGGTGACCGTTTTGGCGGATATCGTCTTTTCCAGGGCCTTCTGGATAAGGGCCGCCGGTTCGTTCCAGCCGAGATGTTCGAGCATCATGACCCCGGACAGCAGCAGGGAGCCGGGGTTGACCTTGTCCATGCCGGCATACTTGGGGGCCGTGCCATGGGTCGCCTCAAAGAGGGCCAGTTCGTCGCCGATGTTGGCACCCGGCGCCAGTCCCAGGCCGCCGACCTGGGCCGCCAGGGCGTCTGAAAGAAAGTCGCCGTTCAGGTTGGGCGTGGCCAGGACGCTGTACTCGTCGGGGCGCAGCAAAATCTGCTGGAACATGGCGTCGGCGATCCGGTCCTTGATGACGATTTTTCCTGCCGGTCGTTGGCCCGCGAATTTGTCCCACAGCTCATCTTCGGAGATGCAGGTGTCGGCGAATTCCTCCCGGGCCAGTTCATAGCCCCAGCTCCGAAAAGCCCCCTCAGTATACTTCATGATATTGCCCTTGTGCACGAGGGTCACGCTGGTGCGGTCATGGTCAATGGCATAGTTGATGGCCCGGCGGACCAGCCGCTTGGTCCCGAAGGCGGAGATGGGCTTGATGCCGATGCCGGAAGCGTCCCGGATATTCGACCCCATCTCGTGCCGCAGAAAATCGATGACCTTGTCCGCCTCCGGCGTGCCGGCCTGCCATTCAATGCCGGCATACACGTCTTCCGTGTTTTCCCGGAAAATGACCATGTCGACCTTTTCCGGCGCCTTGACCGGGCTGACCACGCCTTGATAGTAACGAACCGGCCGCACGCAGGCGTAGAGGTCAAGCACCTGGCGCATGGTTACGTTCAGGCTGCGCATGCCGCCGCCCACCGGGGTGGTCAGCGGGCCCTTGATGGCCACCGCATACTCCTTGAGGGTGTCGAGGGTGGCCTGGGGCAGCCACTCGCCGGTCTTGGCCCGGGCCTTTTCGCCGGCATAAACTTCGAGCCAGTCGATTTTTCTGTCGCCCTGATAGGCCTTGTCAACGGCTGCGTCCAGCACCTTTTTCGCCGCGGCCCAGATGTCGGGGCCGATGCCGTCACCTTCGATAAACGGAATCACCGGGCAGGCCGGGACGGTCAGGGAGCCATCACTGTTGATGGCTATTTTTTTTCCTGTCAAAATCTTATCCTCCTTGAAACTGGGTGCGGGACGGCAACCATCCCTGGCCGCCTCCCATATTGATCACAAAAATAAAAACATAAATCTTTTATTATATTCTATTTGGCAGAATGCGTCAAGGATATGGCCGGTTCGGGCCGGCGGTTATTTTTTTTCGAAAACCTGTGGATTTCCTTCATTGTTATGCTATGTTTTAGCCTCTAGAAATTTCAGGTTTTTATTATGTTAACAGAAAATACGCGCAGTCAGACTTCTCTCTCCGGGATCCAGGTCTCCGGGAAACGGCTTGGCGTCCTGATCGGCGGTTCCGGCCTGATCGGCGGGACGCTGGCCTATTATTTCAAGACCCGGACGGCGGGGAAGATCGATATTCGTGCGCCCAGCAGTAAAAAACTCTCCATCCGCAATGTCGACGATATCAAGGCCTACCTGACCCAGGTCCGGCCGGATTTCGTTATCAACACGGCAATTGCCGCCATTGACAGTGATGCCCACCTGGCCTTTGAGGTCAACTATCTCGGCAGCGTCAATCTGGCCCGGGCGTGCTGCGCCCTGGGGATCCCCTATATTCATTTCAGTTCGGCGGTGACCCTGCCCAATGGTGAAAATCTCGTGGAAGACGATCACCTGCCCCTGGCGCCGGGACTGACCCACTATGCCAAGTCCAAGCTCATGACGGAGCGGACTCTCAGGTACATGCGGCAGAACCAGGGGCTTGATTTCACTATCGTCCGGCTGGCCGTCGTCTACGGAGAGCATGACCACAAGATCCAGGGTTTTCACCGTCTCCTGTTCTCTATTGCCGATGAGTCCATGCCCTTCATGATTACCAGGAAAGGGGTGCGGCATTCTTACACCAATGCCAACAAAATTCCTTATTTTGTTCACCATGCCCTTGATAACCGGGAGGAATTTTCCGGCGAGACCTATCATTTCGTGGACAAGGAGCCGGTGGAGCTGGCGGATCTTATTCTTACCATTCGTTCGTATCTGGAACAGAAGCGGCCAAGGGAGTTGTATGTTCCCTATCCGGTTATCCGGTCGGGCAAATTTTTTCTCCAATGGCTTGCCGGGGTGCTGAACTGGTTCGGTATCAGTGTTCGTCTGCCGCCGGAACTGATGTTCCTGGAAAATTTTTATAAATCGCAGACCCTGTCCAGCGAAAAACTGCGTCATTCGAGTTTTATCGATCCCTTTCCGGAGGAAACGGTTTATACCGCCTTGCCCAAGCTGGTCGTTTATTACCTGACCCGCTGGGGCCACCTCAACCTGATCACGACCTTTAACGACGAATTCATCGGCGACTTCGAGTTGGAGGAGGATTTCGTCAACTCCCCCGGGGAACTCCTGGACTCGATTCATGCCGATTCGGTTTCCCCTTTCCCGGAGTTGCAGCAGGGAAAGAAGGATTAGAGGAGCAGGTGGTTATGGGAAAAATTGTTTTGGCAAACTGGAAGGCGCACCTGTCACCGGCCGGTGCGGAGAAGTGGCTGGCGGAATTTGCCAAGGGCTACCGCCCGCTTCCCGGCCTCCGGGTTATCCTGGCCGTGCCGTTTCTCCATCTCGACCGGGTCCGGCACCAGGCGGCAGGGCTTGACCGGGTTTACCTCGCGGCCCAGGACGTTTCGCCGTACCCGCCGGGCAGCTATACCGGGGCGACTCCGGCCGCCTGGCTTGCCGGGGTAACGAAATACGTTTTGATCGGCCACCGGGAGCGGCGCCGTTATTTTCATGAAACCATGCCGGACGCGGCCAACAAGGTGAACGAGGCCGTTGCCGCCGGCCTGCGCCCCATTCTGTGTATGGACCGGAACGAGGCCGGGGCCCAGGTGGCGGCTCTTGACCTGGCAGGTCTGGAGCAGGTGATTCCGGCCTATACGCCGGCCGATGCCGTCCAGCTCGAGGTGGCCAGGAGCGCAGGCGCCATAGCCGAGGCCGCCGAATACTTTTCCGCCCTTGCCGACGGCCGGCCGGTCCTGTACGGCGGCGGCGTCAACGCGGATACGGTCGGCGACCTGATCGCCCTGCCGCAGCTGGCCGGGGTGATGACCGCCGCCGGCTGCCTGGACCCCCGGCGCTTCATCAATCTCCTGGCCCGGGCCGGCGAGGCCCTGGGCCTGGATTCGTGACGGGATACGGGCGCCCCTGTCAGATCTGGTAGACAAAGCATTCCTGCAACTGTTTCTGTTTTTTCAGCAATTCGGCCAGGCTGATATTAAAGGTCTCCTTTACCCGCTGCTCCGCCTCGCCGAAAAGCCAGCCCACGGCATCGTGCGGTGCCGGGGGCTGGCTTTGGATTTCAATCTCTCCCCCCAGGACCTGTAGAACCGCCAGGGCGGAAAGGTGGGCGGGGGCGACGGCCAGCCGGTATCCGCCCCTGTTGCCCCTGACGCTGGTCACGATCCCGGCCCGTCCCAGGCGGTTGAATATCTGCTCCAGGAAGGGGCGGGAGATACCATCGCGCGCCGCGATTTCTTTGATCTGCAGAAGACCCTTGTCGTAATGCCCGGCCAGGGTGAGGACGGCGGTCAGGCCATAGCGGCACTTGTTGCTGACAGCAAGCATCTTGTTTCTTCCCTCCTTGTTTTTTTATTGTCCCTCTGTGAGACCTTCACCTTCATTGTGCTTGTACATACTTCTCAGTTTGTTCTGATCGGCAGGGGCTCGGGTCCGGTCCCGCGGTTTACGGACCAACCCGACGGCCATTGTCAAAAAAATTATTGACATTCGCCGTTGTTTGGCATAATTTGGAATCAATCTTGACTTACTTTACAGTTTTAGTCAAGAAATAACTCGGACAATAAAAAAATGCCGCTTCCGGACCCAGGGTTGGACAGCCTCGGGGGAAGTCGGTCAAAAATTGTATATCGCCGGCAGGGCCACCCTGCCATGGAGGTAAAACGCATGGAAATTACAGTCAACGGAGTGGCGCAGTCGATCGCGGCCGCCGAACCGGATCTTCTCTCGGTACTGAAAAGCAACAAGATCGAGGACCCGCAGATGGTTGCCGTCCAGCTCAACGGTCAGTTTGTTGAAAGCAGTCAATACGCGGCAACCATCCTGTCGGAAGGTGACGTGGTCGAATTCCTCTATTTCATGGGGGGCGGCAGTCGATGACGGGTTTTACCACCCGGGCCGTCCACGGGGCGGCCGACGGCAAGGATGTTCATGGGGCGTTGCGGACCCCGGTCTACGATACGGCCGCCTTTGCCCACGAATCGTCCCTGGATATCCAGATGGCCTTTGAGGGCAAAAAAGCGGCCCATTCCTACAGCCGCATCTCCAATCCCACGGTGAGTGATTTTGAGCAGCGGCTGCGGCTGCTGACCGGGGCGCGGGGGGTCCTGGCCCTGGCTTCCGGCATGGCGGCCATCAGCAACCTGGTCCTGGTCATTGCCGGCGCGGGCCGCAATATCGTCACCAGCCGCTATCTCTTCGGCAATACCCTCTCGCTTTTTCAGCACACCCTCGGCCCCTGGGGACTGGAGACCCGTTTTGTCGACATGACCCGGCCCGATGAGGTGGCGGCGGCCATTGATTCCAACACCTGCGCGCTCTTTCTCGAGGCGATCACCAACCCGCAGCTCGAGGTGGCCGACTTTACGGCCCTTGGCACCATTGCCGCGGAGCACCGGGTGCCGCTGGTCGTCGATACCACCATGGTCACCCCCTATCTCTTTCCGGCCGCCAAGTTCGGGGTCGCGGTCGAAGTCATATCCAGCACCAAGTATATATCGGGCGGCGCGACCAGTATCGGCGGGGCCGTCATCGATACCGGCGTCTTTGACTGGCGGCTGCTGCCGGGCCTGCGCGCCTGGGCGGCAAAGGCCGGTCCCATGGCCCTGCTCGCCGCTCTGCGGCGTGAAACTTTTCGCAACCTGGGGGCCTGTCTCGCCCCTCACAACGCCTATCTGCAGAGCCTCGGCCTGGAGACCCTCAGCCTGCGGATTGACCGCAGTTGCGAAAACGCCCTGGACCTGGCCCGTTTTCTTGACCGCCAGCCCAAGATCGTCAAGGTCAACTATCCGGGGCTGGCGGAATCACCTTTTCACCAGTTGGCCCGGCAGCAGTTCGGCGGTCGTTTCGGCGGCGTCCTGACCTTTGCCCTGGCCGACCGGCAGAGCTGTTTCACCCTGATGGATACGCTCGGCCTGATCCGGCGGGCCACCAACATCAATGACAACAAAACCCTGATCCTGCACCCGGCTTCGACCCTGTTCTGTGAATTTTCCGCAGCGGAAAAAGAAGAGATGGGGGTGACTGACAACCTGGTGCGGCTCTCGGTCGGCATCGAGGATGTCGAGGATCTCAAGGTTGACCTACTCAAAGGACTTGCACGGCTATGATCGATTTTACCACAGAGCAACTGAACCGTTACAGCAGGCATATTCTCCTCAAGGACGTGGGCGTGGAAGGCCAGGTCAAACTGGGCCGGGCCCGGGTGCTGGTGGTCGGCGCCGGCGGTCTCGGCTCACCGGCCGCCCTGTACCTGGCCGCGGCCGGGGTCGGCACCATCGGCATTGTTGACAATGACCAGGTGGATATCTCGAATCTCCAGCGGCAGATCGTCCATGGCACGAAGGATATCGGCCGCTCCAAGGTGGAGTCGGCCGCCGAGGCCATGCGGGCCATTAATCCGGATGTCGAGGTGCGGCCGCTGGCGACCATGCTCTGCGCCGACAATATCATGGAGATCATCAAGGACTATGATTTTATTCTCGACGGCTGCGATAATTTTCCCACCAAATTCCTGGTGAACGATGCCTGCGTCATGGCGGGCATTCCGTTCTCTCACGGCGGCATCCTGCGTTTCGACGGTCAGACCATGACCGTCATCCCGGGTGAGTCCGCCTGTTACCGCTGCGTCTTCCGGCAGCCGCCGCCGCCCGACTCCGTGCCCACCTGTTCCCAGGCCGGGGTGCTGGGGGCCATTGCCGGCATGCTGGGCACCATCCAGACGGCCGAGGCCCTGAAGTATATCACCGGCGCCGGCCGGCTCCTGACCGATACCCTGCTCAGTTTCGACGCCAGCAACATGGATTTCCGCAAGGTTGCCCTGCGGCGGCAGGACGATTGCCCCGTCTGCGGCGCCCGGCCGACCATTACCGAACTCACTGATGCGGAACAGACCGTCTGCGCGTTGAAAAAATAGAAAATAAATTGAGGCAAGGTGTCTTCTTGGCACCATTGAACGAACATGTTGAAAATAGAAGAATCAGTCTTAAACGCGATAATCGACCATGCCCGGGAAGACACGCCTGTTGAGGCCTGCGGTTATCTTGCCGCCGGCGACGGAATTGTCCGGCGGCACTATCGGCTCGCCAACCTGGACCGGGCCGGCGACCATTTTTCCATGGACCCCCGGGAGCAGTTCGAGACCATCCGGCAGATGCGGGAAGACGGGCTCGGCCCGGTTGCGGTTTATCACAGCCATCCCGAAACCCCGGCCCGCCCTTCGGTGGAAGACATTCGCCTTGCCCATGATCCGGGCATGAGCTACGTCATTATTTCCCTGGCGGCCCGGCAACCGGTGGTTAAATCGTTTCGGATCGTTGAGACGAAGGTCACCCCGGAGGAAATATTTATCGTCCGTTCCGCGGACGAGGAGGTAAAGAAATGAACAGCGAAGTGATCATCAATGCCCGCAAGGACCTGCACGGAGTCAGCTGCCCCATGAACATGGTCTATACCAAGGTGGCCCTGGCTGAACTCGGTCCGGGCCAGATCCTGGAGGTGATTCTCGATGACGGCCCGCCGATCAACAACGTGCCGGGCTCGCTCAAAAGGGAAGGACATGAAATCCTGCGGCAGCAACAGTGTGAAGACGGCAGCTGGGCGCTTTTGATCCGCAAGAGTGACTGAACGCTCTGCGGTTTTATTGGTCTTGAGAACGTAAGATGACACAGTCACCCCAGATTTACGCAGTTACAACCGTAGCTATAGCTCCTCCTATATGCGGGCGGGAGTCACCGTGTGAAGATGGGGTGCCTGTGTCATCTTACGTTACATGGCCATGAGCCGGCGTACCCGTTCCTCGACGGGCGGATGGGTGGAAAACAGGTTGGCCAGCCGGCCGCCGAGCGGATTGACGATATACATCTGGGCCGTCGCCGGATTGACCTGCATGGGCGCCTGCCGGTTGTAATCGGTCAGTTTCCCCAGGGCGGCGGCCAGCGCCTTCGGCCGGCCGCAGATTTTCGCCCCCGCGGCATCGGCCAGGTATTCGCGGCTCCGGGAGATGGCCATCTGGATGAGAGCGGCGGAGATGGGCGCGACGATTATCATGATGAGGGCGGCCAGCGGATTGCCGCCTTCGTCGTCGGAGCGGCCGCCGCCGAAGATCATGGTCCACTGGGCCATGGTGGCCAGGTAACTGATGGCGCCGGCCATGACGGCCGCAATGGAACTGATGAGGATGTCGCGGTTTTTGATGTGGCCGAGTTCGTGGCCGAGGACGCCCTCCAGTTCGTTCCGGTTCAGGAGCTGCAGGAGGCCCGTGGTAACGGCAACCGCGGCGTGTTCGGGGTCGCGGCCCGTGGCAAAGGCATTGGGCGTCGGGTTGTCGATAATATAGACCTGCGGTTTCGGCAGGGCTGCCCGGACGGCCAGGGTTTCAACGACGCGGTGCAGTTCCGGCGCTTCCCCCGGCGATACCGGGCGAGCCCGGTTCATGGCCAGGGCCATTTTGTCACTGTTCCAGTAGGCAAAGAAATTCAGGCCGACCGCTATCAGCAGGGCGATGATCATGCCCTGCCTGCCGGCCATGACCTGTCCCCCCACCATGAACAGGGCGGTGAGCGCGGCCATCAGGATAAAGGTTTTCAAGGTGTTCATCGTCAATTTCAAATCCAGGCGCTGATGATTCTGCGAATTTGTGCCCGGCCCGGAACGGTTTTTTGCCCGCTCCCGGCGTTATGCTCAGAAAATAAGTTGTTTTCGCGTGAAGTCAAGATGCGTCAGCCGGTGCTTGACAGGATACCTATGAGAACAGGAAGTAGTAATACACTCCATAGGCGGCAAGAAACAGGAGGCCGTGCCAGCGTTTGATGCCGTGGCTTTGCTGCAGGATGGCGACCAGGGCCAGGGAAAAGGCCAGCATTACCGGCAGGTCGCGCTGCAGGAGAGCGGCTGACAGGGCAAAAGGTTTGA
>JAADIK010000133.1:0-6290 GCA_013151365.1 Deltaproteobacteria bacterium
TACATGGCGGCCGCCGTGGCCATGCCCACCTCGCATTTCCCCTCTACCTGTTCTTCCGGATCGGCAAGATGAATATGGACGTCACCTGTATGATAATCGGAAACATGGTGAAGATCGGCCGGGGCGCTGAAGACAATCCGGGTCCGGCCGTCGACGGTCCAGGCCGTGCGTTGCGCAGACAAGGCTACCTGGCGTATAAAACTGATACCTTCCGGGTTGCAGGGGCGCAGGGCAAGAACGACCCAGGCGCCGGTGTCGCTTTGTGCCGAAAGCTGAAACCGGCATACCGGCCGGCCGCCATGCATCTCGACCAGTACCCGGCTGACAAGGGACAGGTCTTCCTGCCGGGTCCGGGTGACCAGGGTCGGCAGGGGCTCCAGTTCCAGTTCCTGCGAACAGAATATCGCCCGCGAGGGAAGCAGGCAGCGGCCGTCATCGGTAAAGATCCAGCCATCCAGTGACCAGCCGTCCAGGAAGGGGGTAAGCAGCCCCCGGGGGTCGACAATGGGAAGCTCGGGACAGTCGGGCCAGCCGACAGCGGTCCAGTTGCGGTGGGTGAGGTTGATATGGGTAATGGAAAATGCCCGGGGCACAAAGGCGTCATCAAACGGATCGAACTGACGTTCGATCCAGTACGGCCAGACCCAGTCCAGATTGTGCTGGATTACCCGGCTGTTGATCAGGCCGCGGGCATGGAAAACAGCGCCCGCCCGCAACAGTTCAATAGGTTCGCCGACCTCGGAAGGCTGGGCAAAACGGTGCAGCCGGGCCAGCAGGGCGACCGGATCAAGAAACCCCCTGGATCGTGCCGCCCGGCTCAGGATGAATCGCCAGGGCAGCCATTTCAACCAAGCCATACTCTTTTCCCTTTCAACAGGTCATGAAGCCCCCGACCGGGATGCGAAAAGGTGCGGTTATTTTTGCGTGGTTTTCGAGGTCTTTTGCCGGGTATCTGCTTTTTTCCGCACCAGGTCTTTGAGTTGCTCCAGGGCCTGCCGTTGTCCGGCCGCCTCTATTTGAGCGGCAGCCAGTTGGCTGACCGTTTTGCGGTTCAGGGCCTGCAGCTTTTTGATTTTGTCCTCCGCCCGGCGCAGGGCAGCGGCGGTTGACCGGAGCCGATTGGTTACGTCCTGCATTTTTTTCGACTCGGCCTGTGAACTTACCAACTGCCTGTGCAGTTGTTGCTGCTTGTTCTTGAGCGCGGAGATTTCATCTTCGGCGGCGGCAAGGCGTTCCTGTTTTTTCCGGAGCCTGGTGTTCAGGGTCTCGATTTCCTGCCGGGACGGCGCCAGTCGTCTGTTCTGCTCCTGGCCGTAGCGCAGCATGGCATCGGCTTTGAGCCGGGCCTGGTCCTTTTCCTCCTGCATGACGGCCAGGCGCGTGGTGGCGTTGGTCAGGCGGGCCTGCGCCCTTGCCAGGGATTGTTGTAACCGGGCAATGGTCCTGTCCGCGGCCGCCAGGTTGACGCCGGCGCGTTCCAGCCGGGCCGCCAGGGCCTTGATTCGCGCGTTGGCCGTGGCCAGGCCGTCGGTTTTGGCCTGCAGCATTGCCTTTAACCGTTCACTCTGCAAGGCCGCGGCCCGGTATTTTCGGAGTTCCGCAATGAATTTTGCCTGTTTTGCTTCCAGTTCGGCAACGGTTGCGGATGTTTTTTTCAGTAACTGTTCTTTTTCCTGCAGGGCCGCTTCCAGTTGTTGGATTTTTGCCTGCTGCGCGGTAATGATGGAATTGCTGTTGCCGGTATTCTGAGAGAGGATACCGCTCCTCTGGGCGGCCTGTCTCAACGCGGCCTGCTGTCTTGCAATCTGTTCATTGTTTTTTTTCAGCCGCTGTTGCAGATCGGCGATTCTGACTTCGCGATTGGCCAGGGCCTGTTCAAGCGCGGTAATCCGCTGTTGGGCCAGGGTCAGGGTTTTGCCCACATGAACCCGAATTGCCTGCCCGGGCTCGCTGTTCGCGTTAACGGTTTGTTCCGTCGCCCGGTTGTCGTTCTCCGGCAAGGTGCTCACCTGCACCCATGCCGGGTTCTTTTTTGACCCGGCCGGCTGACTTCGGCCCTCGGTCCGGCCCGCCGCGCCGGGGATTTCTTTCAGCTGGTGACTATGGTACAGGGACAGGGAGAAATAAACGAGGACCGCAAGTCCGATCAAGAGTGCTGTGCGTGGTTTCATCGTTTCCTTGCAAAATATGGGTAGTGCCTGTGAAACAAATAAAAAATCCGATTATATTCTGAATCCGTTATCGAACGCTCACGGATTCCAGTATGTTCGTTTGAGCATCAGGGTCGACAGGGGCGGCAGGGTCAGGTCCAGGCTGTAGGGCTGGCCGTGATACGATTCGTCAATGCTGATAATTTCGCCCCCGTTGCTGATCCCGCTGCCCTGGTAGACGTCCTGGTCGCTGTTGATCAGTTCCCGGTATTTGCCGGCGGCCGGAGTGCCGATCCGGTAATGATGGCGGACTATCGGGGTGAAATTGCAGACAACCAGGATGAAATCGTCCGGCGACCGGGAAAAACGGATAAATGAAAAAACCGAGTTGTCGTTGTCGTTGGCGTCGATCCAGGAAAATCCGCTCCAGTCGAAATCTTTTTCATACAGGGCCGGTTCGCTGCGATACACCAGGTTCAGGTCACGGACAAAGCGTTGCATCCCCTGGTGGTTCGGGGCGTTTAATGCCTCCCATTCCAGGCCCTTGTCATGGTCCCACTCCTGCCACTGGGCAAAGTCGTTGCCCATGAACAGCAGCTTCTTGCCGGAGTAACCCCACATGAATCCGTAATAGGCCCGCAGGTTGGCGAATTTCTGCCATTCGTCGCCCGGCATTTTGCCGAGAAGCGAACCTTTTCCGTGCACAACCTCATCGTGGGAAAGGGGAAGAACGAAGTTTTCGTGAAAGGCGTAGAGCATGCCGAAGGTCATCTTGTTGTGATGAAAACGGCGGAATATCGGGTCCTTGCTCATGTAACTCAGGGTATCATGCATCCAGCCCATGTTCCACTTCATGCTGAAACCGAGACCGCCCAGGTAGGTGGGGCGCGAGACCATGGGCCAGGAGGTGGATTCCTCGGCAATGGTCAGGATGCCCGGAAAGATACCGTGCAGGACCTCGTTGGTCTTGCGCAGAAAACTGATGGCCGCCAGGTTTTCCCGGCCGCCGTATTCGTTGGGTACCCACTGATCTTCTTCCCTGGAATAATCCAGGTACAGCATGGAGGCCACGGCATCGACCCGGAGTCCGTCGATATGGTACTTGTCCAGCCAGAACAGGGCATTGGAAAGAAGAAAGGAGCGGACCTCGTTGCGGCCGTAGTTGAAGATCAGGGTGCCCCAGTCCTGGTGCTCGCCCTGCCGGGGATCGACGTGGGAGTACAGGTGCGTGCCGTCGAAAAAATTGAGGCCGGCGCCGTCCTTGGGGAAGTGGGCCGGGACCCAGTCCAGGATAACGCCCAGGCCCTGTTGATGGCACTGATCGATGAAGTACATGAAGTCTTCCGGGGTGCCGAAACGGCTGGTGGGGGCGAAGAATCCCAGGACCTGATATCCCCAGGAGGCGTCGAGGGGGTGCTCGGCGATGGGCATCAGTTCGATATGGGTGTAGCCCATCTCCAGGACATAGGGAATCAGCGTCTCGGCGAACTCCCGGTAGGTAAGATAACGCGTTCCCCACTGTTCATCGGCTATCTTGCGCCAGGAACCGAGATGGACCTCGTAGATGGAGACCGGGCTGTTCAGCGACTGGCACGCCGCCCGTTCCGCCATCCAGCCGCCGTCATCCCAGGAGTAGCGATCGAGGTCCGCGACCACCGAGCCGGTTCGCGGCCGTTCCTCCATGGCAAAGCCGTAGGGATCGGCCTTGTCGAAGCCCTGGCCGTCCTGCGCCGTAATATGATACTTGTAAACGGTAAATTCGGTCAGGCCCGGGATGAACAGGGACCAGATCCCGGAATCGCTGGAATACATGGGGTGGGCCGTGTCCCGCCAGTCGTTGAAGTCGCCCATGACGGATACTTCCCGGGCATTGGGCGCCCAGACGGCAAAGGCGACGCCCTGGCGGCCATCCACGGAAATCAGGTGGGCGCCGAATTTTTCATAGGCCCGTTCATGGGTCCCTTCGCCGATTAAATATTTGTCAAAGTCACTGAGCCAGTTGAGAGGCACAGGTAAGCTCGGAAGTGTTTTTTTGCGCATTGGTTGTGATCTCTCCGGTCAGAAGGCGAATTTCCGGGGCATGAATGACTCATCTACCCTGTAAGCCTGCCACAGGCGCCACGGATTTACGTAGTCGCTGCCGTTCGCAGGTAAGCGACCGAAGGGAGACTCCGATAGCCCCTCTATGCGGGCGGCAGTGACCGCGTGAAGATGGGGTGCCTGTGGCAGGCTTACAAAATATTGTATCGTACGGGGCGGCAAATGTCATGTTTTTTGCACGGCGTCCCCTCCGCCCTTTACCCGGTCCGGGAAGAGATAGCGGTGACCGGCCATTTTTTCAGCGGCACAGGTAGAGGATCTCTTCGATGGTCTCGCGGCCGTACTCTTTCAGGCGCCAGATCTTGGCCAGGCGGACCGCGTTGCCGGCAATGGCATGAATATCCGCAGGCGGGATATCCAGTTCCGCCAGCCGGATCGGGCTGTTGATCCGGCCGAACCAGTTTTCGAGAATTTTGATCGTGGCATTGGCCGAGGACTCGACCCCCTTTTTTTTGAAGTCGAAAAGCCGTTCGCCGAGCTGCTTGATTTTTCTTGAATCTCTGCCGGCCTGCCAGCGGAGCCAGCCGGGAATCACCGCCGAGAGTCCGGCACCGTGCGGCACGTCGTAGAGTGCGCTCAGCGAGTGCTCGATCATGTGCATGGGGAAACCGACCCGGCCCAGGCCGGCCGCCGCCAAGCAGGGCGAGGGTGGCGGTCCACATCAGGTCGGCCCGGCCCTGGTAATCGCAGGGATCGGCCAGGCAGCGGTCGCAGCTATCCATGGCGTTGCGGATCAACCCCTCCATGAACCGGTCCTGCACCGGGGTGGACGGGTCCTGGGTGGTCATATAGGCTTCGAGGACATGGGAAATGGCGTCGACCGCGCCGTAGGCGGTATAATCAGGCGGCACCGAGTAGGTGGCCTTCGGGTCGAGGATCGAGGTTTTAGGGTAAAGCAGCCGGTTGCCGAAGCCGAATTTATCCCTGGTCGCGTCATTGGTGATGACCATGCCGGAGTTCATCTCCGATCCCGAGGCGGCCAGGGTCAGCACCGTGGTCAGGGGCAGGACCCGGCGGATGGTTTTCTTGCCGATGAAAAATTTCCAGACATCATGGTCGACCACGGCACCGGCGCTGATCGCCTTGGCGCTGTCCAGCACACTGCCGCCGCCCACGGCGACGATGACGTCCAGCTGCTGTTTTTTGACCTTGGCGATACCCTCGTTTACATGGGAAAGCAACGGGTTGGAGCGGACGCCGCCATGCTCCGTGATCTCGACGCCGGCCTCGTTCAGGGCGGCGGTAACCTGGGCGTAAATGCCGTTTTTCCTGATGCTGCCGCCGCCGTACACCAGCAGGGCTTTGGTCCCCCAGGCCGCCGTTTCAGGACCAATGGCCGGAATGGTGTTGCGGCCGAAGATGATCTTGGTCGGGTTATAGAAAACAAAATTCTGCATGGGGTTACTTCCTCCAATCGCTTAAGGCCTGTAAATAAAAAAACTCGGCCGATCTTACATATATCTTCGGGTCATCTTTACCTGCCGGCCCTTATTTTTTTCCAGGCACTTCTGTTGCCCCTATGCCCCGGGCAAGACTGACAAACTGTTCAAAGGAAAGCCGCTCGGCTCGAATGGCCGGCGGCAGTCCTGCCGCGGCTATTTTTTGCGCCAGGGTTTTTTTGTCCGGGGCGACACCGGCGGCGGCCAGGGCGTTGAGCAGGGTCTTGCGCCGCTGGCCGAAAGAGGAGTGCACAATTTTTTTAAAAAGGACCCGGTCAAAATCTCCGACGGCGCGAACCCGCTGCGGCAGCGGCCGGAAGGAGATCCCGACGATCATGGAGTCCACCCTGGGCCGCGGATGAAATTCCTGCCGGTTGATTTCCAGCAGCGGTTCGATTTTGGCGCAACCGGCCAGCAGGACAGTCGGGACCCCGTACTCTTTCGTACCGGGTTCGGCCATCAGCCGCAGGGCCACCTCTTTTTGCAGCATGACCACGGCCCAGTCCATCAATTCGTGATGATCAATGAGCCGGAACAGAAAGGGCGAGGATATGGAGTAGGGGAGGTTGGCGATAATCTTGAGACGCCCCCCCGCCTGTTC
>JAADIK010000133.1:6395-9331 GCA_013151365.1 Deltaproteobacteria bacterium
GATGCCGATAACCTGCCTGACCCGGCCGGCCAGCGGCAGGGTCAGGGCGCCGAGTCCCACCCCTACTTCGATGATGGTGTCGTCCTTTTCCGGCCCGGCCAGCCCGACAATCCGCTCCGCGGTGCGGCGGTGGACAAGGAAGTTCTGCCCCAGTTTCTTATGGGGTGCCAGTCCCTGGTCCCGCAGAACGGCCCGTGTTTTTCCGTAGGTCATCAGAATCTGTGGCTGTTCAGTGGAGAATATGCCTCTTGAGGCGTTTTTCCCGTATTTTATAAAAGAAGCGGAGCGACAGAAAATAACTGGCGATCGCCAGCGGCAGGGCAAGCAGAAGCCCGCCCGTCAGCATGACCAGCAGGGCGTCGCCGCTGAGATTGCTGATGGTCTTGAGAGCGTCGATAAAGCCGTTGTTGGTGATAACCCGCATCAACCCCTGCAGCCGTTCCCAGGAGAGACGGCCCGGCAGCAGGGCGTTGCCGACCTTCCAGGCCAGGTAATACTGGGGGACGAAAGTCAGGGGGTTGCTGATGGCCGTTGCCGCGATAAGGGCGGCAATGGTGCTCGCCCGGAATATTAAGGTCAGGCCGATGATGGTCACGGTATGCAGGGGCATGGTCGGCGTGATGCCGACAAAGATGCCGATGGCCGTTCCCATGGCCAGTGACCTCGGATCGCCTCGCAACCGTTTGAAGCGTAGAGCAAAATAGCGCAACGTCCGTTTTGGATTGAAATCCATGGCTACATCACCTGAAAGCGGGAATAGACGTCCGCGTCCGGGGTGACGGTGCGGCCGAGTTGATATTGATGGTAGCCGGCAAGGCCGATCATGGCGGCGTTGTCGGTGCAATAAACGGGAGCCGGCACAAAAAGGTCCAGTTGCAGCTGCCGGCACCTTTTTTTCATCGCTTCCCGCAGCCTGGGATTCGAGGCAACGCCGCCGCCCAGGACCACGGTTCGGCGGCCGTACCTGGCGGCCGCCTTGACGGTTTTTTCCACCAGGACCTCGACCACCGCTTCCTGAAACGAGGCGCAGATATCGGCAACGGCCGGCGGCTCGTTTTTCTGCCGGCACCTGTTGACATGGTTCAACACCGCGGTTTTCAAGCCGCTGAAGCTGAAGTCCAGGCTGTCTTTATCCAGCCAGGCGCGGGGAAAGGCGATGCTGTCCGGCCGGCCGCGCGTCGCGGTCCGGCTGATCGCCGGGCCGCCGGGATAACCGAGGTTCAACAACTTGGCCACCTTGTCAAAGGCCTCGCCGGCCGCGTCGTCCCGGGTATGACCGAGGGGCCGGAAGGTGGTGTGGTCGGTCACCTCGTACAGGCTGGTGTTGCCGCCGGAGACCACCAGCGCCACGTAGGGGAAGGCCGGGGCCGGGGTCTCCAGGAACGCGGCCAGCAGGTGCCCGGCCATATGGTCGACCCCGACGCAGGGGATACCACGCACCAGGGCCAGTCCCTTGGCAAAGGTGAAGCCGACCAGCAGGGAGCCGACCAGGCCCGGTCCTTGGGTGGCGGCGATCATGTCGATCCGCTCCAGGGGGATACCGGCCGTATGCAGGGCCTCGTTCACCACCGGCCAGATCGCCTCGATGTGGCGTCGCGAGGCCAACTCGGGCACGATGCCGCCGAACCGGGCATGGACGTCGAACTGACTGCTGATCACGTTGGCCAGGACGGATCTGTCCTCTTCCAATACGGCGGCTGCCGTGTCGTCACATGAACTGTCTATGGCGAGGATGAACATTCGGGCGTGCCTTTCTTGCAATCGATCGGGTCCGGTGGTAACAATAAAATCTCTTCACATTTCAATATTTCACTATAAGTTATGACGTTTTTAATACCAACCGGAACAGAGGTCAACCGGGAAACTTTATGAGCGAGCAACTTTCTCGGCCGGCAGCGGGGCAGGGGGGCCTGGTTGATGACTTCTCCCGGACCATTTCCTACCTGCGCCTCTCTCTCACCGACCGCTGCAATCTGCGCTGCCTCTACTGCGTGACCGAGGATGAACGGCTGGGCGCCGTAGCCAAGCTGCCCCACAGTGAACTCCTCAGTTACGAGGAGTTGCTCCGGGTCGTCCGGGTGGCCGTTGCCATGGGCATCGTCAAACTGCGCCTGACCGGCGGCGAACCGTTGCTCCGGCGCGATATCATGTCTTTCATCACGCGGCTGGCTTCGATTGACGATCTGCACGATATCCGCCTGACCACCAACGGCGTTTTATTGGCAAGGTATGCCGAAGAGCTGCTGGCGGCGGGGATCAGGAAAATCAACATCAGCCTGGATACCCTGCGGCCGCACCGTTTTGCGGAGATTACCGGCCATGACTGTTTCGACGCGGTATGGCAGGGAATTGAGAAGACCTTGGCCTTGGGCTTTGCGCCGGTCAAGCTCAACATGGTCGTCATGCGGGGGATCAATGATGATGAGCTGCTTGATTTTGCGCGCCTGGCCCATGACACGGAACTACAGGTCCGTTTTATCGAGTTCATGCCCATCGGCGCCTCCTCGCACTGGAGTCAGGGTGCCTTTATGCCCGCCGACGAGATCATGGCGCGGATCGAAGAACGGTTTGGCCCGCTCATCCCCATGAACAGGGACAAGGCGGACGGCCCGGCCCGGCTTTTCAAACTCGGGGAGCAGGCGGCGGGGACACTCGGTTTCATCAGCCCCATCAGTCATCATTTCTGTGATCGCTGCAACCGGCTTCGTTTGACATCCGAGGGAAGATTACGTTCCTGCCTGCTGCATGACGAAGAGGTCGACCTGAAACAGGTTATCCGGGGCGGCGGTTCGGACAGCGCGGTCCGCGAAGCCCTGCTGACCGCCATCAGGAATAAACCCCGGGGCCACCAGTCGATCGAACGGCTGCGGGGCGGCGGCTGCCACGGCCGCATGTCCCGGATCGGCGGGTAGGGCCTGTAAGAAAATAACATGGGC
>JAADIK010000158.1:0-4765 GCA_013151365.1 Deltaproteobacteria bacterium
GAATAAAGGCCTCGAAGGGGTCCTTGAGCCATACCAGTTCGTGCCCCGCCGCCTTATGCAGGAGTTCGATCTCCCGCCGGGTCCAGTACGGCACCAGGTGACCGGCCACGATCCGGCCCACGGACATCTTTCCTCCGGCCGGGTTGCTTTGCCGGACAAGATCGTCAGGCACGCTGTAAAGCGGATACCGAAACGGCCACTTCCGGGTCAGGCTGCCGGCAAAAACAGGCTGAAAATAACCGGTAACCAGCATCTTACGCCCGGGGTTGAAGCCGCCGGTGCCGGTCGCCTGAAAGACGTCGAAATAGCGCCGGATCAAAACGTTGAGTTCCGCGGCCGACGGCTTGTCCGCCAGCAGGTGCAGAAAAAACTCAAGCGATTCGGTCAGCCGGGACAGCGGCTGGACGCGGCCGGCGACCGTAATTTTCCGTTGCTGCTGCTGCCGGCGCAGGTAGTCGAGGCTGTGTTTGACCGCCAGCTTTAATGAGCCGCGATCCAGGTCATCGGTGAAGCGCGGCACTTTGCTGCCGTAAACCCGGACCAGGGGGGCCGGAGCGCAATCGGCAAAGGTGCCGGGCAGCAGCACCAGGGCCACGGCAAAAAGAATCCGGAAGAGCCGGCCGTGTTTCAATGGTCTGCGCCTGCCGCCTACTGCCGCCGTTTAAAGGCCTCGGCCAGCTCACAGACCGCCATGGCGTAGCGGCTGGAGTGGTTCCATTCGGTTATGGCCCGGAAATTGGGATAACAGGCGATGTAGCGCATCCTGGCCCCGGCACCGGGAGGCAGTTCAAGCCCGACGATGAAGAGCTTGGCGTGGTCGCGCGGCTTGGGAAGGTCCGAACGCTGAACCTGCCGCAGCAACTGCCAGGAAACACTGCCCTTCCGCCCTTTCAGGCTGGCGGCGACCAGGCGCCGGTCTTTGAGCTCATGGCCAAGCTCGGCATAGATAGGGGCGTGCAGTTTCCACTTAAAGTGTTTCAGGTAATTGGCAATGGAGGCCAGAATATCGGGCACCGAATTCCAGACATCGCGTTTGCGGTCGCCGTCAAAACTTAGGGCATAGGAACTGAAGCTGGAGGGAATGAACTGGGTCTGGCCGAAGGCCCCGGCATAGGAGCCCCTGATCGTCTTGGGATTTATTCCTTCCTGCCGGCACAACAGCAGAAAATACACCAGCTGCTTGCGAAAAAAATTACTGCGACGCGGATAGGCGTCAAAGAGGGTGTTCAAGGTCCGCAGGACACTGAACGAGCCCTGGTTGGCTCCGTAATGGGTTTCTATTCCCCAGATGGCAATGACAATCTCCCGGTCGACCCCGATCTTCTTCTCAATCCGGTCCAGGAGTTTTCGATACTGGCGCAGTTTCTTCCGGCCCGTCTCGATATTTCTTTTTGTCAGGAAAAGAGGGGCATACTGATAGTAGGGTTTCGCCTCCCACTGGCGGTCCATGAGTTCCAGCACCCGTTTATTGATCGTCTGGCCGCGGAAGATGGCCTGCAGGTCGGCCGGGCTGAATTTGTGCTTGGCTTCGAGTTCATGAAAGAGTTTTTTATATTTGGCCTGGCCCAGGTCAATCGGCTGACCGTTGCGGACCAGGTCGGCGGCCCTGGGGGCTGCCCGCAGGACGGCCGGATTGCCGATAAGCAGGATGCCTAAAAAAAGCGGCAGCAGAAAAACAACCGGTCTGGGAGCCAATCGGCTCAGCCTGTAACAAAATGAAGTTCGCATATCAGTCGCAACATAAAAAATAAAAATTAGTGTCAGCCGCTCGGCTTGAACTGTTCGGCAAAGGCGAGTTGAAACGCTTCCGCCTGGCCGGCCGGCAAATGGTTGATACCGGCGGCCGCGGCCCGCCCCCCGCCGCTCGGGAAGTTCCGGCATAGCGTATCGGCACCGGTCCGATTGTTCAGCGGCGCCCGCACGCTGACCCGCAGCGATCCATCACTGTTGGCAATGATCAGGGCATGGGCCATGTCCGGCCGTTCCCGGGCCAGGATGTTACTGAAAACACCGGCTACGCGACGGGCCCAGGACTCGGGCGGGAGCTGAAAAATCCGGCCGTGGGCAAATTCCCGGCAAGGGCCGAAGCGCCGGGCGCGGGCCATGTCGTCCCGGTAGCCCTCGCGAAGAACGGGCACGACCGGCGACCGGGCATGAAAATCAAGAGGGTCCGCAAAACAATGCACCTGCCGGTACAGGTCGTCGGGCGGAAAGAAGAGGTCCTCAAGGACCGCTCCGTAGCCGTTGTAGTTCAGGAGCACGCCGGTCTCCTTTAGTTTTTCAACAGCCTCGTCAGCCAGGCCCAGCCCTGCCGCCGCCTGCCGGGCGACCTCGTCCAGGTTGTCGCCGAAGGCGCCGACAACGGCCCACGGCCGGTAGCGGCCGGCCAGCAGCGCATCGACGATGAGGGAGGTACAGGTCTGGGGCACCGGATCGATATGGGCGTCCAGGTTCTTCGCTGCCGGGATAGTGCCGCTGAAATGATGATCGGCGTAAAAGATCCGGTTTCCCCGGGCCAGCAGCCCTTGCAGCGCTTCCCGATTCCGGTCGAGGGAGATATCGAGGACCGTAATGTCGCTGTCGCAAACGTCGTGCAGCCGGGCCAGCAAAGAAATATCGCGTTTGACGCCGGTGACCAGACGGGCCGCCGGCCGCGGGGTGTGCAAACGCAACTGCTGAAGGGCGCAGATACCGTCGGCATCCCCGTTGAATACGTCGACAAACGACATGGCTCGGTCTCGAAGATTACCGGGACGACTAAAAGCCCGGCAGATCGATACCCAGCGGATTGCCGATATTGGCCAGGGTAAACATGAGCATGATTTTCTGGTTGCCGGGAGTGTAATTGGAGGAGAGCTCCACGGACCAGCAGGACGGCTGATAAATCAGGGCGATGTTTTCTTCAACGGTCTTGGAATCCTCGATGGACCGCTCGATACTGTAGCCGGCCAGCAGATTATATAAGAGATGGACCTTGGCGCTGAGATTGACGGAGTTGATGTTCTCGGCCTTCCGGTACAGGTAATCGGTTGACAGGGTATCGCCCCGGCTGTTCCGGTAGCCGGCTTCAAGGCTGTGGTAGATTACGCCGGCGCCGTACATGTCCACATCTGTTTTGTAGATAATGCGGAACTCTCTCAGGGGCCAGTAACCGAGTTCCATGTAGACCGGGGTGAGCGGGGCGTCACTCTGCTGACTGCGCAGGTCATAGCTCTGCCTGATCTTGAGATAGGCATACCTTCGCTGGTAGTCACGGTCGTTTTCCCGGCCGGAAATCTTGAAGAAGTTGTCCAGGCCATAGGTAACGAGGCTCTGGTCGGCAATGTTGTCGACGTTGTCGAACTGGGGCAGGTTGGCCTGGTCTACGTCCGGAATATAATGGTAATTCACATAGGGGCGAATGGTATGGCTCAAGGAGGAAACGTTGCGCAGATGGACATTGAAATCCCGGATCATGGTCGTGCCGACCCCGACCTTCAGGTCGACCAGGAAACGATTTTCGGTGTCACTGCCGTTCCGGTTGCCGTTGCCGTATTCATGAATCAGGTAGGCCGTGTCCCGGACGCCGATCGTGGCGGTGGACTCAAGATAATCGCCCAGGGGCAGGGGCATGGATAATCTTGGGAAGAGATCTATCCGGTTGGCGCCAACGCCGCTTTCGCGCCAGAAATTGACATAATCGGCATCCCAGTCAAAGTTAACGGAACTCCCGGCCACCGGCAGCAGGCCGGTAAAATTCAGGGAAGGAAGCTTCCACAGGGGAGTCGGATCGGTCTTGACCGCCCTGACGTCGTTGATACCCAGCAGTTCGCCCTGCAGCGACATATTGTTCCAGGACTTGAGAACACGGAGGGTATTTTTGCGCTCATCGGTCGTCTTGTTCTGAAAACTACGGCCGAAGACCTCGGCAAAGTTCTGGTTGCTCACCGTGAAACCGGTGAGACCGGAGGTGAATTCGGTCAGATAATCACGGTCCGAGACCACATCAAGATCAAGCCTGGTCGTCCAGCCGCCGAGATTCTGGTCGACTTTGCCGCGCAGCCAGTAGCGGTCCTTGTTGGTATGCGTGTAATTACCGTCCCGGTAATAATCGGTTTCCGAAGGATCGCTCAGGCCGTCGTGCAGGTAATTCACCATAAAGTCGCCCATCGACGACCGGTCCCGGACATAGCGGAACTCGGCGCCCGCCATGAGACCGCGCTTGGCCATGTACTCGGGGTAAAGGGTGATATCGCTGCTGGGCGAGAGGTTGATGAACAGGGGCAGGTTCAGGCCGAATCCATCGCGGCTCGACATGGAAACAGACGGAAAAAGAAAGCCGGTCTGCCGGGAGTGCTTGATCGGCAGGATCATGTACGGAGAGTAGAGAACCGGAACACCCTTGATCCTGAAGGTGGTGTTCTTGAGAAACGCATAACCGTTGTCGGTGATATTGGCGTCGGCCGCGGCAAAGCTCCATGGCGGCGCTTCATGGTTTTTCAGCTTACAGGTGATAACCCAGCCGTCTTCAATGTGATAGGTCAGGTCGCCGGTTTTTTCAATGACTCTGCCTTCGAGATGCAGGTTCTTTGCCTGACGGACGATGGTGGCATTGGTGAAGGTCCCGGTCTCGGTGTTGAGATCGAGCCGGCCGGTCTCGGCGGTAAGGGTGTCCGGACCGATCCGGACGAAGATATGGCCGCGGGCCTTGACCGAGCCGCGGGCCACGTCATAGACGATCCAGTCGGCCTTGATGGTGGTCAGGGTCCGGGTCCGGGTAATCGTC
>JAADIK010000158.1:4799-9681 GCA_013151365.1 Deltaproteobacteria bacterium
CCTTTTCACCCAGCAGGGAGGACCAGCCGGCCCCGGTGGCGGCTTTTTTCCGCTTCCGGACGATCCTGGTTTTCTTCAGGACCACGTTGCCCTCGGCAATGATGCTGGCAGGCTTTTCGTAGCGGATGATTTTATCTGCCGTTATCTGCCACTGCGGAGTTGCCATCACCTCGGCCATACCGGTGGCGGGGAGGAGAAAAAAACAACATGTGAGGATGACGGTAAAAAGAGTGTTGATCGGGGACAATTCTGTATTGTATTTCACCTCGACCTGCTCCGTGGTATGCTGAGAAAGGGATCTGTTGCCAAAAAGAACTCAAATTCAAATTTTTAAAATGTACGCTTACCACCTGAAAGTGTCAAGGCAAAAGTCATAGATTGGTGTTGCCAATGCAGGGTAATTGTTTTATATATAGGATATCAATAATTGTTACATATATCATATCAGGTTATAAAAAAGAATTTTAAAATATATTGTTTTTCCATTCGTCGTCAGTCTGTACTTTCCTTGCCGTTCTACAGCTGCGGCAGGTAACGGTAACAAATCCGCATGAATCATATCTTTGGCCCGGTGAACTCCAGGCGCCTCGGCCGTTCCCTCGGCATCGACCTGCTCCCCAGAAAAGTTTGTAATCTCA
Source organism: Deltaproteobacteria bacterium (assembly GCA_013151365.1). Classification (GTDB taxonomy): domain Bacteria; phylum Desulfobacterota; class Desulfobulbia; order Desulfobulbales; family Desulfobulbaceae; genus BMS3Abin13. The sequence continues at coordinate 5,438 of JAADIK010000158.1, forward strand.
ATTGTATATATTGTGAGGTCGGAGCCACGACCCAACTGACTTGCGAACGGAAGGAATACGTTCCGACAGTGGCGATTATCGCGGAAATCGAAGAATTCTGCGCCGACCCCGAACGGCTGAACCGCGTGGACGTAGTCACGGTGACCGCCAGCGGCGAGCCGACCCTCCATTCCGGGCTGGGCCGCATCATCACCTGCCTGAAAACCATGACGGGAAAGCCGGTTGCCGTTTTGACCAACGGCACCACCCTGATGCGGGAAGACGTGGTCGCGGAATTGAGCCTGGCGGATGTGGTCATCCCCTCTCTGGATACGGCCCTGCCCGCAAGTTTCAGGAAACTGAACCGGCCGGCCGCCTGCCTGGACCTGCGGGAAATCATCGAGGGCCTGGTCAATTTTTCGAAAGTATTCACCAGGGAACTGTGGCTGGAAATACTTTTCGCCCGGGGGATCAACGATTCGGACGAGGAGGTCCGGGCCTTGGTGGCGGTGATCCGCCGCATGACTCTCTCGCGGGTCCAACTGAACACGGTGGCCCGCCCTCCCCTGGAGAGCTTTGCCCTGCCGGTCGGCGAACAGCGTCTCAAGGAGATCGCCGACCTTATTTCGTCAGGCCCTGATGCGCCCCGCGTGGATATTCTTACAAGCAGCGGCCCGAGTGCGGCAGACAAGGCGACTGCCGTTGCTTCCGGTCGTTTCCCCGGCGGCGGGGAAAATCGGGAAGAGACGCTGGACAAAATTATAGAAATGTTGAAACGGCGGCCATGTACGGCGGCCGATATAAATCGGACCTGCCAGTTGGGCGGTCCGGAAAAAGTTGAGCAGCTTCTTGAACCGTTAGTTAGGTCAGGGCGATTGAAAAAACGAGCCCATGGCGACAAACTCTACTATCAGTAAAAAGAAAAACGGCTTCAGGACCGCTGCTCGTTAAAAAACGAGTTTATTTTAAGGAACCATGCATGACAGAAGAAAAAGACAAGCCAACGAAAAGTAAGGCGAAAAAGGAAGCAACCCCCAAGGTGAGCACCGGGGCCTGGTGGAAGAGTACCCTTAATCTCTTCCCCAAGAAAAAACCGAAATCATCGGCAAAAAACCAGGAGAAACCGGAGAAAAAGGAAAAAAAGGAGAAGAAGGAAAAGCAGAAAAAACAGGAGCCCTTGCAAAACGAGACCGCGGCCGCGACCGCGGTACCCGAAGCTGCGGCGCCTGAGACAGCGGCGCCTGAGAAAAACGGACCGGCTCCGGATTCCGACAACCCGCAGCCGGCGGCCAAACGGCCTTCCCGGCCGTCAAGGTCGCGGGGCCGGCGACCGCGGCGGACAACGGAAAAAGACGATACGGCCAAGAAAACCGAAAGCGACGCCAAGGCCCGGGATAAAGGCAAAGCCAAGCAGGCCCCGCGAAAAAAAGCCGCCGACGCAAGCGCAGCAGGGACGGAGGAAGTGCCGGGCCGAAAGACAAAACGCGGCGAACACCTTGTCTCCAAGCTTCTTATCAATGCGGAGGAACCGGAAGAATGCCGGATTGCCCTGGTGGAAAACGGCAGGCTTGAATCTTTCCACGTTGCCGGCGTTACCCGCGAGAGGACCAAAAACAACATCTACAAGGGTAGGATTGTCTCGGTAGAGGCCAACCTGCAGGCCGCCTTTGTGGAGATCGGCACGGACCGTAACGGCTTCCTGCCGTTCGATGAAATCCATCCGGAATATTACCGCCAGGATGTGGACGACCGGGTCCGGAAACTGATCGAGCAGCAGGAATGGAAGAAGTTGAAAATCGAAAACGTGATTCAGCGGGGCCAGGAGGTACTGGTCCAGGTGGTCAAAGAGGTGACCGGCAACAAGGGCGCCAACATGACTACCTACCTCTCCATTCCCGGCCGCTACCTGATCCTGATGCCGGGCAGCGACAGCGCCGGAATTTCCCGGAAAATTAACGGCGACGATCGACGTCACAGCCTGCGGGAAATGATGAACGGCTTCAACATTCCCGAGGGCATCGGCTACATTGTCCGGACCGCCAGCAGTGACATTACCAAGACCGCCCTGCAGAAAGACCTGCAATACCTGCTGCGGCTCTGGGAAGAGATCAAGAAGAAAGGCCAGGAGATGAATACGCCGGCCCTGATCTACAAAGACCAGGATATCGTGGTCCGTTTTCTCAGAGACCATTTTGTCCCGGAGATCGAGGAAATCCTGGTCGACACCCAGGAGTCCTTCGACCAGGTCCAGCAGTTTGTCTCCCTGCTGCCGGCCACCAAGGCCCGGAAAATCCGGGTGAAACTGTACCGCGGCGACCGGCCGCTTTTCAATCATCACAATGTCGAGGAGCAGATTGAGTCCATCTACCAGCCGCAGGTGCAACTTCCCTCGGGAGGCTCCATCGTGATCGACCCGACAGAGGCGCTGGTGGCCATTGATGTCAACTCCGGCCGCACCTCCAAGGACCATAATTTCGACCAGACGATCTTTCTCGCCAACATGGAGGCGGCCGCCGAGCTTGCCCGCCAGCTCAGGCTCCGCGACCTGGGCGGCCTTATCGTTGTCGACTTTATAGATATGCGCAACAGTAAGCATATCCGCGAAGTGGAAAAGCAGGTCAAGGCGAGCATGAAAAGGGACAAGGCCAAAGTCGATATCAGCCGGATTTCCCGTTTCGGCCTGATGCAGATTTCCCGGCAGAAGATGGGCGCCCCCATCGAGAAGGGCAGCTACAAGATGTGCGAATATTGCCAGGGCCGGGGCGTGGTCAAGTCGGTCGAGACGCTGGCGCTCTATTACCTGCGCCGTATCCAGACCGGCATTACCCGCCAGAAGGTCAAACGGGTGGAATGCTCCCTGCCGCACGAGGTCGCCCAGTACCTGCTGAATAAAAAGCGGGTGGAGCTGACCGAGCTGGAGGCGAAACACAATGCCAAGGTGGACATTATCATAAAATCGGACATGAAGCCCGGCGATAACCGGATAGACTTTCAGGAGTAGCACCTGGCTCTCCGGCCGCAGGCGGATTAAAAGGAGATTAAGCCCTCAAGACCAACAAAGGGCTTGTACTCAGCCGCAAGGTGGGGTAGTATCGCTTTCGTTTTGCGCCAGTAGCTCAGCTGGATAGAGTGCCGGACTACGAATCCGTAGGTCGCAGGTTCGAATCCTGCCTGGCGCACCAGAAAAATATCAGCCCCTTAGCCGTTCAGGTTAAGGGGCTGTTTTTGTCTGGTTCCGTGGCGATTTGCAAACCCGGTCTGAAGGTATCCGGGAACGGTCTTTTTGCCCGTTCCCGGCGTTCTGACCAAGTGACCGGTTACCTTGCTGCAAGATGACGATCAGAACCGGCCGGGGAAGGTGCGGCCGGCCGGGAACCGGGGCATGGCCGGCGGTTGTCCCGCGCCCGGCCGGGGCATCATGGGGGCCGGCAGCGGCCTGATCCCGGGCCGGATTTCCGGGGGCTGGCGGCGCATGGCCGGGGCAGGGACAGAGACCGGGGCCATGAAGACGCCGACGGCCTGAAACACGCCGTGCCGGTTAAAGGTGCCGACCAGGCGGACGAGCCGGCCGGTTTGGGCCGAATTCGCGGCTGAGATCTTATCCGGGTCGGCAACCTGAAACGGCATTCCGGCCAGGTACGTCGAACCACCGCTCCGGACCAGCACCGGCATGGCCTCGATGATAAAGCGGTCCGCCCGGCCGTTGAACGGCACCGGTGGATCTACCCGCCAGTTTCCGGCGACCAGGGTTCCGCCCCGGAGACGGCCGCTTATCCTGATGATATCGCCCGGCCGGGGTGTTCCGTCCGGCCGGTTGCCCAACTCAACCGGGATACCGGCGACCACGGCCCGGCCGCCGGTGATCGAGTCCACCCGGCCGATAAGCAGAGCCGGATCTTTTTTCTTCCCTCTCTCCAGCCTGGAGGCGAAAATCAGGCCGTTGCCGGCCCTGAAGCCGCTGATCCGAACCACCGACCCCGGGCTTGGCAGACCGGTCGTACCTTTGGCCCGGATGGTCCCGGTGCCGATGATCACCGACTGGCCAAGAACCTTGATGGTGCCGCTCTTTTCGTCTACAGCGCCGACCGGGCCCGCCACCTCGTAACGGATGCGAATATCGCTGCCGGTTACCCTGCCCTGTTCATTGCGGGCCAGCACTTCCACCACCTGGCCCAGGGCCAGATCGCCGACACCGACCGGGGCTCCGGCCCGTGACACCTTAGTTTCCTGGTCGTATTCCACTTCAACGCCATTGACAAAGATGC
>JAADIK010000135.1 GCA_013151365.1 Deltaproteobacteria bacterium
TTATTCTGCCCGCCGGGGTTTTTCTATGTGAAGCGGGCAGACATTTCAGCATGCCGTTGGCAATTTCCATTTGTCTCGGCGTGAATTGCAGCGAGTTCGGGCCGACATATTCACGGCAGAAAAATATCCCGTCATCTTTTAAGGCCTGGTTGATATTCAAGAATAGATTGTCAAGATCCTTGATGTGGTGAATGGTCCCGACCGCTGTAATCAGGTCGTAATGGTTTTCAGGCAGAGAAACGGAGTTGAGGTCAGTCCGGATATAGCTGAAATGTTCATTGTCGGCTTTCTGCTGCTGCCTGGCAAGTAAATCGTCGGCAATATCCATAATATCAAAATGGGAAAACAGGCCGGTTTCCCAGAAAGCCAGTTCGGTTGAATTTGCCTCGCAGCAGCCGATGGATAAGCCGGTCATGCCGCTCTTGTTTAATGCTTTGAGCTTTTCGATTATGTAGGAAAAATAGTTCTGATTCTCATCGCCGGTTATGAGTTCAAACTGATATTTGGCGACATCCGGGATGCTTTCCCAGTAAATCGCTTTGTTCTCCGTGTAATACTGGCCGATCGAATCATTCCAGATAGAGTCGGTCCAGCGGCCGGTTTTACAGAAGAGGATAAGTTTGTGCAGGAATGCGCGGATATATTTATTCATGAAAAAATCGACAAAAAACTTGCCCTCCTTTTTAGGCTTACAGGTTTATGATATGTGAAACCGCCTGGTTATAACCCATGTGAGGTGTTACGTTTTCCCGGTGGTTAGGAATGATTAATGATTCCCTCTCCATTCACCTGTCACCGTATTCTTTCCATGCCGAAATACAGGCCAAGCCCGATGAAAAAAGCAAGGTAACCTAAAATGATGAACTTTGTTGTAAACATTGCCTGGTTATTCGTATTTTTGTGTGAGGTATAGAGCCGGTAGGCGATCAGGTTGGCCAGCGACCCCACAAGACTTCCGAACCCGCCGACATTTGCCCCCCAGAGCAAAGCCTTCCATTGAGTCGTGAATTTTGCGAACAATAACGTTGCCGGGACATTGCTGACCACCTGGCTTGCCAGGGCGGAGAAGATGAAGATATGCCCCGCGTTCTCGAGATTGGTGGCAAAAATGCTCTTCATGTTTTCTGAAATACCAAAAAAACAAATCAAAGTAAGCAAAAGAGCATAGTCAATTTGCAGGCTGCCTCGGTCAAATAACAGGGCATAGATTATAACAATTATTCCCGCTTCCACCGGTAAAACACGAAGAATCGTGAGGATAACGGTTAGTAATAACGCTCCATAGATAAAGGCCCTGTATTTTATCGGGGACTTCGCATGGTTGGTTTTTCTGTTGTTTGCTGTTTTGACGAAAAGTGATGCCAGGACGAACAGCGCCAGGAATATCATTGAGAACGGCGCGATGGACAAGATAAAGGTTTCTGGCTGAATATTATAAAACCAGTAAATGAATAGGTTCTGCGGATTGCCGAAAGGCGTTAAAGCCGAGCCGGCATTGGCGGCCAACGCTTCGAGAATAACGAGTATGTCCTTCCGGTCGGTCGTAAGTGCCAAGGTCAACGGCACGATTACAACCAGGGCCACGTCATTTGTGACAACCATGGACAAAAGGAAGGTGGCGCATACCAGTTTCAACGGCAGGAGCGCCCCTTTTTCAAGGCATTGAGATAAACGCCCGATCAGGCCGCTACGCTCAAGCCCTTTGACGACAACAAGAAGAACCGCCAGGATAAAAATAATCTGGAGATCGTTTATCGAGTAGGAAGGGAGGCGGTTCAGGTAAACGGAGGTAACTGCAACTCCTGAAACGGATATCAGGAGCAGCCATTCCTTTAAGAGGAAATCAAGAAATATGCGCTGCCGTGTCATGCCGTCTCCTGCATGTTTGCTTCTGACTTCCAGGCTTAAACTCCAGGCTTAACTTAAGGTCGACGAGCGGTAACCAGTCACAGGGTGTGGCACTCTGCGTTATTCCTTCCGTCTCTTGCCGGCCGGAGTTCCGGAGACGGTGCGGCGGATGAATTCAGGCTTGATTACGGTTTCGTGCCGGTGTTTTTCTTCATCTTTTCCTTCATCCTGGTCCAGCTGTCGCGCAGGGTGACAACCCGGTTGAAGACCGGTTTGCCGGCGGTCGTGTCCTGTTCGTCCAGGCAGAAGTAACCTTGGCGTTCGAACTGGAAGCGGTCGGCAGGTGTCGCCTTTTGCAGGGAAGGCTCGAGCATGCAGTCCGTCAGGACCTCGAGGGATTCGGGGTTGAGGAACGTTTTGAAGTCTTTTTCCTTGTCCCGGTCCGGATGTTCGACAGTAAAGAGCCGGTTATAGAGACGGACCTCGGCCCGAATGGCATGGCGGGCCGAAACCCAGTGGATGGTCCCCTTGACCTTGCGGCCGTCCGGGGTGGAGCCGCCGCGGGTTTCCGGGTCGTAGGTGCAGCGCAGTTCAACGACGTTGCCGTGTTCGTCCTTGATGACTTCCCGGCAGGTGATCAGGTAGGCATAACGCAGCCGGACCTCGCGGCCCGGGGCCAGCCGGAAGAATTTTTTGGGCGGCTCTTCCATGAAGTCGGTGGCCTCGATATAGATCTCCCGGCAAAAGGGAATGGTCCTGACCCCCATTTCCGGTTTTTGCGGATGATTGATGGCCTCAAGCTCTTCGGCCTTATCCTCGGGGTAATTGGTCAGCACGACCTTGAGCGGTTTCAGCACGCCCATGACCCTGGGCGCGTGCTCATTCAGGTCGTCCCGGGCCGCCTTTTCCAGCACGCCCATGTCAATCCAGGCGTCCCGCCTGCCGATCCCGATGATGGCGCAGAAATCGCGGATCGAGGCGGGAGTGTAACCCCGGCGCCGCAGTCCGGACAGGGTGAGCATGCGCGGATCATCCCAGCCGCTGACATGGCCCTCGTCCACCAGTTGCAGGAGTTTTCGCTTGCTCATGACCGTGTAGTTGATGTTGAGCCGGGCAAATTCAATCTGTCTGGGGTGGCAGGGCGTTTCCAGGGTGTCCAGGACCCAGTCGTACAGCGCCCGGTTGTTCTCGAACTCCAGGGTGCAGAGCGAATGGGTGATTCCCTCGATCATGTCGGACAGGCAGTGGGTAAAATCGTACATGGGATAGATGCACCATTTGTCTCCGGTGCGGTGGTGGCTGGTCTTGATGATCCGGTAGATGACCGGGTCCCGCAACAGGATGTTGGGCGCGGCCATATCGATCTTGGCCCGCAGGACGCAGGTGCCGGCCTCCAGTTCGCCGTTTTTCATCTGCTCGAAGAGTTGCAGGTTCTCAGCCGCGGAACGGTTGCGGTACGGGCTTTCCCGGCCCGGTTCCGTCAGGGTGCCGCGCTGCTCCCGGATCTCGTCACCGCTTAAATGGCAGACAAAGGCCTTGCCCTTTTTGATGAGTTCGAGGGCGAAATCGTACAGCCGGTCGAAATAGTCGGAGGCATAGTAGAGATGTTCGCCCCAGTCATATCCCAGCCAGCGGATGTCCCTCTTGATGGCCTCGACGTATTCCGTCGACTCCCGGCCGGGATTGGTGTCGTCGAAGCGCAGGTGGCAGACCGAATTGTATTCCTCGGCAATGCCGAAGTTGAGGCAGATGGACTTGGCATGGCCGATATGGAGGAAGCCGTTCGGCTCCGGCGGGAAACGGGTCACGATTTGTTTGTGTTTCCCCGATTGCAGATCGTTGGCGATAATGGTCCGGATAAAGTCGGTCGTCTGTGCCGCCGCCTTGGGCTCGGGAGATACGGGGTTGTTGTTGCCGTCTGTGTTCATGCGGTACTCCTCTTCTCAGGCCTCGGACATTGTATAAAGTCCGTCGATGTTTTTCAGCCGGTCGATGACTCGGTCACGGCCCAGGGCAACGAGAATATCAAACATGCCCGGTCCTGCCAACTGGCCGGTGAGAACCGTCCGCATACCGTTGATTATGATGCCCGGCTTGATCCCCAGCTCTTCGGCGAGTGCGCGGGCGGCGGTTTCGGCCGATTGTTTGTCAAAGGGATCAAGGGCGGCAAAGCGTTGCGCCAGCATGGGCAGCCAGGTACGAAGATCGGGATGCTTGAGGATATTTTTTTTCAGCGGCTTTTGCTCAATGGTGTAGTCGTCGGCAAAGTAGGCCCGGCCCATGGTGGCAAAATCCTTGATGGTGTGAAACCGGCCCCGGATCAGGTCCAGGGTCGAGAGGTACCAGTCGCGCCGGTCATGGTCATAGGCATCATCCCATAGTCCCTGCGCCTGGAAGTCCTGTTTGACCAACTGCCCGATTTCTTCGATGGGCATGGTGTGCAGGTAGTGGGCGTTGATGGAAATGGCCTTGGGATCGGTGAAGAATTTAGGATCGTCCTTGCGGTAGTTGAACACCGAGTTGACCTTGCCGATGCGCTCCAGGGTAAAGGCCTCGATCAGTTCTTCACGGCTGAATATCTCCTGGTCGGTGCCCGGATTCCAGCCGAGCAGGATCAGGAAATTGCACAGAGCCCAGGGAATGAAGCCGTGATCGCGATAGAACTGGACCGCAACGATCTCGCCGTGGCTGCGCTTGGAAATTTTACGCTTCTGCAGGTCCAGGGTCAGCGGCATGTGGACAAAGACCGGCACCGGCGCGCCCAGGGCCTCGTAGAGCAGGACCTGGCGGGTGGTGTTGCTCATGTGGTCCTGGCCGCGGATGACATGACTGATACGGTCGCGGATATCGTCGACCACGTTGCAGAGCAGGTAAAGGGGCTTGCCGTTGGAGCGGACGATGACAAAGTCCTCGATGTCGTCATAGCGGCGTTCGATACGGCCCAGCACCCGGTCGTCGTAGGCAACGGTCCCGCTTTGTCTCGGGACCTTGAACCGCACCACGAAGGGCAGTCCCTGTTGCTCTTT
>JAADIK010000132.1 GCA_013151365.1 Deltaproteobacteria bacterium
TGATTATCCTGGTGTGATATCAACGAGTTGCCAACGCAGCAGATGCGCCGTTATCGGGCGCCCCGCAGGGCGGCGCGGTGAAGACCATAAAATGCGTTTATTCTGCAATAATGTAATAAATTACATATATTGACTGAAATATCATCTCAAGCCGTCACGGATTCAGGTGGATGATTTTGTTGCCGGCAGGTCTTCGGACTTGTGGCCAATGGATAATATATGAAAATATCCGTGCGTGCCTACTGACCGTCGCTTCCCGTCCGCCTGAGGGACAGTGCTTTTCCCGTTGCCGGGAGACGGTGGTCGTTGCCACTTACCGCTGCGGGACAGTTCCGGATTTACACCGGATTCCCTGTCGTGTGTCTTTGCGACACAGTTCACGCTTCCCGTGAAGCGTACCGGCAATCTACTTATGCCACTATATATTGTGCATTACTCTCGGTCAAGCACTAAATGTGTCACCTGTGCAGCCAATCCATATACAGTTGCACCCCTTCCTCGACTGTCTTGAACGGCGCCTCGTAACCGGCGGCCCGCAAGGCGCTGATATCCGCTTCGGTGAAACTCTGGTAGCGTCCTTTCAGGTGATCGGGGAAGGGGATATATTCCAGCTTGCCCCGGCCATGCCAGTCGAGCACGGCCTTGGCCACATCGTTGAAGGGCTGACTCCGCCCGGTACCCAGGTTGAAAATGCCGGACTTGCCCGGCTGGCGCATGAACCAGAGGTTCACCGCTACGATATCATCCACATAGACGAAGTCCCGCCGCTGTTCGCCATTGCCGTAACCGTCACAACCTTCGAACAGTTTCGCCACCCCGGTGTCATGCAGCTGGTTGTTCACATGAAAGGCGACGCTGGACATGCTGCCCTTGTGCTGTTCGCGCGGACCATAGACATTGAAATAACGGAAACCGACGACCTGGCTGCCGGCCCCGGGCAGGAGCCGGCGCACGTACTGGTCGAACAGAAATTTGGAATAGCCGTACATGTTCAGCGGCCTTTCGTGTTCCCGCTTCTCGCTGAACACGCGGCCGTCGCCGTAGACCGAGGCCGAGGAGGCATACAGATAGGAGATACCCCGCGCCAGGCAGTAGTGCAGCAGTTGCTTGGAATATTCGTAATTGTTGCGCATGATGAACTTGCCGTCCCATTCCGTGGTGCTGGAGCAGGCGCCTTCATGAAAAACCGCCTCGATCTTGTCGGCAAAGGACTCGCCGGCCTGCACCCGGGCGATGAAATCCTCCTTGTCCATGTAGTCGGCAATGTCACAATCGGCGATATTCCTGAATTTCACGCCGTTTTTAAGGTTGTCCACCACCAGAATATCGTTGACGCCCTGTTCGTTGAGCGCCTTGACGATGTTGCTGCCGATGAATCCGGCACCGCCTGTAACAATAATCATCTATCCATCCTCAAACTGTTTCTCCCCTTGATCGCAAGCCGGCTAACCGGGCAAAAAAACTCCGGCCGCCGGGTAGAATGCCCATCGTATATTTTAAGATCCGCCCCTGAAGCTCCTATAACTCTCGTCAATAATCAACCATTAATTCCCAGATCATGCTGTCTTTTTCGGATCATCCAACCCGCAATTGTTGACATTGAGGGAATGAGGGGCAGGTCATGGATTGCATACCAATGTGCGTCATCTATTTCTGTCGGATCCTTTTTGATTTCACCACCGGAATATTGAGCCTGGTACCCTAACATCAGCGAGTGGGGAAAAGGCCAGGGTTGACTCGCAACGTATTCGAGGTTGCAGATTTTGATTCCGACTTCCTCAAAGACTTCACGGTGGACGCTTTGCTCTACCGACTCCCCGGGCTCGACAAAGCCGGACAGGATACTATAGAGATTTTTGGGGTAACTTGGTGAACGGGCCAATAAAATACGTTCCCCGTCATGAACCAGGACAATCATACTTGGAGCGACAGGCGGAAAATATTCTTTGCCGCAGCAACTACAGACTCTGGCGGCACCGTTTCGTTTATTTATTTCTCCACACCGGCCGCAGAATTTTTGGCAAATCGCCCACTCTGCCAATTGTAAGCCGCGCGATGCCATTGCGTAATTCTTGATGGAAAGAATTTCACGAACCTCTCTCATGGAAAACCATGCGTCGTCCGCAGCCGCTGTACAGCCTTGCACGAGAACCGCATAACAATTCCTGTTTTCGTAAATTCCCAGAAACTCCCGGGTGATAATCTTGCTTTCGGAAAAGGGCGGGACCGGATAGACAAATGCCCTGTCGCGCAACAATAGGTCCCTGTCCTGAAAAAGCATAAAGCAGTCGTCAAGATCAGGGCTCGGGTGGTGTTGATTGACAAAAACTGCCTTTTCCTGACTTAAAGTCCACGCCGGAAACAGGGATTTTTTCATTTGCTCAGCTTGAGATTTCAATGGTTGCCGGAGATGGATGACTTCAGTACGGGTTTTTTTTCAAACCAGACCAGAAAAATAGCCACAAAAATGAGCGGGCATATCAAGAGCATTCTGCCGGCCAGGTCGTTTAACGAATGGTCGGAGTTGAACCCTATCAAATACGCGGCCACCGCTCCGGAACCCAGTTGCAACGCCCCCATCACCCCGGAGGCCGTCCCCTTGATCTCGGGAATGATCGTGATCGCCTTGCCAACCCCCAACGGCAGCAGAAAACCATTTGCAAAGGCCAGGATACTGATAGGCATCAACACCGAAAGGACGTCAAGTGGTGATATATTTACAAATATATACATCAAAAGCAGGCTGAATATGAAGAGAGCCACGCCTAATTTGAGGGCCTTGTCAATCGACCAACTCTCGATAAGCTTGCGGGCGGTCAGGTTCCCGGCAATATAACAAAATGACAGGTTAATATAAGAAAAACCTATTTCATCTGCGGGGTATCCCAGTTTTTTTAAGAAAAACGGCGAGGCTGACAGGTAAGCGAAGTATGTGCCATAGGCGCAGCATACCAGTAACGTGTAGCCGATAAACATTCGTTCGCTAAGGACTCTTTTGTAATTATCCATCAAGGTGGAGACATTGATCCGCGTCCGTTTTGCCTCGGGCAATGATTCTTGCAGGAAGAATATTACCAGGCAGAGCAAAACCAGTGATACGACGGCAACCACGACGAATACGCTGGACCATCCCATAAACCTGGTTAGATATCCGCCGATCACCGGAGAAATAGCGGGAGACATGCCGATAATCGGAAATATCGTGGTCAGTATTTTGCTGGTCTGAGCAGGTTCATACAGATCCGCCAGGATTGCCCGGCCGATAACCATGCCGGAACAGGCGCCTATTCCCTGCAAAAATCTGCCGGCCAAAAGGAAGGTAAAATTGATTTTTGTTACGCAGAGTATTGTTCCCAGAAAGAAAATCATGACACCGATCAAAACGGGTTTTTTTCTGCCGCAGGAATCAGACAGAGGGCCATAGACTAATTGGAACAAGGATAACCCCAGGAGATATATACTGATTGTACCTTGCACCTCGATGCTGGACCGATTAAAAAAACGGCAAATTTCAGGCAGGGACGGTAGGTATATATCCGATGCGATCAGGCCCAGGGCACCCATCAGGGTTATAGTCAGGAGGAACATTGACTCATCCTTCAACAATTTAAATCAAACAATTTCCGTTAGTTTCGATAAATAAATAGTCGGAAACCAGTCTGATTTCTATCAACTGAAGGCTTATTTTTGTGGATTCCGGGCGGTTGTGATTTTTTTCGGTGAGGTCCCGAATCTCTTTTTGAAGAGCTGGCCGAAATATGACAGGTTTTCGAAGCCGACCTCAAAGCAGACATCGGTTACGTTGAGATCGGTATGGGTGAGGAGGAAGCGGGCGCGTTCAAGTCTTTTCTCGTTGATCCACTTCTGAGGGGATTGCTGGAAAGTATTCCTGAAATCCTTTTTAAAAGTCGTCAAACTTCTACCGGAAAGCTCGGCGAAATTTTTAACAGAAAAAGACTTTGCAAAATTTTCTTCCATCAAGGGCAGCAGATCTTTTTTGTGGTGTGACTGTAACTCCTTGACAAAGGATAGAAACTCGGTGCCTTGTTTGGATTGGGCGATATGAAGCAGGATCTCGGTTAATTTTACCTTGAGCAGCTCTTTGCTGACTGTGGCCTTGTTGGAGAAGAATGGCAGGGTGGCATCAATACTGGCGCGCATGAGAGGGGAGACGGGAATCTGAAAAATATTTTTGGGTTGGACCCCGGAGGCCGGGCTGGAAATTGTCAGGGTATTGGTGCGGAAAAAATCGGCGAGCAGACGGTCATCAATAAAAAATATCAGGCTTTCATATTGATGCTCTCCGGCAAAAACTTCTGAAAACATATGCAATCCACGCCGGACCAGAAAGGCGTTGCCCGACCTGATGTGAAAATCTCCCTCCGGGGTATGGACCACTTTTTCGCCGCTGAGGACGACCACGAAAAGATGGCAGGTGGCGTACACCTCCTGTTTGCGCAGTTCTTTGCGCGGCCTGAATATAACTCCTGAAAAATCATCCAGTTCAATCAGGTTGTAAGTGGGCTGCTCCTTAAATGACCTGGGGACAATGGTGATATTGCTCATCTTTGGTTGTTCCAACGAGTCTGCGGTGTCCGTGACTATTTGCAAATATAAGGCAGAGTTGCGAACTCCCGTGCCGGGTCACCCCGAGTTTCTGCCGCGTTGCGGCAAGCGAATCACCGGCCTTCAGGTGAATTCTCTCATACCTGAATCCGTGACGGCTTTAGGTGACACTCCATGCAATATATAGAATTTATATACATTATTGCTGGATAAAATCATTTTATGGTTTTCACCGCGCCGCCCTGCGGGGCGCCCGAGAACGGCGCATCTGCTGCGTTGGCAACTCGTTGATATCACACCACCTCGTTGCCGCCTTGCATCTGCACCGTTCTCGAACGCTCACGGATTCAGGTCATACATAACACCTTTTTCCGGCCGTTCAATAAAAAACATTATCCGTAACCGATCATGGGAAGGTAACGATGCGATATGGTCAACCTCCGGCAGGCGCTGCATGCAACGCCGCCAGGCCGGGCAGCTCTCTGCCCTCCAGGAAACGCAGAAAGGCCCCGCCGCCGGTGGAGATATACGACATGTTTTCCGTCTCTCCCGCCCGTTGCACCGCCAGCCCGGTATCGCCGCCGCCGACAATGGTAAGCGCCGGGCTGGCGCCCACCTCCCGGGCAATGGCGGTGGTTCCCTGCCGAAACGGCTCCAGCTCGAAGGCTCCCGGCGGGCCGTTCCAGACGATGGTCTTTGCCTCCCGGATGGCCTCGGCAAAGGACTTTACGGTGACCGGCCCTATGTCCAGGGCCAGCCAGCCGTCCGGAATGTCCCGGACCGGCACGGTTTTCGTGGGACCGTCCCCGGAAAGTTCCCGGGCAATGACGCTGTCTTGCGGCAGATATACCTTTACTCCCCGGCGCTCCGCCTTGTCCAGCAGGGCGGCCGCGGCCGGCACCAGGTCCGGTTCCACCAGGGAGGCGCCCATGTTCATCCCCTTGGCCCTGAGGAAGGTGTTTGCCATGGCCCCGCCGATGATTAACCGGTCAACCCGCGCCAGCAGGTTTTCCAGCATCCGCAGCTTGCTGGAGACCTTGGCCCCGCCGATGATGGCGACAAGGGGCCTGGCCGGTTCCTGCATGGCCTGCCGGAAATAGCGGATCTCCCGCCGAATCAAAAAGCCGGCGGCACATTCGGCCGTCAACTGGGGGATGCCGACGATTGAGGCGTGCCGCCGGTGCGAGACCGCAAAGGCATCGTTTACATAGATAGCCGCCAGCCGGGCCAGGGCATGGGCAAATTTCGGCGAATTCTCCGCCTCGCCCGGATGAAACCGCAGGTTTTCCAGGAGCAGCACCTCGCCGTCTTGCAGGTTGTTTACCATTTCGGCCGCCCGGGGGCCGATGCAGTCCGGGGCCAGGGGAACCCCTGTTTTCAGAAGTTCCCCAAGTCTGCGGGCCACCGGTTTCAGGCTGAACTCGGCCGCCGCTCTGCCCCCGGGCCGGCCCAGGTGTGAACAGAGAACCAGCCGGCCGCCGCCGGCCAGGATGTGCCTGATGCCCGGCAGGGCCGCCCTGATCCGGTTGTCGCCGGCAACTTCGCTCTTGTCGTCAAGCGGGACGTTAAAGTCCACCCGCATCAGGACCTTTTGCCCCTGAAAAGAAATTTCGTCAATAAACTTCACCTCGTCCCTCCCGTTTGCCTGTCAAATGACAACCCCCAGACCTGTACCTGTCCTGTAATCATTTACTCCGCATGGAGTCGGCTACCGAGTCGACCCGTTCGGCCAGCATATTGGTATAGCTGCCCAGCTCGTTGTCGTACCAGCCGTAAATAACGGCCTGGGTGACCGGTACCTCCATGCCCCGGACTTCCCGGCCGGCCTTTTTCGCCGGCTCGGGATGAACCCTGATCACCCCGGTACGGGTATGAGTCTCCGAGGCCTCGATAATGGCCGCCACGGCCGGCATGCCGATGATGTCCGATGAGACGTTCTGCTCTTCCGTGTATTCCAGGTAGGGCGATTGCGCGGCAAAATCCCGGTAGACGGAATTGATCAGCTCTCTTTTCACCGGGGCGTCCAGGCTGTCCTGCAGGTTGAGCACCAGGATGATGAGCGATCCCGTGGTGACCGGCACCCTGACCGACTCGGCCATGAAACCGATGGTCCGCATCTCCGGGATGACCTGGCCCAGGGCGCGGGCCGCCCCGGTGGTGGTGAGGATGATATTGTTGAGGATACTGCGGTTCTTGCGCCGGTCTTTGGCCCCGGCGCCCGGCAGCCGGTCAAGGACCTGCTGGCTGCCGGTGGCGGCGTGTACCGTTACCATGGAGGCGCTGAGAAACCGGGCCGCCCCGATGGCGTCCATGAGCGGCTTGATCATATAGGCGAGACAGGTGGTGGTACAGGAGGCCGCGGATATGATGTTGTGTCCGCCGGGGCGGTAGTCTTCGTCGTTGATCCCGGCGACAAGCGTTACCGCGTCCGCCGGCACGTCAATCCCCTTGGCCTTGACTTTGAAGGGGGCGGATAAAATGACCTTGTCCGCCCCGGCCATCAGGTGGCCGCGGCACGCGCCCCGGGGTGCGTCCATGTCCGCGGTCGGATCGTTAAAGGCGCCGGTGGTATCCACCACCAGCCGGACGTTGTTCCGCCGCCACTTGATATCCTTCGGGTTGCGGGATTCCCTCAGGATCCGCACCGGGACGCCGTTGATCCGCATGGTGCCGGCCTGCTCGTCCAGCTCTTCTATGGCCCGGCCGCCCCGGTGGCCGTGGAGGTAGTAACCCAGCCGGCCATAGGTCGAGTCCCGTTCGATGTAGGCGGCAATATCGCTAAGCCCCCGGCCGACATCTCTGCCCGTGTTGACCACGATTTCAGAGAAATTTCCCCCGGCACACTGGTGCCGGAGCAAGAGTTTCCCTATCCGGCCCAGGCCGTTTATTCCTAATTTTATTCCTGAATTCATCTTTCTTCTCTCCTGTGGAGCCTGGTGTCAACGGCATTCTTCAAGTTTCATGTTCATCAGGTGATAACTGGTAATCAGCTGGGTGATGGCCAGGGGGTTGCTGATCTTGATCTCGTCTCCGTCGCGGTATTTGCCGATGTAGGTCTTCGGCATGGCAATGCCCGGCAGGTGGTCCCAGACGATTTTCATGACCCGCCGGGTGGTTTTGTGGGCAATATCCACGGCTATCTCAAGGATATCCACCGGCAGGCCGTCATCCCGGCCAAGGGTCGCGGAGATGCAGCATGGTTCCTGGATCAGTCCCGAATCAATAAACCGGGAAAAATCAGGGTGCTTGATGGTCGGCCGCAGGATCAGCTGGACGCTGAGCTGGGTGCCGGTCTCCTTCTCCAGCCCCTGGGGCCGGTAAAAAGAGACCACTATGTCCGAGTAGGCCCGTTGCGGCCGGATATAGTTTTTTGAAACCTCCTCCCG
>JAADIK010000078.1 GCA_013151365.1 Deltaproteobacteria bacterium
GATCGCTCTTCGTCTTGCCGAGCATCTTGCCGGAGAGCGGAGTGGTACTTGCCCACACAAGCCTGGCTCCCGTTGCTTTGAGCCTCTTGACGATCTGTTCCAGCCGGGCGGCATAGTCGTCCGGTTTGCTGTTTCGATCGTGGATGCCGAAGTTGAATTGGATCAGGTCCCACTTCCCGTCGCCGAGCCAGATGTGGAGTTTCCTCAGCCCGACGGCTGTAGATCCGCAGTTCGCGGGGGCGCGATGCACGTTGACTTTCCCTGCAAGGGCCTCGCGCACCTGGACGGTATAGCCACGGGATATCGAGTCGCCGATGAGGAGGATGCGCGGGAGGTTGGGGTCGTCCTTTACGTAGTCCCAGGCCGTCACTTTGCCGTCGGCCTTGTCCCGCTTGTAGCGGGGCAGATAAAACGCTCCCAGGTTTTTCTCCAGCACGCGCTCCCATGCCAACTCCCCGGGTGACATTCGGGCCTTTCGAGCCTTGTCGGCCTCGATGACGTGCGCTGACACGATGGTATGCCATCTTGCGAGTTCACGAGTATTGCCGGGCTCCTGCCCGCCCCGCTGTTCCTTTGGGCTCCAGTCGGTGACGCGCCAATGTTCAGACGCTCCGTCGGCCTTGCCGATGTTCTCGAAGTTTCCGCTTTTCGGTAGATTAGCCGGAGTCGGCCGGACCTCGGCCGCGATCGCTACTGCCCCGGCAACCAGGACAATAAAGCATGCCAATACCCCCCAACGGTTTCGTTTTTTCATCTGTTTCCTCGATTCTGTATTCTGTCCAGGAGTTCGGCTCCAAGCGTCCTCCCCGTGTCCGACGAGACGGATTAAGGTCGAAGACAATTGTTTATCAATTTGTTTGTCGTCTCCCTACCTGTCACCTCGGCTTGACTATCTCTACTGTCCCGTATATCGTATAATATAGATGAACGAAGCAGCAACAATAAATTTTCCTCAACGTTCACTCTCCCTGCTTCATTACCGCATGTGAACCGTTTTTCGCTACAGGCATAGCCGCTACTGTCTGCCGGTTGTCAAGTTCTCTGCAAACGCAAAGTCTGATGTGACAGTGACCAGCCGGTGAACCAGGAGAAATCGCCATGACAGTCGACCGTATTTCCACCGGAATTGCCGGGCTTGACGAAATCCTCAAGGGAGGATTCATTCCGGCTTCAAGTTATCTTCTGCTGGGCGGACCCGGTGCAGGCAAAACCATTCTTTCCCTCCAATTCCTGCGGCAGTGTCGGAATATTGAGAATCAGTGCCTCTTTCTTTCTCTTACCGAGTCGGCCACAACCATCCGGCGGGATGCGGCCAGTTTTGGTTGGAATTTAGAGAAGATCAATCTGGTTGATTTGACCCTGTCCCATGGAGAGCCGAAAACCAACGGCGAGTATACGGTTTTCTCCCCGGGTGAGGTGGAAGAAGAGACCATCTGGAAAAAGATCTACGGAGCCATTGCCGAATACCGGCCCGAACGGCTGGTTATCGACTCGGTGACCAACCTGCGCTATCTTTCCACCGATGAATATCAGTACCGTAAACACATCCAGCAACTGATCCATCATCTCTCCAAACGACAGTGCCTTTCGCTTCTTCTCTTTGAACCGGGCGAACTGGAGCGGGAGCAGTCTATTGCCATGGCGGTTGACGGCATCCTGTGGCTCCACAATGACATCTCCAAGGAACGGGTGACCGAAATCCGCACCCTGGAAATCACCAAGTTCCGGGGAAGCGGCTATCTTTCCGGCCGGCACTCCATGCGGATTACCCCCGATGGTCTGGTCGTCTATCCCCACCGCATCGAGGTGCTGAAACGGCCGGGCCGGGACAGCGAGAAGCTGTCAACCGGCGTCTCTACCCTGGACCGGCTGCTCATGGGCGGTTTTTACCTCGGCACCTGTACCCTGCTCACCGGACAATCAGGGACCGGCAAATCCACCCTGGCCGCCCATTTTCTGGTCCAGGCGGCTCGGCAGAATATCAGCGGTATAATGTACTGTTTCGAAGAGGGCGCGGAATCGATCCTTGACCGGTGCGGTGATATCAACATCCCGTTACGGGCGTGCCTGGAACAGGGAACCGTCTCGCTGCACGAGATTAATCCGCTGGAGATGTATCCGGATGAATTTCTGGAAATCATCCGCCGGGATGTCGATGAGAATAATCGGCAGGTCATAATGATAGACAGTCTGCGCGGCTACAACCTGGCCATGGATGAGTTCGGCAACCTGGCCGCCAATATTCAGAATATTCTGAATTATACCCGGCGCGAGCGGATAACACTGTTTCTGCTCAACGAGATGCAGGATATTATCGGCGACCTGCGGGTCTCGGAAGACGGGGTCAGTTACCTGGCAGACAATGTCCTGATGATTCGCTATGCCGAGTACAGCGGTGAGATCATCAAGGTTATCGCCTGCCTGAAAAAACGGCACGGCAATTTTCAGGCCGACCTGCGGGAATTTAAAATCACGGAGCAGGGAATCCTGGTGGGCGAAAAGCTCAGCCGCTTGCGCGGCCTGCTCACCGGTGTGCCGCAGGTTGAGGATCTTGGAGAAAAACCGGTATTGTAATGGTGAAGGTCCTGCATGGAAACATAGCTGTCTCGTTCTTTCGTCCGGCAGATGAACGGCTGGTGCGCGAATATCTCTCTTCTTTCGGACACCGGGTGGTCTCCGTTGACGACACGGAGGTAACCGGTGTGGACCTGGTCCTGCTTGATGCCCCGTCCACCAGCAAGTATGACACTGGTTTTCTCCGCCGGCTCAAGGATGCCGACCCTGTTTTTTTGCCGATTATTATGGCACTGGATGCCAGGGGTAGTGCCACTGACTGGCTCAACTCCGGCGTTATTGATGATTGCCTCCGTCTTCCACTGAGCAAGGCCGAGCTGGTCAGCCGGATAAATGTATTTCTTCGCCTGCGCCACCAGACCAAGACCCTGGCTGAAAAAAGCGAAGAGATCCGCGCCTTGGTCAACTCTTCCGAAGACCATATCTTTATGCTTAATGATGAGGGTGTGTTTATTGCCAGCAACAGCCGAATGCCGCACCTTGGCGGGCTGCACAGTGATGATCTCGTCGGCCGTTCCCTGGAAGAGGTGCTTCCTGCCGATATTGCCGGCTCATTGCGCAGGGAATGTGCAGAAACACTGCGATCGGACAAGGTCAGAACCCTGGAGTACTGTCTGCCTGGAAACGCCGGCGTGCGGCATCGTCATCTGACGCTTTTTCCCGTAAAACTTGCCGACGGCAGAAAAAGGATCGGCGGCATCTGCCGTGACACAACCACCCTGGTTGAAACGGAAAAGAGCCGGTTTCTCCTGGCCAAGACCATGGAGTATACCGCCGAAAGTGTCATTATCACTGATCGGGACAGGAAAATTATCTTTGTCAATGCCGGTTTTGAGAAGATAAGCGGATACCCTCGGCAGGAGGCGCTTGGCCGGACG
Source organism: Deltaproteobacteria bacterium (assembly GCA_013151365.1). Lineage (GTDB taxonomy): Bacteria > Desulfobacterota > Desulfobulbia > Desulfobulbales > Desulfobulbaceae > BMS3Abin13. Next base: position 3,453 of record JAADIK010000078.1, read on the forward strand.
CCGGCCTTTCTCCGCAGTGGCCGGCACGATGAATCTTTTTACCAAAAGTTGCACCGGACCATTTACGCCGGCAGGACCTGGAAGGGCGATATTACCAACCGCAGAAAGGACGGAAAACTGTACGTGATAGAGGCAACCATCTCGCCGGTTTTTGATGAGCAGGGAGAGATCACCCACTTTGTCTCCGTACGTCGCGATGTAACCGAGGAAAGGCAGTTTGAGAAAGTCCGTGAGAGGATGCAGCGCCTTGAGGCCATCGGTACCCTTGCCGGTGGAATAGCCCATGATTTCAACAATATCCTGGTTCCGATCATGGGGTATACCGAGTTGTGCAAGGATATTGTCCCGCCGGGAAGCCAGCTGAAGCAGTATCTGGACCAGGTGCTGCTTGCGGCCGACCGTGCCCGGGAACTGGTGCGGCAGATTCTTTCCTTCAGCCGTCAGGCTGAACGCGAAAAGGCCCCTCTTGACATTCGCCTGGTGGTGAAAGAGGCCTTGAAACTCATCCGGGCCGCCCTGCCGGCAGACATTCGGATAAGTCAGCAGATCGAACCCGGAAACGAATGCGTTCTGGCGGATCCGACGGAGATTCATCAGGTGATCATGAACCTCTGCACCAATGCCCAGCACGCCATGGCCGAAAAGGGAGGAACCTTGTCTGTCTCTCTGCAGGTGATCAATGTTGATGAAAGGTTTGCCGCCACCCGTCCCGGTCTGCATCCTGGCCCGTATCTGCAACTTACCGTGGGAGATACCGGGTGCGGCATTCCCGAGGAGCTGCAGGACAGGATTTTTGAGCCCTATTTCACTACCAAGGAAAAAGACGGCGGTACCGGCCTTGGCCTTGCTACGGTGCATGGCATTGTCACCGGCGGTGGAGGTGTCATCTCCGAGCGAAGTAAGCTGCACCAGGGGACCGTGTTTGAACTCTATTTTCCGGTGGTGGAACCTGACGCGGGCCACGGCGATGATACTGTGACCCTGCGGGGTCCGGGTGGCAGCGAAAGGATTCTCTTTGTCGATGATGAGCCGATGATTGCCGAGCTGGGCAAACAGATGCTCGGCGGATTGGGCTACGAGGTGAGCTCGACCACGGATCCGCAGGCGGCCTTGACTCTGCTGGGCAATAATCCGGACGCTTTCGACCTGGTGATCACGGACATGACAATGCCGGGGATCGGTGGCGAGAAACTGGTCCGGGAGGTCCGCGCTATTCGTCAGGACCTTCCGATCATCGTCTGTTCCGGGTCCAGCGAGAAAATGAAGGGGTATCGGAACGGCAAGGACGGCGTCAGTCAACTGCTTATGAAACCGATCCGCCTGGATGATCTTGCCCGGACGGTCAGAAAGGCGTTGGACGAACAAAAAACAGACAACAACGTAAGCGCTTCCGTGTCAAAATCCGCTTGACACGAACTGGCTCCCCGCCGACCCGGCGACGACGGATGTCATGCCGGGGCCGAACCATATTTTGCACCCGCCGGCAAGTTGGTCTCGAAAGCAATTATTTATCACACCGTTATCACCAGATAGGGAGCACCTATAAATGCCGCATGAGTATATTGATCATATTAATAAAAAAACTATGCGCGGCTCAGTGGCGGAATATGCACGTCAGAACACACTTACCAAATCAGAGGAAGCTGCACTCAACTACGTTAGCGATGCAGCCGACAACCCCATCTTGGATATCGGCATCGGCGGAGGGCGAACGGTTGCAGCGCTTCGCCGGGTAAGCAAGGATTACGTAGGCATAGACTATGTGAACGAGATGGTTATGGAATGCCGGAAAAAGTTTCCCGGTGTTCGCTTTGAGCAAAGAGATGCCCGTAAATTAACCTCGTTTGAGAATAATTCCTTCCATACAATTATGTTTTCCATGAACGGTATAAGCATGGTCGACCATGAAGGACGCATGGAAATTTTGCAGGAGGTCTATCGCCTGCTCTCTCCCGGTGGTGTATTCCTTTTTTCCACATACAACCAGGATAGCGCTGATTATAGAAAGTTGTTTCGGTTTCCCGAATTCATGTTTTCAAAGAACCTCTTGAAATCGGGAGTTAGAAGTTTACGTTACGCCTGTAATTTACTGATTGCCGTGTATAACCGGTCTCGTTTCCGGAGACTGGAGACCTACACGGATGAGTATTTTATAGTCAATGACAAGTGCCATAATTATGCAACAATGCTCTATTACATCACTCAAGCTAACCAATACAAACAATTAACCTCCGTCGGTTTTGATCGGGATATTATCGCTTTTGATTCATCCGGTAACCTGATAAAAAATGGCACGCCGGACGACTCGATTTTCTATATCGCCAGGAAACCAAGCTCTGCTTCATAACATTAGATAAGGTCCTGAATCCGTGAGCGTTCGAGAACGGTGCCGATGCAAGGCGGCAACGATGTTGATTCTCCGTAAGCCGCCACCGGCACCCCATTTTCACGCTGTTGATCCCGGCGGCGGCCGCGTTTTTTTGCAAAGAGTAGAGTCTGAAAATTACCTGTTTTGTAAAACGGGGATGGTCGTTCGGAATGAATCAAAATGCTGTTCCCGGTTGGTTATCGGGTCATATTCAAACGAGAGTGCCGGCCTGATTTCTCCGTTTCGGCCTTTAACATTGCAGTTGATGTACGTTGTCCCGCCGTTTTTTATCATCCCGTAGTTATTGTGTATATGCCCGAAGACATGGTACTTGGGTTTGGTGACATTGACCGCGGTCGTTAAGTCCGAACAACCATGACTAACCGGGCCGTCCAGATCCATAACCCCGGCCGGCGGAGTATGGGTGACGAGAATGTCGATGCCCTCCGGGATCATTGCCCATTTTTCTTTCAGCGCTTTTCCCCGCGGCAATGCAAACGCATCACAGGCCCGGTCGTTGAATAACGGCTGCCAGGGAGCCCCGTAGATTGTTATTCCGGCGATCACAATAAGTTCGTCCTGCAGATAGACGGCCGCCGGCAGGAGTGACTTGGCGGTGACCGGATTCCCGGCAAGCTGATGGTCATGGTTGCCGC
>JAADIK010000188.1:0-3922 GCA_013151365.1 Deltaproteobacteria bacterium
CCTGATATAATCCTGTTCGCTGTCGACATAGCCGAAATGGATGATATGGCGGCGCAACTTCTCCTCGGCCCGGGCAAACACCTTGGGGCGGCGCAAAAAACTCTGTCCGAGGACGATCAGGCGGAATTCGACCCCCTCGGCCGCCAGTTCGCCCAGGACCCGGAAAAAGGTGTCCGGATCCTTGTCGTGCTCCCACCGGTGATTCCAGACAATGACCGGCACCGCCTGAGCCGGCGGCGGGTGAGCGGCGGTCATTCGGCTGAAGTCCAGGCCCGGATAGAGAACCGTCGACTTTTTTGCCAAGGCGTCGAGACAGGGAGAGAGGTCCATGTCGGCCGCCTTTTGCAGATAGGCCCGTACCCCCTGCATGAACGTTTCTAAGTTATAACGGCTGTTGAAGCCGAGCCGGTCGGCGGCCAGCGCGGTTGTAAAATTAAGGGCCGTGAACTGAAACCGGCTGGAGTCCCCGGGCCGGGCCGGGTAAACAAACTGATTTTCATGAAAGTAGACGGCCGTCGGCAGCGGCAAACCGGCCGTGAACAGCAGGCTGCGCAACAGGGCGACGTCCAGGAAGCTCGAGCAGAGAAGGACGTCAAAGCCGGCGCCGGACCGGACCAGCTCCACAACCCGGGCCGCCATCCAGGGCGCCGCCAGCTGCATGCGCATCTTCCATTTTCGCGCCGGCAGCGAAATCAGCGTAAAATCAAAAGGAAGATGGCGCTGCAGGCCTTGGAGGAAGGCCTGGTGCGAGCCGCCGTAGTAGGGCTCCAGCAGCAAAATTCTGGCGGTGCGTGCGAGCATGGCTGAACATAACAGAAAAATAAAACAGAGCAAGCCCTTCGGAAGGCAGGAACCCGAATCCGATTTGCCATTGCCGATTGCCCGGGTTATACTCATCAAATCCGGCGGGCGTACAGAGAGAGGGCGGCAAAACAAGCCAACACGCGGGGATTAATTGCTCGACAAACCTGAAATTTGGAACTCTTTTACCATCATGCCGCACATTAACTTTACCACCGATCTTATTGATTTTATTGCCCGGGCTCCTACTGCCTTTCACGCGGCCCGGTCGGCGGGCGATATTCTTGCCGGCCGGGGATTTGTTGAAATCCATGAATCATCTCCCTGGCAGCCGCTGCCGCCGGGGTCCTATTTTATCCGGCGCAACGATTCCAGCCTGATTGCCTTTACCCTGGCAGGCGAAAAACCTTCCCTGACCGGCCTGCGCATGGCCGGAGCCCATACGGACAGTCCCGGACTCAAGCTGAAACCGATCCCCGGCCGGATCAATCACTCGTACCTGCAATTCGGAGTCGAGGTCTATGGCGGCGCCCTGCTGGCGCCGTGGTTTGACCGGGACCTCTCTCTCGCCGGCCGGGTGACCTGGCAGGATAAAGACGGCGCCATCGGCAGCAGCCTGATCGATTTCCGGCGGCCCATCGGCGTCATTCCCAGCCTGGCCATCCACCTGGACCGGGAAGTCAACAAAAACAGGAGCATCAACAAGCAGACCGACCTGGTCCCCATTGTCATGCTGCTGGAGGACGACCGGCTGCCCGACCTGAACACCATCCTGCTGGAGCAGCTGGTCCGGCAATATCCAAAGATCAGCCCCGCGGCCGTTACGGACCACGAGCTTTTCTTTTACGACAGCCAGCCGCCGGCCTTTGTCGGGCTGCAAAACGAATTTATCGCCGGCTCCCGGCTCGACAACCTGCTTTCCTGTTACGCCCTTATCCAGGCCCTGCTTGATAGCCGGACCAGGCAAAACTCCCTGGTCGTACTGAACGACCATGAAGAAATCGGCAGCCTTTCCGGCACCGGGGCCCGGGGTCCTTTTTTACAGTCGGTTCTCGAGCGCCTGCTGCCGAAGACCGATGAACGGCGCTGCTGTCTCAGCCGTTCGTTGTTCATTTCCGTGGACAACGCCCACGGTGTTCATCCCAACTTTGCCGGCAAACACGACCGGAATCACCGGCCGCTGCTGAACTACGGACCGGTCATCAAGCATAACGCCAACCAGCATTACGCGACCGACAGCCGGACGGCCGCCTATTTTCGCCGGCTCTGTCAGCGGGCGGCGGTCCCGGTCCAGGATTTTGTCATGCGCAACGACCTGGCGTGCGGCTCGACCCTCGGCCCGATCACCGCCGCCGAACTCGGTGTCGCGGTCGTTGATGTCGGGGTGCCGAGCCTGGCCATGCATTCGATCCGGGAGATGACCGGCAGCCGTGACGGCTGGTATCTCTACAACGCCCTCAAGGAATTTTTCTCATCATCCGGCCCGGATGACGACCGGCCGGAAAGCAGTCCGCAATGAAGACCCCGTACGCGCACATTACCGATTATTGCTTTATCAACGCCCCGTTCGCCCTCCTGCGGGCCGGCCTGCTCGAGCTTTTTCTCAAAAACAGGCTGCAGCCGGAAATCGGCCTTGAAGGAGAATGCCTCTGGGACACCGGAAAAGACGTCTTCCGGAAAACCGCGGCTACCTTAAAGCGGCACAACCTGTCATGCACCCTGCACGCACCCTTCGCCGACCTGGCGCCGGGCGGCTTTGACTCGAAGATCAGGGCGCTGACCAGGGAAAAGCTGCGCCTGGCCTTTGAACTGATTCCCGTTTTCAATCCCCGGTCCATCGTCTGTCACCTGGGATTCGAAGAGAACAAACACAGTTACAAACTGGACACCTGGCTGGAGAATACCCTGGAAACCTGGCAGGAACTGCTTGCTATCGCGGAACGGTACCAGACCCCGGTGATGTTTGAAAACACCTACGAGACCTCGCCGATGATCCACCGCACCCTCTTTGCGGAACTGAACTCCCCGGTTCTCGGTTTCTGCCTGGATGTCGGCCACCTGATGGCCTTTGCCGACACCCCCTGGCAGGTCTGGCTGAATGAAGAGGCGGTCGGCTCCCGGCTCGGCCAGCTTCACCTCCATGACAACCTCGGCGACAGTGACGACCATCTCGCCATCGGCCGGGGCAACTTTAACTTCGACGAACTATTCGACTATCTCCGGGATCACCGTCTCTCTCCTCTCATCACCCTGGAACCGCACAGCGAGGAAGACCTCTGGCGGTCCCTGGCCGCCATCGATGCCGCGGATCTATTCAGAGGGATCATCCGGCAATAGTACGAGTTCACCAGTGCCTTAGATTTGTTCGTTTTGGACTCCGAATCTATCCTTTGCGGATGTGAGGAGGCCAAAACGGACGAAAATGAGGTGCTGGTGAACTCGTACTGGCTGAGTATGCCCCGAGGTTGACAACCGGGCATATTTTTCTAAAAAAATGATGTGCAACCAAGTCAGGTCGTGATAGAATGAAATGAGTCATCCAGCGTGACAACTTCTCACCGTAACTCTATTTTTTTATTGAATATTTTTTTATTGAACATTCAAACCAAGTCCCCGTGAAATCGAATATGAACAGATCCCTGATTGCCGGCCTACTTTTCTGCTTTATACTAACAGGTTGCGGGCCGGCGACGGTCAAGCAGCTCAAGGAACGGAATCACTCCCGCCGGCTGACTCCCGACCAGGTCCTGAAACTCGTTGACGGCAACACCCTGTTGTTCGAATCCTTCAAAGAAAACAGCTATTATTATTTCGACCACTCGGGCCGGGTCTTCGGGGCCGACAATCAAAACAACAAGGATAACGGCCGCTGGGATGTCAGCGACAGGGCCGAGCTCTGCATGAGGCTCGACAAGTGGTGGTACGGTTACCAGCGCTGTTTTCAGGTCTACCCCGACGGGAACAGATACAAGCTGGCCCGGGATGACGGCTTGATCATGTTTACCGCCACCCGCTATGAAGGCGACTACAAAAGTCTCTACCACGAGACCGAAACGGCAAGGAAATTCCGCCGCCGCTCGATCCGGCACCGGGCCGGGCAGCAGGCACCGGCAGCCAGGAG
>JAADIK010000188.1:3950-8761 GCA_013151365.1 Deltaproteobacteria bacterium
TGCTGCCGAGCCTTTATACCCGGCCTCTGCCCTAGACAGCAATATGAAACCAACGGTCAAATGGCTGGCCAAAGACTGTCCGGACTGCAATCTTGCCGGCTCGGATCTCCGGGATGCGGACCTGATCACGGCCAATCTCCGCGGCGCCAACCTGCAAGGCGCCGACCTGCGCCGGGCCAACCTGCGGCGGGCCGATCTGCAGGGGGCCAACCTGGCAAACGCGAACCTGACCTATGCCAACCTGCCGGGCGCCAACTTGAAAAACTGCAACCTGCAGGGGGCCGACCTCAAAGGGGCCAACCTGATACAGGCGGATCTCACCGGGGCCAGCCTGGGGGGCGCGAATCTTGACGGGGCACTGCTGGAAGGAGTCCGGGGCCTCAATAAATAGCCCGGCCGGGCCGCTTTCCCCCTGGTATAACCCGTTTTTCCGCTAACCGGGGGCAAGGCACTCTCCATTGCCCCCATCGACCAAGTGTAATCTCTATGTCCGAAGCCCAGTTTGTCCACCTCCATGTCCATACTCAATATTCCCTGCTGGACGGCGCCATCCGCATTGACGACCTGATCCGGCGCAGCCGGGAATTCGAGATGGGCGCCGTTGCCGTTACCGACCATGGCGCCATGTTCGGCGCCCTGGAATTTTACGAGAAGGCCACGAAGGCCGGGATCAAGCCGCTGGTCGGCTGTGAATTTTATATCGCGGAGGGCAGCCGCCTCACCAGGGACCACCGGGCCGGGCACAACTTTCACCTGGTCCTGCTGGCCATGAACCGGGCCGGCTACCTGAACCTGATGAAACTCGCCACCAAGGCCCAGCTGGAAGGCTTTTACTACAAACCCCGCATCGACAATGAACTCCTGTGCCTGCACAATGAAGGATTGATTGCCCTGACCGCCTGTCTCCACGGCGAAATCCCCTGGCGGATAACCAACAACGACCTGGACGGGGCGCATAGGCGGGCCCGCGAGCTGCAGGATATTTTCGGCGACCGGCTTTATTTCGAACTCCAGGAAAACGGCATGGAGATCCAGGAAACGGCCAATGCCGGGCTGATCAAGATGGCCGGGGAACTGGGAGTGAAACTGGTGGCCACCAACGACTGCCACTATCTCAACCGGGACGAATCCTATGCCCACGAGGTCCTGCTCTGCATCCAGACCGGCAAGACCATCAATGACGCCAAGCGGTTCCGCTTTTCAACCGATGAACTCTATTTCAAGTCGCCCGAGGAGATGGCCCGGCAGTTCAGCTTCTGTCCCGAGGCCGTGACCAATACCCTGGAGGTTGCCGAACGCTGCAACCTGGAACTGGAATTCGGCAAGCACTATTTTCCCATCTTCCCGGTACCCGAGAACGAAAGCCTGGAGTCCCTCTTCGCCAAGGCCTGCGAGGACGGCCTCGAATTACGCCTGGCCCATCTGCGCGAAATCGATTCACTGACCCCGGAGCAGGAAAAACTGTACCGGGACCGGCTGGCCATGGAAATCGACATCATCTCGCAGATGGGTTTTGCCGGCTACTTCCTGATTGTCGCCGATTTCATCAACTGGGCCAAGAGCCGGGACATTCCCGTGGGCCCCGGCCGGGGTTCGGGCGCGGGCAGCCTGGCGTCCTACTGCATGCAGATCACCGATATCGATCCGCTCCCCTACGGCCTCATCTTCGAGCGCTTTCTCAATGTCGAGCGGATGTCCATGCCCGACTTTGACGTGGACTTCTGCAAGGACCGGCGGGACGAAGTCATCGATTATGTCCGGGGAAAATACGGCGGCGACCGCCACGTGGCCCAGATCGTGACCTATGGGTCGATGAAGGCCCGGGCCGTAATCCGGGACGTGGGGCGGGTCCTGGAGATCCCCCTGCCCCAGGTCGACCGCATCGCCAAGCTCATCCCCGAGGAGCTGAAGATCACCCTGGACCGGGCCATCGACAAGGAACCCCGCCTGCGCGAGGCCATGAAAGAAGATAGTATCCGGGAACTGCTCACCATCGCCCAGACCCTGGAGGGCCTGGCCCGCCACAAGTCCATTCATGCCGCCGGCGTGGTCATCTCGCCCGAGCCGATGGTCGAATACCTGCCGCTCTGCGTGGGGCCGAACAAGGAGGTAATTACCCAGTACGACAAGGAATACACGGAAAAAACCGGGCTCATCAAGTTCGACTTTCTCGGGCTCAAGACCCTGACCGTCATTGACCGGGCCCTGAAGCTGATCAAACAGGATATCGGCATCGAGGTGCAGCTGAACCGGATTCCCCTGGACGATCCCGGGACCTATGACCTGCTCTGCCGGGCCGACAGCCTCGGGGTCTTCCAACTGGAAGGCGACGGCATGCGGGACCTGCTCAAGAAGATGGAACCCGAGCAGTTCTCGGACCTTATCGCCCTGGTCGCCCTCTACCGGCCCGGCCCCCTGGAAAGCGGCATGGTTGACGCCTTTGTCGAGACCAAGCACGGCCGGCGGCTGCCCGAGTACCCCCTGCCGCAGTTGAAAAGTTTGCTGGAAGAGACCTACGGCGTCATCGTCTACCAGGAACAGGTCATGAAAATCGCCAACATTATGGCCGGTTACACCCTGGGCGATGCCGATCAGCTCCGCCGGGCCATGGGCAAGAAGAAACCCAAGGTCATGGAGGAGGAACGGGGGAAATTTCTGCGCGGCGCGCTCAAGAAGGGTATCCCCGAAGCCAAGGCAACCTATGTCTTCGACCTGATGGCCAAGTTCGCCGGCTACGGCTTCAACAAGTCCCACAGCGCGGCCTATGCCCTGATCGCCTACCAGACGGCCTACCTGAAGGCCCACTATCCGTCGCAATACATGGCCGCCCTGCTCTCCTGCGACATGGATAATACCGACAAGGTCGTCATGTACATCAACGAATGCAAGCGGCATGAGATCGAGGTTCTGCCCCCCGACCTCAACGAATCGTTCCAGGATTTCACGGTCATCAACGACCGGATCCGCTTCGGCCTGGCAGCGGTGAAAAATGTCGGCGTCGCCGCCCTGCTCTCCATTATCGACGAGCGGGAGAAAAACGGCCCCTACTTATCCCTGAGTGATTTCTGCGGCCGCATTGATCCCAGCCGCGTGAATCGCAAGGTCATAGAAAGCCTCATCAAGGCCGGGGCCTTTGACTCGATGACCGACCGGCGCGCCCGGCTGATGGCCGCGCTCGACCAGGCCCTGGACATGGCCAAGGCCGTGCAGCGCGACCGGCTGAGCGGCCAGATGAACCTGTTCTCGCTGGCCGGCAACGACAAGCAGAACAAGACAATGGAGGTGGAGCTGCCGGAGGTCGACGAATGGCCGGAACTGAAAAAACTGGCCTTTGAGAAAGAGACCATCGGCTTTTTCCTCACGGGCCATCCCCTGGAAGGGGTCATTAAGGACCTGCAGGCCATAACGGACACGGATATCCAGGGGCTGGCCAAGTGGCGCGACGGCCGGCCGGCCCGGGTCGGCGGCCTGATCCAGAACTACCGGGAGCATAAATCGAGGAAGGGCGACCGCATGGCATTCGCCGTGCTCGAGGACATGAGCGCCAGTGTCGAGGTGGTCATCTTCCCCACCACCTTTGCCGTCTGTTCGCACCTGCTGGGCAGCGACCGGCCCCTCGTCGTCCTGGGCACGATTCAACAGGGGGAACGGGGGGCCAAGGTCATTGCCGAGGCCATCGAACCGCTGGCCGAAGCCATGGAGAAATACACCGACGGGGTCGTCATCAGGATACAGGCCCGGCACACCGTCCGCCGGCACCTGGAACAGCTCAAGGACCTCTTCTACCACTATCACGGAACCTGCCCGGTCCAGTTGACCCTGCACTTCGACGGCCGGGGCGAGGTCGACATCAACATCCTCAAGGACCTGAAGATCAGGCCCTGCCCCGAATTTTTCCGCGAGGTCGACACGACCCTCGGCTACCCGGCCCTGACCCTGCGCATGAAAGCGCCGGAGATCAAGAGCCGGAAAAAGAACGGCTATGGAAACTACAGCAAGAATACCACCCACTGACCAACCGCCGGCCCCGACCGGTAAAGGCCGGAAACAAACAACCCAGGAACAAGCAGGAGGAAAAAATCATGCAAGTGGCAATCGTCTCAACAAACGGCGTCGACGTCGATGAACATTTCGGCAAGGCAACCAGGTTTTTGATTTACGAACTCGGGACCACGGGAGCGAAACTGCTCGCCGAACGAAAGACGGAATCCCTGTCCGTCGGCGACCCGGACCATCCCTTCGACCGGAACCGGCTCGACGCGGTGATCAATACGCTCGAGGGCTGCGAACGGGTCTATTGCACCAAAATCGGGGACCGGCCGGCGGCGGAACTGAAAAAACTCGGCATCGAACCGGTCATCTACGAAGGACCGATTTCGGAGATCAAGCTCTAACCCCGGTCCGCCCGGCCGGCCGGAATCTTGTCCGGCCCTCTCCTTTGTGATAGAGTGATAATTGAGCATTTTTTTTGTTACGTCAACAAGATCCTGAATCCGTGAGCATTCGATAACGGTGCGGATGCAAGGCGGCAACGAGGTTGATTATCATGGTATGATATCAACGAGTTGTCAACGCAGCAGATGCGCCGTTATCGGGCGCCCCGCAGGGCGGCGCGATAAAGACCGGAAAATCATTTATTCGACAACAATGCAATAAACTCCACAATTGTATGGAGTCGAGGTGGTAGAGTATCACCTCAAGCCGTCACGGGTTCAGGAAGACCTGAATCCGTGAGCGTTCGAGAACGGTGCAGATGCAAGGCGGCAACGAGGTTGATTATCCTGGTGTGATATCAACGAGTTGTCAACGCA
>JAADIK010000115.1 GCA_013151365.1 Deltaproteobacteria bacterium
CGAACCGACGTTGCCGATAAAGACCTCGCCGCAGGAAATACCCATGGCCAGATCAACCCTTTTAAAATCTTCCCGCCTGGCGATCCAGCGGACCCGAAGATCATCAAACCGCCGCTTGATTTCCTGAGCGGCCTGCACCGCCGCCAGGTTCGGATTATCCAGCTCAACAGGTGCGCCGAATACGGCAAGCACGGCATCTCCCATAAACTTGTCGATCGTACCGCCGCTATGAAAAATCACCTCGGTGAAAATCTGGAAAAACTCGTTCAGGAAGGTGCGAAGAACGATCAGCTCGATATGTTGTATCAGGCTGGTCGACTCCCGGATATCGGCGAAAAAAACGGTCACCTTCTGAATAGCGCCGAGTTCGAGCAAGTCACTGCCGCTGGAGATCAGCAATTCGGCGACTTCCGGCGAGACGTACTGCTCAAAGAGGGTCCGGACCCGGGTCTTTTCCTGGATAACCCGGCGAAAACGGACATTGGCGAGGGCCATCACCGCCTGGCTGCAGATCACGGCCAACATTTCGATATCGGCTTCGCTGAACCTGACATCATCGCGGGAGTGGCTGATGTTGAGCACCCCCAGGACCTTGCCGCGCATGGTAATGGGAAAAGAGACGGCGGCCGAAATCTCCTGTCGTTTCAGGAGCGGCGCGAAAATCGACTCGTCCTGCGTGTCTTTGTTCAGAATCACCGGCCGGCCCTGCTGATACACCCAGCCCGCCACCTGGTCTCCCGGCCGCAGCCGGATGGACTTGACCAGATCCGCATCCAGCCCCCTGGCCGAAACAATACGCAGATAACCTTCTTCTTCCCTGAACCACATGACCGAGGCACGGGTTGCCCCGGTCACCTCGACGACGATGTCAACCAGGACATCAAAAACATCCTGTTCCGTTGTCGAGGCCAGGAACTGTTCGCCAAAGCCATACAGGGGCAACAGGGTCCGAAGCCGGGTATTTTCCTCCTGCAGACATGCCGAATCCATGGCGCGATAGATCCGCTGCAGGAGCTGTACGGGATCGACAGGTTTTTCCAGGAGCCCCGTAAAGCCGATATCAAGCGCCCGGCGCAGCATGGCCTCGTCAACCTTTTCGGTCAAAAGCAAGCCTGACAGCCACGGCCGGAACTTTCGCAACTCGATAAACAGCCGGCTGCCGCTTTGATCCGGCAGTTCCTCCTCCACAATGACCAGATAGATATCATGCCGGCGGCAGAGAGAGAGGGCTTCCACGGCGTTGTCGCAGGTCACCACCTCATGTTCGGCCAACGCCGCCTTGATGTCCCGTATATTGGACGCGTCCGTTGCCACCAGGAGGATGTTATGGAACTTCATAGACCTCTCGTCGATCTTTACCAAGGCGGGCGATGCCCACAACCCAAATCAACTTCCAGCATATCTGTTTCCAGGCTGTTAGGCTGTAGGCTGTTAGGGTAGGACCAATAGCCTTCAGCCTAAACAACCTACTGGTTTACATAAATAAAACATGATCAATTTTCTTGTTTTTTTATGACAGAAATTCAGGAGTAAGGCACCACTGAATCCGTGAACCAGTGTCCGTCAGTTATCCTACCATTCGAGGGATGGTGGCGCAAGAGATTGAGATCCAGGTACCGGAAACAGCTCACCCTGCTTGACGGCGCATACAATCCCGACCATAATACGGGATAAAGACCATGCATTCACCCGGACAAAAAAACATACCGCTTGCCGAACGTATGCGGCCCGACAGCCTGGACGGCTTTGCCGGGCAGGAGCATCTCGTCGGCCCGGAAAGGCTGCTGCGCCGGCTCATCAGCAGCCGTCAACTGCCGTCCCTGCTGCTCTGGGGGCCTCCAGGTTCGGGAAAAACGACCCTGGCGACCATCCTGGCCCGCGCAATGGACGCCGATTTTATCTTCTTCTCCGCCGTTCTCGCCGGGGTAAAGGACATCAGGCGGATCGTCGAAACGGCGAAGGAAAAACGGGCAAAAAGCGGTAATACCATCCTGTTTGTCGACGAAATCCACCGCTTCAACAAGGGCCAGCAGGACGCCTTCCTGCCCCATGTTGAAAGCGGCCTGCTGACGCTCATCGGCGCCACCACGGAAAACCCCTCGTTCAATGTCATTGCGCCGCTGCTCTCCCGCTGCCAGGTCCTGGTGCTGAACCCCCTGACCGCCGACGATATCAGGTTCATTGTCGCCCGGGCCCTGGCCGATGCGGAACATGGCCTGGGCGCTCTGCATCTCACCCTTGACCAGGACGGCCTCGACGCCCTGGTCCGTTTTGCCGACGGTGACAGCCGCAGGGCGCTCAACTGTCTTGAAACCGCCGCCACCCTCGTCCAGGAAACAGACAAGGAAGAAGAAAAATCGACCGTCATTACGGCCGACATCATCAGGGAAGCCGGCCAGTACCGGTCCCTGCGTTACGATACCGGGGGCGAAGAGCATTACAACCTGATCTCCGCCCTCCACAAAAGCCTGCGCGACAGTGATCCGGACGGGGCGGCCTACTGGCTGTACCGCATGCTTGACAGCGGCGAGGACCCACTCTACATTGCCCGCCGCCTTATCCGTTTTGCCTCCGAGGATATCGGCAATGCCGATCCGCAGGCCCTGCAGGTCGCCATGAACTGCCGGGAGGCATTTCACCTGCTCGGCTCACCCGAAGGCGAGCTGGCGCTGCTCCAGGCGGCGGCGTACCTGGCCACGGCCCCCAAGAGCAACGCACTCTATGCGGCGAGTAAAAAAATCCGCACGGACATCAAGCAAACCGGCACCCTGCCGGTCCCCATGCACCTGCGCAACGCCCCCACCCGGCTGATGAAGAACCTCGGCTACGGCAGGGATTATCAATACGCGCATGACAACCGGGAGGGACTGGTCGACCAGGAACACCTGCCATCGGAACTCAAAGGGCGAATATACTACGAACCTACCAACCGCGGCTATGAGGCGGTCATCCGCGACCGGCTTATCAAATGGCGGAAAATCCTGAAACAACGGGCTATTGACCATGCACAACACAAAAACCGGCCGGCATAATCTCGCCGGCCAGGGCATTATCGTTTTAATGGTTCTCTCGTTTTTCCTTGCAGTCCCGGCACATTGCGCCGAGTTTTCCCTGCTCTATACCAACGATGTCCGGGGAAAGACCAAGCCCTGCGGCTGAAGCAGAAATCAGCTGGGCGGTCTGTCCAGGAAAGCATACCTGTTAAAACAACTGACCAGACATGAGAACCGGCCGGTTCTGTTTCTCGATGCCGGGGCCTTGCTCTTTCAGGGGGCGACCATCCCGACCGACCGGTTAGCGGCGCAGCAGGCCAAGGCGGACGGGATCATCAAGGCGATGCAGGCCATGGGCTTAACGGCCGCCGGTATAGCCCCGCAGGACCTGGCCGGGGGCATCGACTACCTGATCCGGGCGCAACAGAAAACCCGTTTTCCCTGGTTGTCCATGAACCTGGTCAGACAGACCGACCGGCAACCCCTGTTTTCACCCTTTATCATTACGAAAATCGGTGCCACCAAGGTGGCGGTCCTGGGACTCACCGGCCGGATACCCGGACCTACCGGCAACGCCGACGGCAATTTCACGGTTCTCCCCTGGCATGACGTTCTGCGGGACACGCTGGCCAAGGTCCGGGACCGGGCCGACATGGTGATCCTGCTCTCAAGCTATCCCTGCCCGGTTAACGAACGGATTGCCCGGCTGTTTCACGGTATTCACCTGATTATCCAGTCCGGGCATGCCGCGGTCAACATGCCGCCGAAACAGGTCGACAATACACTGATCTGCCAGGTCGGCGATAAAGGCGGCTACCTGGGCCGGCTGGACATCAGCTGGAACGCCTCCCACCGGTGGCGGCACGATTTCGCCGGACAGTTGCGAACCGTGCAGGACCGCCTGGACCGGACCAACTGGCTCATCAAGCGGAACAGGTGGATCAAACGACGTTCCCCGCGCGACAAAGCGGCGGTGGCGGAACAGTATCGGAAACTCCTGGATACCCGCAACAAACTGCGGACGGAGATCCGGCAACTGCAGGAACGCAGCCAAAAGGGGGCGGAAGGTTTATGCGCCTATGCGAACAGCTTTATCAGCATCAAGACGACCATACCCCAAGACCGGACAGTAGAGGCCATCATCGTCCAGGCCGCGCGGACGGTCAACCGGATCAACAGGAAACGGCTGCAGCTGCAGAGACAACGGCTGCGGACAACAAACAGGGCCGGACAGGGGCACGGAAACAATCCGGACCAGGGCATGGCCGCCCTGGTCGGCTGGCGGACCTGCCGGGGGTGTCATCCGGGACAAACGGAATTCTGGCGAAAAACAGGCCATGCAAGGTCCTGGCGGACATTGGCCGCAGTCAATCAACAGTTTAACATGAACTGCCTGGTCTGCCATGTAACCCTGCCACCCTACGACAAAGCAACGGGTTACAACACCGAGCAACGTCTTGCCCGGCTCCCGTCAACCTTCAACAATGTCGGCTGCGAAGCTTGCCACGGCCCGGGGAAGAAACATGCGCGGCAACCGAAGCTGGTCGGCATGCGCAAAGCCGGAGTAACAGTCTGCCTGACCTGTCATACTTCGGAGCATGACAACAACTTTGTTTTCAAGCACAAGCTGAAAAAAATCCGCTGTCCGGCGATAACGCGGCCGACACCGGCGGCATAAAAAAAGGGCGGCCTGGCGGCCGCCCTTTTTTTCATCTATATGATATCGAAAACAATCAGCAGCCGAAAGCCTTCTGCAGACTGGGAACGACCTGCTTTTTACGGCTCATCATGCCGTCAATCCACATGG
>JAADIK010000018.1 GCA_013151365.1 Deltaproteobacteria bacterium
ACTTCCCCGCAGAGCGGGAGGACTCAGGACTGTAGGCTGTAGGCTGTTAGGCTGTTAGGGTGAGGCAAATAGCCTTCAGCCTAAGTAAAACATGATCAATTTTCTTGTTTTTTATGACAGGAATTCAGCAACTGTAAGGCGCTATAAGCCGCTGTCGAATTCCCGGTCGGCCGGCAGATGAAAGAGCAGGGTAAGGCTCTTTTCCGTGCCGACCCATTCGACCAGGCCCTTGTCCGCCAGTCTGCCCCGGAGGAAGGTCTCGGCCCGCCGGCTGATCTGTTCCAGGACGGCCACCGGCGTGTCGAGAATGAGGGCCACCTGGTCGGGATCGATTTTCTCCCCGTGGAGGAACCACAGGGCCTGGCGCCAGCTCCTCGGCATGGTGGCCAGGGCCGGCTGGACGTATCTCTGTTCTTCGGCCAGGGCCGTGGTCTCTTCGGGCGAGAGATCGTCGGGATAGGCGACGAGATCCTCCAGCGACAGGACCTCGTCCGGCTGGTAGAAGTCAAAAAGCCAGGAGTCATCGTCTGCGGTCGCGCCCTCGCGGGTGACGATTCTCTCTTCCAGGTGCAGCGCCTCCCGGCTCTCCCTGCTCTTCCTGATCTCTTCTTCCAGCTGGACCAGGGCCAGCCGGTAGAGCCAGGGTTTGAGTTCCATGTTTTCCGGCTTTTCGTGTTGTTTGTCGAGACTGAGTACCGCCACGGTGTCCACCAGCTCCTCCGGAGTGATGTCCGAGGGCAGCAGATCGCCTGAGGCCTGGAGATAGATGATCTCCCGCCGGGCCAGCCGGTAAAGGTCGTTGAGGCAGGGCTCGATGACCGCGAACCCGGACGGCGGCCCGGTGACCGGCTCCCCGCTCAAGGCCCCCGCAGCCGCCGCGGCCTTGAGTTCCCGGCGGCGCGGTTTGCGTTTCCAGAGATGTTCGTTCTTCACCAGGCTCTTGTGCCTGGCCACCAGCCGTTCCAGTTCCTTGAAGGCTTGGCGGATGACGCTCGCCGCATCCTCACCTTCCTCCTGGGTGGCCAGAGTCCTGCCCGGGACATGCAGGCTCAAGCCGAGACGGTAGAGCTTATGGCTGCCATGTTTCTGGATCGCCCCGCGCAGGGAGGGATTTTTCCGGGCCAGGCGGCCCAGTTTTTCTTCCAGGCCCGGCACCAGTTTCGCCACCAGGTCTTTGAGTTTCTCTTTTTCCTGTTTGTCAATATTTCGATAACTCACTTGGTGTAGCATCGTCCGCCCATCCTCGTGGTTATAAAAATCCCCTGCCGGAGATTCCTGACAGGGGATTTTTGTTTTTAAAGGAACCTGAATCCAGACCTTATTCGATGGCAATCTTCTTCTGCCTGGCCTCCTTGGTGCGCGGCAGCCGAACCTCCAGCACCCCGTCCTTGAACGAGGCCCTGGCCCGTTCGCCGTTCACGGCTTCCGGCAGCCGGAAGCTGCGGGTGAAGGAACCGTAACGCCGCTCGATACGGTGGTAATCCTTCTTGTCCACTTTCTCTTCCTGCTTCTTCTCGCCGGAGATAGTCAGGCTGTTTTCGGTGATGGTCACGTTGAGATCATCCTTGTCAATGCCGGGCAGCTCGGCCTTGACCACCACTTCATTGCCATCCTCGTAGATATCCACCGAGGGGTTGAGTCCCTCCATTTTCGGGACCGGCATCAGCGGACTGGTCAACACGGCAAAGGGATTGCGGAAAAAGGTTTCAACGTAGCGGTCCATTTCCTCGAACGGAGAAATATCCTGCATCTCTTCTCTGGCAACCAGTTCTCCTTTATCTTTCTTCTTGACCATGGCGCACCTCCTTGTTCCTGAATTTTGAATTGAACGAAAAACACTCAATTCCGGATGTTTACAAGATAAGCAGATAGAATTGCATGTCAAGATTCCCTATCCGGAAACCGTACGTAAATCTGGATCCGTGACGGTTTGAGGTGATATTCCACGCAAAATTCATTGCGTTATTTCCGAACAAACACATTTTCCGGTCTTCACCGCGCCGCCCTGCGGTCCGCCCGGGTAACGCCCGGCCTCAGAATTGACGGGCCGACAGGCCGAGCATCAGCAGGGCGATCCCGTCCACCATCAGGCTGATACCGACCAGGACCCCCACCAGCCACATGGCGGAGAAGGGCCAGCCGACCAGGAACACACCGGCCAGTACCAGGGAGAGAATACCGTTGAACAGGGTCCAGCCCCAGCCGGGCAGAGGCCGGAGAAAAAAGGAGAAGCTGATGGAGGCAAAGCCGTCGAGGAGAAAATAGATGATCAGAATCAATCCCAGGGCCGCCGCCCCGGCCACGGGGTAGAGACCGACCAGCAGCCCCAGGACGACAAGCAGGAAGGGCTTGAGCCAGGCCAGACCGGTGCGCGAGTAGTTGACCCAGGTCAGGTAGCCGAACACGATGCCGCTCAACACCAGCAAAAACGAGATGAGCAGAGAGATGACCACGGTGACTACCTGGGGCATGATTACGCCGATCAGGCCCAGGACCAGCAGCACGATACCGGTGATAATGGTCGCTCGGCGGATCCGGTTGTCCATGAAGATATCCAGGGATATATTCTGCATCGCTCTTCCTCCTTGTCTGTTGCCATCTTTATGGCGCCCGGAGGCCCCACTCTCTCTTTATCCATAGCAATCGACTCCGCCCCTTGTCAAGGTGCGACGGCCGTTTGGCGGACGGCTTCGATGCCTCCACCGGAGTGGTGGTGATGGCGGCCACCAACCGGCCGGAAACCCTGGACAAGGCCCTGCGCCGGGCCGGAGAAAAAAAACCGGGCCGCCCCGGATGCCCTGGCGGCATGGTGGGGAGCATCACCTTTGGCCGTCACGAATTCAGATATAAAATATAAATTTGTTTATAAGATGCTCTGCGGTCTTGTCGTGCGGCCGGATTTTGCGTATAGTTTTCTGCTCAAAGCAACAATCCGAGAAGGCCGGAATAAATAAAGATGAAGTGCGGGTGAACTCTTACGGAGAACATGACATGGCTGAGATCAGAAGCACCATGGATTTGGTAATGGAACGGGCGGCCCGAATGGGCAAGGCGTCCAGCGAAGAACTCCGGCAGAGTGAGGCCCGGACCAGGGGCATGCATCTCACCGTTGACTATCTGGACGGCAAGTCGGCGCGGCTGCTCGAGAAACTGGAGCAAGAGGAAGCGGCGATCCGGATGGCCGTCCGCCAGGGCATGATTGAAAGCCTGCTGCGCAATATCTTCCTGGCCCGTGACGATGTCCAGATGGAGCGGGTGACCAGGGCGAGCCAGGGACTCGTCGAGCTGGCCGGCAATGCCCGTGATGTGGCGACGATCTGTCAGGAGCTCCGGCATATTATCGACGGCTATGCCCGGCATCGCGAGCAGCTGCAGCGTCAGCTCGAGGATCAGGTCAGGGTCCAGTACGAACAGGCCCTGGCCCAGCAGATGGGAGAGCAGGCAGGGGAACTCAAAATAGATCCCACCCTGCAGCCCAGGTTCAAGGAAGAGTGGAGCCGCATCGAGGCCGAGCTGGACAGTCAATATATGCAGGCCCTGGAACAGCACAAGACGACGCTCAAACAGAGGCTGCGAGCCTGATCATGCCGGCGTTGCGCTTTCCCGAACGTCTTGCCCGCCTGCAAACCGCGCTCAGGCGGCGGAAACTTTCCGCGCTCCTGGTCACGCAGCCGGGCAACCGCAACTATTTGAGCGGTTACAGCGCCCTTGATCACGGTATCCAGGAAAGTTCCGGGGTGCTGCTGGTCCCGGCCCGGGGAACGCCGTACCTGCTGACCGACTCGCGGTTTTATCTCCAGGCCGCGGAAGAGGCCCGGGGGTTCACCGTCCAACTCTATCCCCATGGCCTGATAGCCTTTCTGCGGAAGCTGCTGCCGCAACTGGGGATCCGGCGCCTTGCCTTCGAGAGTCACTACATGCTCCATGCCACGGCCGCCCGCCTGCAGAAGACCGCCCGGGGGCTCGACCTGGAACTGCAGCCGGTAACGGAGATGGTGGAGCGCCTGCGGGTCGTCAAGTCCGAAGATGAAATTGAGGCGCTCCGGGCCTCGGTGCGGTTGAACGAGCAGGTCTTTCAAGAGGTGTACCCCGCCGTCAAACCGGGCATGACCGAGCTGGAAGTCGCCCTGGCCCTTGAGAC
Source organism: Deltaproteobacteria bacterium (assembly GCA_013151365.1). Taxonomy (GTDB): domain Bacteria; phylum Desulfobacterota; class Desulfobulbia; order Desulfobulbales; family Desulfobulbaceae; genus BMS3Abin13. The sequence goes on from JAADIK010000018.1 coordinate 4,142, forward strand.
AACCATGCGGCGGCTGGGCGCCCGGGGGCCGAGTTTTGAGACCATTGTCGCCTTTGGCCCCAATGCGGCCAAGCCGCATGCCGTGCCGACGGATCGAACGCTTGCCCCCGGAGAGATGGTGCTCATCGACATGGGCCTGGTACTGAACGGCTATTGTTCCGACATGACCCGGACCTTTGTCGTCGGCCGGCCGACGCAGACTTTTATCGACCGGCTGCGGGTCGTGCGCCGGGCCCAACTGGCAGGCATGAATGCCATCCGCGCCGGGGTGACCTGCCGGGAGGTGGATCTGGCCGCCCGCGCCGTAATCAGGGATGCCGGCTATGGCAAATTTTTCGGCCATGCCCTGGGGCATGGGGTCGGCCTGGACGTGCATGAAAATCCGCTCTTGAGCTCCCGCAGCCGCAAACAACTGCGCAGCGGCATGGTGGTCACGGTTGAACCGGGGATCTACCTGCCCGACTGGGGCGGTATCCGGCTGGAAAACATGGTGGTGGTCCGCGACCACGGTTGCGAACTACTCAATAATGACCTCACCTTTTTATAACTATTATGGATTCGCACCAAAATAATCTCTATCTCAAACCTGTAAGAGTGCCGCAGCACCTCAGATGTGTACGCTCAGGACGGGTGGGCTATAGCCACTCTATGCCGCATGCGGCACTCTTACAAACGACACAATCACAAACACGGTGTGCTTATGCCAAAGTTCTTTGTTCTCGATACCAACGTCCTGCTGCACAACAGTGCCTCCATTGCCTCCATTTTCTCTTTTGCCAACAACACCGTTGTGCTGCCCATAACCGTTATCGAGGAGCTGGACAAATTTAAAAGAAATAATGACGAGCTCGGCCGCAACGCCCGTCATGTCATTCGGGCCCTGGACCAATTACGCAGTCGCGGCCGCCTGGGCGATGGCGTGGAGATGGAAAACGGCGGCACCCTCATGATCACCGTGGGGAAAAAAGAGATCCCGGACACCTGCATCGATCTCTCGGTCCCGGATAACTGGATCATTGCCACCGCCTATAACCTGTGCCAAGACGGCAAGCGGACCATCTTTGTGTCCAAGGATATCAATGCCCGGCTCAAGGCCGATGCCCTGGGCCTGGATGTCATGGATTTTGAAAAGGAAAAATCCGACTTAAATTCCCTCTATACCGGCTGGCAGACATTGCAGGTGCCTCCCACCGTGGTGGACGGCTTTCACCAGGATGACCGACAGGCACTGGAAGGCGTCGAGTTGATGGCCAATGAATTCGTCCTGCTCCAGGATGAGTCGAATCCCAAGCACAGCGGCATAGGCCGGGCTGTCGACCGGAACCATATCCAGCACATGAATGCGAAATTTGAAACCGCCTGGAAGGTGCGGCCCCGGAGCAAGGAGCAGCGGATGGCCCTGGACCTGCTGCTGGACCCCAAGGTCGATCTGGTGACCCTGATCGGCCAGGCCGGAACGGGCAAGACCCTGCTCGCCCTGGCCGCGGGGCTGACCACGACCTTGACCGAGGAGCGCTACGAAAAGCTGCTGGTTTCCAGGCCGGTCATTCCCCTGGGCCGCGATATCGGCTACCTCCCCGGCACCAAGGACGAGAAGATGAAGCTGTGGATGCAGCCCATCTTCGACAATCTCTCCTACCTGATGAGCCTGCAGCATAACGGCTACCTGGAGGAGACCACTCAGCAGACGGTAAACCGGCTGCTCAAGGAAGAGGTGGTGGAGATGGAGGCGCTGACCTATATCCGCGGGCGCTCCATCTCCAAACAGTTTGTGATCATTGACGAGGCCCAGAATCTGACCCCGCACGAAGTCAAGACCATTATCAGCCGGGTCGGCGAAGGCACCAAGATGGTGTTGACCGGCGACCCCCACCAGATTGACAATCCCTATCTCGACTCGAACAGCAACGGCCTTACCTATACCGTGGAACGCCTCAAGGGGCACGCGGGATGCGGACACATAACGCTGACCAAGAGCGAACGCAGCCGGCTGTCCGCCTTGGCGGCCGATTACCTATAGGAGCGACAACATGCGCCAGTATCTCATTGACGAAATCTCCTTTCTGGAGAGGGACAATATTGAAAGTTATCTGAAACGGACCCTTAAGCCCGGCCCGATCGAGGGGGTGTTCTGGCTGCCGGTCCCCCCTGATCTGCTGGGACCGGAACAGCTCGGCCATGAAAAGTGCTCCCCTTTTTATTTTTCCGTGGTGCTGGAAGAAAAAACCCTGCGCTTTGAATTCCTGGTGCGCAGCGCCGACAATATGCACTGCACCTGTATTGCCTGGGCCACCGCGGCCCAGCGCTCGTTTATTCTCGATTTCGCCGACCGGCTTCTGCAGGAGGAGATGATCAGGGCGTAGGATGGAGCATCAGCTCAAGCCGTCACGGATTAAGGATTAGAGGAGGGGCAATAATGTTTGTCCAGTCATTAGATGATCGACGGGATACTATCCGGGTCAATTTTATTACCGATGTAAGCGTTACCCTGCCCCGGCAGGATACGACAATCCGGGGTGAATTAAGAGATCTGAGCATGAGCGGCATGTCCATTCAGACCAGGGAACAAGTTGCGACCGGCTCCCCCTGCACGGTAACGATTCTGATTAACGGCCTCTATTCCCAGCTGGTCGTCAACAAGCTGGAAGGCGAAGTGATGCGGAGCGAACCCGGTATTGTGGCGATCAAATTCCGCCATAAATTTAATTGGCAGCCGCTTTTTCACGGCTACGGCTGCCATGGGCAGAAAAATCACGGCTCATTGGTTTTCAACTGATCACGGTGCAGAACTCCGCGCATCGACGGCGGCGCCTTTCAGGTCCCGGGCGGTGACGGCAGCGCCTTTCTGACCTTTACTTCATAGGCGGACAGGATAAAGAGCGTGGCCAGGGGCAAGGTAAACAGGACCCCGAAAATGACGGACTGGCCCATGGAGATCAAGCCGATATAGATCGCCACGACGACCAGGTGGTCGATCACGGGTTTTTCCATAGCCAGGCGGTAGCTTTCCATGATTGCGTCAATGAGTCCCATTCCCCGGTCCGTCATGAGCGGCAGCATGTAGAGACAAAAAAACGTGGCGGTCAGGGCCACAACAATCCCCGGCAGGAACAGGAAAATCAAGCCGATGATGATAGCCAGGAACAGGAGAACCGAAAAGCCGAGCAGGGGCCAGAAGAGCCCCATGTAGGAAAAAAGATCGCGAACCTCGGGCTTTCTCCGGTCCCGCAGGGCAAGCAGCAACGACTGGGTATAACCGGCGGCGGCCACCGGCTGCAGAATCCCCAGGGTGATGATGGAGACCCCGATCAGAACCAAGGTATTGATCAACATCGCCGGCAGGAAATTGGTAAATACTTTCCAGACCCGTTCAAAATGATCTTTAAAGTCCATCATATCCCTCCGGGGTTAAAAAAATAACTTCACATTTTCACAGCCAGAGGCCGCTTCTGCGGCGAACTTATTTTTTGAGCATAACGGCGGGATCGGGCCGAAAAAGACCGTTTCCGGAAGGACATCCGGCAGGCGGTCATTGAAAAAGGTTGTCGACCACGTCCCGGAGCGTTTGCACGCCGATGACCCGCATGGCGGAATCCGGACCGGCATCAAGATGCCGGGCATTGGAATCAGGCATGAGGAACTGTTTAAAACCCAGTCGCGCAGCCTCGCGCAGCCGCATGTTCATCTGGCCGATGGCCCTGATTTCCCCGGCCAGGCCGACCTCGCCGCAGACCACAATGGCCGGCGCCACTGTTTTTTCAAAAAGACTGGAAAGCAGCGCCACCACAACTCCCAGGTCAAGCGCCGGCTCGTCAATACGGATGCCGCCGGCTATGTTGAGAAAGATGTCGTGATCGTACAGGGTCACGCCGATTTTTTTCTCCAGCACGGCAGTGAGCAGGGCCAGACGTTGCGGATCGGCGCCGATAGCGGTACGCCGGGCCGTGCCCAGGCTGCTGGGGCTGACCAGGGCCTGGACCTCAACCAGGATCGGCCGGGTCCCCTCGATACTGGGCAGCACCACCGAACCCGGCACATTGACCGGGCGCTCGGCCAGAAACAGGGCCGACGGATTATCCACCTCGGCCAGGCCGCTCTCCTTCATTTCAAAGACCCCGATCTCGTTGGTCGGGCCGAACCGGTTTTTCACGGTGCGCAGGATCCGGTACACCTGGCCGCGGTCACCCTCAAAGTACAGGACCGTATCCACCATATGTTCGAGCACCCGGGGGCCGGCGATGGCGCCGTCCTTGGTGACGTGGCCGATCAGGATCACCGGCAGACCGCTGCCCTTGGCCAGGGCCAGCAGCCGGGCCGTCGATTCCCGCACCTGGGTAACACTGCCGGGCGCGGACCCCACCTCTTCGCTGAACATGGTCTGAATGGAATCCACCGCCAGCAGGGCCGGGCCGAGTTCGTCGGCCATGGTGATAATGGATTCCACGCAGTTCTCGGTGGCCAGATAAATCTGTTCATTCCGCACCTCGAGCCGGTCGGCCCGCATACGAATCTGCTGAGCCGACTCCTCGCCGGTGACATACAGAACCTGGCGGTCGTCACGGGCCAGGGTCGACAACAACTGCAGGATAAGGGTGGATTTGCCGATGCCGGGATCACCGCCGATGAGCACCACGGAACCGGGCACGATGCCCCCGCCCAGGACCCGGTCAAGTTCGCCGATGCCGGTGACCAGCCTGGCCTGCTGGGTTGGTGCGAGATGGGAAAGAGACTGAACCCGGGCCGCGGATATCTTGGCGGCGGCGGACCGGGACCGGCGGACTTGCTGGGTCAGGGAGTCCCACTCACCGCAGTCGGGACACTTACCCATCCACTTGAGACTTTCGTAACCGCAACGACCGCAGATAAAAAGAGTCTGGTCCTTTTTGGCAAATGTCATAAGCAAACCGCCTCACATGGCCATACCATAAATTCACCGGTCTGCGCTTACCCGGGCAAGCGCAGACTCCGAATAAGGTGCACATCCGGACAGTTACAGGTCGAGGTTATGGCAGCTTTTCGCCGGCACCTGAATCGTTATGAAAAAACAACTTTCATGCNNTCATAAGCAGGCCGCCTCACGCAGCCGGACACTAACTGCCGCCCGGCGTCTCCGGCGCGTCATTGTGCGGCCCGGCGGCAGCCGGCTGATGTTGTTTTTCAGCCGTTTCGTCATCAGGGGAAACCTCCGGTGAAATCTCCGGCGTCGGCCCGTTCTGTTGGCTGCGGATGGCCTTGGGGATCTTTGATTCCGGCAGAATAAAGGCCCGGATTTTTTCAATATCACGCTGCAGGAGCGGATCCTCCCGGCACACATCACAACTTTTGATGTGTTTGTCGACAAACTCCATCATGCGGGCGGGAGCCATGGTTTCTTCGCTGACGTGAAGATACCATTCCTTGATCAGGCGTACGAGTTGGTTACACTGCATGAGAAATCACGGACAGAAAAGTCCTTCTCCTGAATGGTTGCTTATTTGACCGCTCGGCGGCGGTTGGATCGGATATATAATCAACAGTTGTTTTTCTCGTCAATAATTATTAGACTGGGGTCACAGGTGGAAGTGGATAGGGCACTGGTGGCTCTCCCGGACTTCAAATCCGGCGTGTCGGGTGAATAGCCTGGCGGGTGGGTTCGATT
>JAADIK010000049.1:0-4602 GCA_013151365.1 Deltaproteobacteria bacterium
TTTATCTTCGTTTCAGGTTAGGGCTCAGCTCAGCCCTCTTCGAGGGCCTTGAAGCGGCCCTTGAGGAATTTCCAGGCCTTTTCCACGTCCTTCTGGGACTGGGCCATCAGTTGCTCGGCATGGTCCGGGTTGGACATTTTCAGCATCCGGTAGCGGTTCTCGCCCAGGGCGTAGTCGGCAAAGGTGATGGTCGGTTCCTTGGAATCGATGATCAGGGGATTTTTGCCCTTATCTTCCAACTCCGGGTTATAGCGGTAAAGCGGCCAATGACCGCAGGCAACGGCCTTTTTCTGCTGCTCCAGGCCGAGCGCCATGTTCAGGCCGTGGTTGATGCAGTGGGCATAGGCGATAATAATGGATGGGCCGTTATAGGCCTCCGCCTCGTTGACCGCCTTGACCAGCTGTTGGGGGTCCGCTCCCAGCGCTACCCGGGCGACATAGATGTTGCCGTAGGTGGAGAAGATCATGCCCATGTCTTTTTTGGGCATCTTCTTGCCGCCGGCGGCGAACTGGGCCACGGCCGCGCGCGGGGTGGACTTGGACATCTGGCCGCCGGTGTTGGAGTAGACCTCGGTGTCAAGCACCAGGACATTGACGTTCTCGCCGGAAGCCAGGACATGGTCCAGGCCGCCGTAGCCGATGTCATAGGCCCAGCCGTCACCGCCGAAAATCCACACCGATTTTTTCACCAGGTAATCGGCCACATTCAAGAGCCGTTTGGCCACGGCGCTTTTGTTGCCGGCCAGTTTCTTTTTCAGGTCGGCAACCCGGTCACGCTGGGCCTCGATTTCGTCCTGGGTCTTCTGGCTTGCCGTTACCAGTTTCTCGGCGACTTTTTTGCTGAGCAGCTTTTCGGCGACAGCCACGTCAAGCAGTTCCGTTGCCTGGTGGGCCAGCTTGTTCACCGAGGTGCGCATGCCCAGGCCGAACTCGGCATTGTCCTCGAACAGCGAATTGGACCAGGCCGGCCCGCGGCCGTCGGCCCGCTTGGCGTACGGGGTGGTGGGGAGGTTACCGCCGTAGATGGAAGAACAGCCGGTGGCGTTGGCAATCAACATCCGGTCGCCGAACAGCTGGGTCACCAGCTTGATGTACGGGGTCTCGCCGCAACCGGCACAGGCGCCCGAGAACTCGAAGAGCGGCCGCTTGAGCTGGCTGCCTTTGATGGTGGCCGGGTTGATCAGGGCGTTGTCGACTTCGGGCAGGTTCAGGAAGACCTTCCAGTTGTTGGATTCCTGCTTTCTCACCGTCTCGTTGTTGGCAATCATCTTGAGAGCGGCCTGGTCGGTTTTTTTGCCGTCCTGGTCCTTTTTCCGGGCCGGGCAGGTGCGGACACAGAGGGTACAGCCGACACAGTCCTCGGTGGAGATCTGGAGGGTAAATTTCATCTCCTTGAAGTCTTTGCCGACCGCGTCCGCTGTCTTGAAGAATTTGCCGGCCTTGGCCTTTTTCAGGTCGGCCGGTTTGACAATCTTCAAGCGGAGACAGGCATGGGGGCAGACCATTGCGCAACGACCGCACTGGATACAGGTATCGGGGTCCCACTCGGGCACCTGGACCGAGATGTTCCGTTTTTCCCACTGGGTTGTCGCGGTCGGCCAGCGGCCGTCGGCCGGGATCTGGGAAACCTTCAGGGTATCACCCTTGCCCTCGATCATCTTGGCCGTGACCTCCTTGACAAAGTCCGGGGCCTCGTCGGGGACCGTGGGGGGCAGTTCATGGCCGTTGATCTGGTTGGGCAGCTTGACCTCGACGATGTTGTTGATCGCCGCGTCAACAGCGTCGTAGTTCATGTTGACGACCTTGTCGCCCTTCTTGCCGTAGGTTTTTTTGATGGCGTCCTTGATGGCCTTGATGGCCTCGTCTTTTTTCAGGATCCCGGAGATCAGGAAGAAGGCGGTCTGCATGATCATGTTGATCCGGGCGCCAAGTCCCAGCGACTGCGCCAGCGTGATGGCATCGATGATGTAGAATTTGGCATTTTTGTCGATCAGCTGCTTTTGCACTTTGGCCGGCAAATGCTTCCAGACTTCAGTCTTGGAATAGGGAGAGGTCAGCAGAAAGGTGCCGCCGTCCTCCAGGTTGGCCAGCATGTCGTAGTTGTCCAGGAAGGTGAAGTTATGGCAGGCGATAAAGCTTGCCTTGTTGATCAGGTACGGGGCCATGATCTGGTTTTCACCGAAGCGCAGGTGAGAGACCGTCATGGAGCCGGACTTCTTGGAGTCGTAGACAAAGTAACCCTGGGCCGAATTGTCGGTCTCGGTGCCGATGATCTTGATGGTGTTCTTGTTGGCGCCGACCGTGCCGTCGGAACCCAGGCCGTAGAACATGGCCCGGTAGACATTGCCGGTCTCGATGTTGAAGGAGTTGTCGTAATCAAGACTGCTGAAGGTGACATCGTCGTGCGGACCGACGCAGAAATGATTTTTCGGCGCCATGGCCGCCATGTTGTCGAATACGGCCTTGACCATGGCCGGGCTGAATTCGGCCGAACCGAGACCGTAGCGGCCGGAGAGGATCAGGGGCATAAACAGGGTGGGGTTGGCCTCGACCGCCTCGCCGATGGCGGCGCGAACATCAAGATACAGGGGCTCGCCAATGGAACCCGGTTCCTTGGTACGGTCCAGGACCGTGATGCGCTCCACGGTTTTCGGCAGGGCGTTGACCATGGCCTTGGCATCAAAGGGCCGGTAGAGCCGGACGATAACCATGCCCGTTTTTACGCCCTGGGTTGCCAGGTAATCGATCGTGGCCGCCGCGGTTTCGGCGCCGGAACCCATGATCACGATGACATCGGTGGCATCGGGGGCGCCGTGATAATCAAAGAGATGGTAGCTGCGGCCGGTGAGGGCGGCGAATTTGTCCATGGTCTCCTGGACGATGGCCGGCGTGGCATTGTAATACTTGTTCACGGTCTCGCGGCCGGTGAAGTAGACATCCGGGTTTTGAGCCGTACCGGACATGGAAGGACGATCCGGGGTCAGGGCGCGTTCACGATGGGCAATGACCAGGTCCTCGTCGACGATCTCCTTCATGTCGTCATAGCTCAACTGTTCCATCTTCTGGATTTCATGCGAGGTCCGGAAGCCGTCAAAGAAGTGCATGAACGGAATGCGGGAGGCCAGGGAGGCCTGGGTGGAAATCAGGGCGAAGTCCTGGGCTTCCTGGACGTTCTTGGAACATAACATGGCCCAGCCGGTCTGGCGGGCGGCCATGACATCGCCGTGGTCGCCGAAAATCGACAGTCCCTGGGCCGCGAGGGAACGGGCCGTAATGTGAAAGACCGCCACGGTCAGTTCGCCGGCAATTTTATACATGTTGGGAATCATCAACAGCAGGCCCTGGGATGCCGTAAAGGTGGTGCAGATCGCGCCGGTGAGCAGGGAGCCGTGCAGGGAACCGGCCACGCCGCCTTCGGACTGCATCTGGGAGATAACCGGGATGGAACCCCAGATATTTTCCTGCTTGGCGTTGGCCTTGGCATCCGCTTCCGCCGCCATGGGGGAGGAAGGCGTGATGGGATAAATAGTGATGACCTCGCTGATGGCATATGCCACATGGGTACATGCTTGGTTGGCGTCAATGGTGACCATTTTTCGCGACATTGGTTTACTCCTTACTCGCTTTGTTAACTGTTGTCCGGCGTAACTACCGAAAGAAAAAATGATTTTGTATTGTATTCTTATTGTCTTGAAGGAAGATTACGGAGATCGTCCCGGCCCTGGTAAACGATGTGATAGTGCTTCAGCTCGGCCAGTTTGGTGTTCAGCTTCTCGACCGTATCCTCGGCCGCGCTGATGCGGATCGAGACTCGTTTCATGTCGGGGGGAGCATCGTTGAAGGAGGTGAGGATGGAGAGCACCCGTGCGTCCTCATGACGCAGGATGTCGATAAGCCTGGTCACCGAACCCGGTTCGTCGGGCATGTCGATCACGTATTGATGCGCCCCCTCCTGGATGCCGGTCGCCTCGATAAAGCCGCGCAGGATATCCGTTTCGCTCAGCAGCCCGACCAGGCTGCCGTCATCGTCGAGAACCATGACCCCGGAAATTCTCTCCCTGAGCATGACCAGGGCCGCCTTTTCCAGGGTGTCGTCCTGCTGCATGCAGATACACTTGTTGGTCATCACATCTTTGATTTTCATCTCGGAGAGCAGGTAGTACATCTCGTGAATGTCCATATCCGAGGTCGAGGACGGAGAGGCGTCCTTGAGATCACGGTCAGTGACGACGCCGACCAGCTTGCCGTGCGAAAGAACCGGCAGCCGGCGGATATTGTTTTCCTTCATGGTTCGGAGAGCACGCATGACGGAAGTATTGGCATCCACGGTCAGCATTGTCGTTGCCATCCAGTCTTTAATCAGCATAATTATCTCCTTGGTGGGCAAAGTTGTCCAATATTTATGTGAAAGTCGCTCTCGTTTTACTACGCCGGCCGGCTTTCGAAAGGTGATTGCTTTGAGTATTACCTGAATCCGTGACGGCTTGAGGTGATATTCCAGGCAATATATGGAATTTGTTGCATTATTGCCGAATAATCGTATTTTTTGGTCTTCACCGCGCCGCCCTGCGGGACGCCCGATAACGGCGCACCTGCTGCGTT
>JAADIK010000049.1:4608-8161 GCA_013151365.1 Deltaproteobacteria bacterium
GGCAATTCGTTGATATCACACCAGGATAATCAACCTCGTTGCCGCCTTGCATCTTCACCGTTCTCGAACGCTCACGGATTCAGGTTATTGCAAAGGAATACGGAAGCAAGACGTTCGGAAAAATACCGTAAACTCTCTTTATATAGAATATCAGCGTTTATCCCGCAATATTAAAGAGCGTAATTTTAGTGTATAAAATCGATTTATCGATTGTTTCATTGTATAAGAGGCGGAAAATCAGGTTAACGCTTTGGTGTTCAGGGGGTAAACCAGATAGGCAGGCCGGCTGATTTTTTTTAATAATACGGGAGAGATTCGTAAGGGGACGGCCTCGGTTGAACTGTTATTTTGCCCGGAGCGGGTAAGATGCACGGCGGCAAAAAGTTGCCAAGAGCCGGATTATTCCCGGCGGCCGCAACGGTATCATGGGAATTGTTTTATTATTTTACACATAACTTCGCGATATTATGAAACCATTGTCTGATCAGGAGACCGCTGCTCTCGCCGCCTGGCTGCAGGGAGAACAGGACTTTGTCTTGCTGGAAACTTCCCGGGTGACCGGGGAGGATCATCTTTCCCTGCTCTTTACCCGGCCCCGGCGCTGGCTGGTCTGCAGCGGCCGGGACCGGCCGGCGGATTTTCTGTCGGCGGCGGAAGAGCTGCGGCGACAAGGTTATTTTCTCGCGGGTTGGTTCGGCTATGAGTTCGGCTGTCTGCTGGAACCCGCGCTGCATGACCTGGTCGCCGCCGATGATACCCCCCTTGCCGCGCTCGGCGTCTTCGACGCCCCCTTTGTTTTTGACCATCGGCGCGGCGGTTTTCGCGGCGCCGGCCCCTGGCAGGGCCGGCGGCCGGTTACGGTCCCGGCGGACCGGTTCGCCGGCGTCGCCGACCTGCGGACCAATATCGATCGCCGGGAGTATCTGCGGGCCGTCGGCCGGATCAAGGAGTATATCGCGGCCGGCGATACCTACCAGGTCAACTACACCATGAAACTGAAGTTCGGCTTCAGCGGTGCAGCCGCCTCTCTCTACCTGGCCCTGCGGCGCAACCAGTCTGTTTCCTACGGGGCCTGGATCAGGCAGGGGGGGCGTGATATCATGAGCTTTTCGCCGGAGCTTTTTTTCCGGGCCGACCGGGAGCGGGTAACGGTCCGGCCGATGAAGGGGACCATGGCCAGGGGGCGAACGCTGCCCGAGGATGAGCAACAGCGCCGGGCCTTGCGGCACGACCGCAAAAATCGCTGCGAAAACGTGATGATCGTGGATTTGTTGCGCAACGACCTGGGGCACCTGCTCCACGGCCTCGGCGGCGGGGTGGTCCGGCCGCGTTCGCTCTTTGATGTGGAAGTCTATGAAACCCTGTTGCAGATGACCTCGACTCTTGACGGAATACCCGCCGCCCGGCGGCAACCCGGCCTGGACGACATGCTGCGCGCCCTGTTTCCCTGCGGCTCGGTTACCGGCGCCCCGAAAATCAGGACCATGGAGATTATCCATGAACAGGAAAAAGAGCCGCGCGGCGTGTACTGCGGGGCCATCGGCTACGCCGGTCCGGAGGCCATGGTTTTCAACGTGCCGATCCGCACCCTGGTGCTGAAAGACGGTCAAGGTGAAATGGGGATCGGGTCCGGGATCGTCCACGATTCCGATCCGGAGATGGAGTGGCGGGAGAGCCTGCTCAAGGGGGATTTCCTCACCCGCCCCCGGCCGGTCTTTCAGCTCATCGAGACCCTGCTGTGGCGACCGGATTCCGGGTACTGGCTCCTCGATGAGCACCTGCAGCGGTTGACCGATTCGGCGGCTTATTTTCTGTTCAATCTGACAATCGACGAGGTCCGCGCCGACCTCGACCGCCGGGCGTCACGGTTGCGGACGGCGGCGCGGGTCCGGCTGTTGCTGCATCGCGACGGCCGGGTCCGGATCAGCTCGACGCCGCTTGCGGAGCCGCCCGGCCCCGATCCCCTGGTCCCCCAGGTCCGGGAGCCCTTGCCGGTGGCCGTTTTTTCAACGCAACAGACCGACCCGGATGACGTCTACCTGTATCACAAGACCACTGTCCGGGAGCTCTATGACACGGAGCGCCAAAGGGCCGTGGAGCAGGGCTGTTACGAGGTGCTGTTTACAAACAGCCGGGGTGAGGCGACAGAAGGTGCTATCAGCAATATTTTTGTTGCCGGGCCGGGAGGCCGTTTATTGACGCCGCCGGTTACAAGCGGTTTGCTGGCCGGCACCTTTCGCCGCTCGCTCCTGGCGGCCGGCCGGGCCGTGGAGCGCCTGCTGACCAAACAGGATGTCCTGGCCGCGAAAGCCGTTTATCTGGGCAACTCCGTCCGCGGCCTGGTCCGGGTTAACGTTCGGTAGAAACTCGGTTACCTGGATATATCCTGCAAGCGCTGTAATGCCCTCAATGCCCTGGCGGCATGCCACGTCGAGTCGAGGAAGGGCGCGGCCCTGATGTTTCTTGAAAATCCGCCGCTTGTGGTCTGTGACCATAAAATGAAGTTTTCGGTTTTGTGGTCATAGCGCGGCAATTGCCCCAGGATTGACAGCGACTCGAGGCAATAATGGCAATTTTCAATGTATGAGGTCGTGCCGGGGTAAAAACCAAACCCGCCATCGGCATTCTGGCACTTTCGCAGCCAGTCCACAGCCTTGTTTTTCAGGGTGGCGCGGTCTTTTTCCGAGGTTATTTTCAAAAAAAACATGAGGTCCTTGCAGGTCAGATGCTTTTTTCTGAACAGGCCGTCAACATCCAGGACGCTGTCTCCCGGTGGAAAGCCGAAATATTGCCGATGGAATCCGTACTCGTAATCCGTCTCCCCGCCCGAATCATAGATGATGGCGTCCGGAATCAGCCGGCTCTCTATTTTCAACAGGCGGCATATTTCGGCAATAAAGTACTGCAGCCGCATTGAGCCGGTCGCGCCCCCGGCCTGGGAGCCGGTGACGTAGTTTACGGTTTCCCTGGTTTTTGTGGAAGCGACCAGGTTGTCCCCGCCAAGTTGATTCTCTATGATAGATAAGGTATCGATCGCCTGGAACGTATCCTGAAGGGTATGAGGCAGACTGGGAAACGCGGCGAATCCTCCGTCGTTTTTTTGCCGGAGACTGATGAACTCAAGGAGTTTTTCCTGGTTTATCTTGGTAAAAGGATTCATGTCGTCCTCCTTTCAATGACGTCAACAGGCATTTAAGGATGAACCGGTCACCGTGGTTTTTGCCGGTCCTCCCCGGTTTTTGCCCGATCTCTCGAATCCTGCCCGGAGTCTCCGGAGATCGCCTGCCCCGTACCCGGGGCATTATTCCGGAGATTTATGGTTCTTGATTTTTTCATACAGGGATTCCGGAATCTCGCCGCTGGACATGAAAAAATCCACCTCTTCCCTGGTAATCGCCTGCTTGACTTCAAGAGGTAGGGCGCGGAGAAAGGCCACTCGTTCCGGATCCGGCTTGCTGTCTTCTTCGGTCATCGTTTGCTCCTATTTCTATTTAAGGTAAAGGATATGTTCAACTTGAGTATACCGCGGGATATGCCTCTTACAACATTTTTC
>JAADIK010000190.1 GCA_013151365.1 Deltaproteobacteria bacterium
GTCTTGCCGGCGCAAAAGGATTGACCTCGGTTACACTCCAAGGTCATTTCGAGGAAATGTCCCGGTTTTTTCTGCCCGGCCCGGCTCTTCAGCGGAAAGCGGGACCCACTTCTTACTTTGTTGCTGACTTTTTCTCGTTCCTGTGAAACAATACTGCATTGGATTTTGTTACTCACTGTAACTGGTGTCCGTCCAGAAACGAGGATTGATGCAACACACCGGCCAGACAAAAAAAGAGATTCGCAAACCCGGGAAATTCAGGTTGTGCCGGTCTCTGCACTCGTTTGCAGGGATAAGTGCTTCTCTCCTGCATGACCGGGCGTTACGAATGCGGATCGTGACAATTATTTTTCTGACCCTGTTGGTGACCCTGGCCATCACCTTTGGTAGCGGCCGGGTCGCCCGGATGATTTATCATACCAAGCAGACAACGGCGACCCATCGTCTGGTTTTTGAAATCAACGAGTTTATTGCCCGGCATTTCGACCGGGCCCTCACCTACCTGGCCACGTCGCCGCAGATCCGTTCGGCGTGTATCAGCGGCAGGGCGGCGGCCGGCAACCGGGATCTTTTGCACATGCTGGCGACGGCGCGGGGGGCGCTGGACGCCTCCGTTGTTTACGTGCTGGACGCCTCGGGTACCGTGATCGGTTCTTCTCCCTACCGGTCCGGCCAGACCCTGACCGGCAGAAATTATCGCTTCCAGCCCTTTTTTCTGCAAGCCCTGGCCGGGCAGACATATCGTGGCGCCGTATTCGGGGTTGTCACGGATGATCCCGGAATCTATTTCAGCCGGCAGGTCCTGCCCGGCAAGGGTGGCGACCCCATCGGGGTGGTGGTCATCAGGATTTCGCTTGATTCCATTAATTCTTTTATTCACAACACGTTAAGTCAGAATCAGGATGCGCTGCTCCTGTCTCCGGATGGTATTGTTTTCGCCGCATCCCGGCAGGAATGGCGCTTTCGTATAACCCGGCCGCTGACCGACCGGCGGAAAAGCGAGCTGGTAAAAAACCGGCTGCTCGGTGAGCAGGCCTTGAAGCCGATGCCGTTTTTGCTGAAAAATCGTTTGATTCATTATAACGGCACGAACTATATCGTTGATATTCAAGCCATTGAACTGCCCGGTTGGCATGTCGTCACCCTGCAAAAGGTTCCTTATCCTTTTGCCGTGGTTTTTATTCTGACTTTTATTACCCTGCTTACCGGCGGCATGTTCGCCTTTACAACCCTGTCCGTCCATCGGGAACAGGCCCTCACCGAGGAGGTCCGCCTCGGCCGCGCCGAAAGGAAAAAGGCTGAAGCCGACCGGCTGGAGACACTTCGTGAACTCGAAACGATCCTGGCCGCCAGCCTGGTCGGCATTGTCCTGGTCCGGGACGGACTGATTACCACCGCCAATGAACGGATGACCGCTATTCTGGGCTACACGGTCGACGAGATGATCGGCAGGAATGTTCAGATGTTTTTCCCGAGCAAGGAGGCGTTTCGTAAATTTGTCCGTATGTATGCCCGGCAGCTGGCGCAACGCGAATTGGAGCATATCGAATATCAGCTGCGAAAAAAAGACGGGACCGTGATTCCCTGTACCTTGAGCGGCAAGGCCATGGCGGCTCCCGATCTTTCCCAGGGCGTTGTCTGGGTGGTCGAAGATATCACCGAACGGAAACGGGCCGAGAATGAACTCGAACAGGCCCGGAGACAGGCGGTTGCCGCCAGCCGGGCCAAGAGCGTGTTCCTGGCCAATATGAGTCATGAAATCCGCACCCCCATGAACGGGATTATCGGGATAACAGGGTTTATGCTGGACTCCGAGCAGACACCAGATCAGCGTAAACGCCTGGAGCTGATTCGCACCTCTGCCCGACTCCTGATGAGGATTATCAATGATATTCTTGATTTCTCAAAAGTCGAAGCCGGCCGCCTCGAACTGGAAGAGACGCCGTTTTCCCTGCGGAGCGCCATGGACGGAGTGATCGGAAATCTTGATGTTCAGGCCCGGGAAAAGGGCCTGAAGCTGATCGTGGATGTCGAAGATCAGGTTCCCGATATTCTGAAGGGTGATCCTGCCCGACTCATGCAGGTGATCGTCAACCTGGTCGCCAATGGTCTCAAGTTTACCCCTGCCGGCGAGGTGGTTCTCCGTATCAGCCGGTTGAAGGATCTGGGGCCGGACCGGGTTTCGCTCCTCTTTGAAGTAAGGGATACCGGTATCGGCATTGCCCCGGCAAAACGGGAGATCATTTTCGAGGCCTTTGCCCAGGCGGATTCGTCACACACCCGGCAGTATGGCGGCACCGGGCTGGGACTTTCCATCTGCCGCCGGATAGTCCGCCTGATGGGCGGTGAACTTCATCTGGACAGTGAGCAGGGCAAGGGTTCGCGCTTCTGGTTCAGCCTGCCCTTTACCATTGCCCGGCAGCACGATTTTCCCGAACAGGAGAGTGCTGCCGCATCGTGGTGGCCCGGCGGCCCGCCGGGCCGTCTCGCCGGCCGCATTCTCCTGGCCGAAGACGAGTTTATCAACACCACCCTGGCCGTGACCCTGCTTGAGGACGCCGGCCTGACGGTCAGATCGGTGACCACCGGTTACGAGGCCGTTAAGGCCTGGCAGGAGGAAGAGTTTGACTGTATCCTCATGGATATCCAGATGCCGGAGATGGACGGTTACGAGGCCGTTCGCCTCATCAGGGAACAGGAGGCGGAAAAGGGCGGTCACATACCGATTATCGCCATGACCGCCTATGCCATGGATGATGACCGGGGGCGGTGCCTGGAGTCGGGGATGGACGACTATCTGGCCAAACCCATTAACCGGTCCGTGTTGCTTGGTCTCCTGGGCCGGTTCCTTCCGAGAGCGGATGTCCCGGCCGGCCGGGATGATTGAACTCGATTTTCCCCGGAGCATTGCATGAAGCGCCTGGCTTTTCTTTTGTTGATTGTCCTCGGGGGCGGCATTCTTGCCTACCTGCTTTCAAGCCGCTATGAAAGCGGCATCGACCCGGTGGACATCCTGCCGCCCGGCACCGTCGCCGTGGTGGACTGGACGAACCCGGCCGGCTCGTATGAACGGTTCAAAGAGTCCCGGCTCGGGGTCCGGGTCGCCGCCATCGACTGGCCCCGGGTCTTGCGGGGACTCGATACTCCGGCGCGGCGGATCAGGCGGATCGAGGAGACGAGGCGGAAGATACGGCAGGCGGTCAATACCCCGCTCTTCCGGGAGTTGTTCGGCGGTCGCGTGGTCCTGGCCCTGTTGCCGGCGGTTCCCGGCAGCAAGATGGTGCCCGCCGCCGCCCTGCGAAAAAATCTGGTCCTGATTGTCCGGCCCCGGCACCGGGCCTCATTTATTGACCTGCTGTCGTCATTTTTCGCCGGCCGGCTTAAGTTCAGGACCCGGTCTTACCGGGACATCGTCATCAAGTCTCTGGCCCTTGATCGGAAGTTGTCCCTGTCCACGGCGGTAACCGGCGGCCTGATTCTTATCAGCCTGGCACCGGAGCCCCTTGAACGCTGTCTGGATCAATCCTTCGCCCGCCTGGCCGGAGGGCGGTCGGGTCTGAACGGCGACTTTGCCTATCGTAATCTCAGGGAGAGGGCTCGAAGGCAGGATGACCTGTTCTGTTACCTGGACCTGGTGCGGCTGCGGACAATGTTGAATCGCCTGGTCGCGGCCGGGCCCGATGCCGAGTCGGCGGCAGCCTTGAAAAAAATAGTTGCGGCCAGCGGCCCGTTTCAGAGCGTCGCCCTGTTCCGGAAACCCGGCCGGATGATGCAAAACTATTCAGGAGTCGTCCGTTTTGAGCCGCGGCTGCTGAATGAGGTGCAGAAAAAGCTGTATACGGGTAAACCTGTTCAAGACAAAGTACTTGCCACCATCCCGGCCGGCCGGATCTTTTATTTCTGGATGAACACCCTTGATCTGCGGACATGGTGGCAAGCAGCCCTGACCGACGCGCGGCCGGATGATGCCCGGCAGCTCCGCCGTCTGCAACAATGGCTGATCGACAATACAGGGCGAACCCCGGAAGAGCTTTTCGCCATGCTCGGCCATCAGTTCAGCCTCGGCCTGACCAGGATCAACACCTCCGGCCTCTTTCCCGTGCCGCGCCTATGCTGCCGAGTGGCCGTGGTCGATCAAAAAGGGATCCAGGCGGTTCTGGACAAAATGCTTGCCGGGGTGCCGGTCCGCACCGATACGGTGGCGGGCGTACCCGTGACCTCGATCATGCTGGCCGGCGGTCTTATGCAGCCGTCCTATGCCATGGTTGACGGATTTCTCGTTATTGCCGACAGCCGAGCCGCCGGCAGATCGACGCCATCCTGCAGCCGGGTCACGCCACGCTGGTGCGGGATGCCCGGTTTAAAAAGGTGAACGTGGGGTTGACGGAACCGAATAACCTGATCATCTTTTCTAGAAACGCGGAACTCCTTGACGGGTTGAAGGAGCTGGTCTCCTGGGCCGGGACGATTGTCGCCATTCGCGATGCCAGGGCGGGGGCGAAAAGCAAGGTTTTGATCGATCAGGTTGTCCTGCCCGTCCTCGACGGCCTGAAAATGAACGTGGCCGCCGGATTCCGTGAATTCAACACCGGCCGTGAACTGATAATGGAGTCGGCGGTACTCAGGGAAAAATAAAGGACCCGGAAAATAGTAGTGTCCCAGGATCACGCCCGGATCCGGGTGATATCTTCCGCGTCCCCAGGGCTACGTCGAGGATCTTGCGATTGCGCCGTAGCCAAAGATGGCCTGAAGATGAGATGCAAGATGTTCTTGTTATTTTCTTACAGGCCCTAAAGAGAGAAGGTTATGGAAAAAATGGTGGCGGAGTTAAAAAAACTCGTCAACTTCAAGGATACGACGGTGGTCGGCGACCTGGTGCTTATTCTTTCCGGGAAACCGCAGATGCTTGCCTATGCCCTGGTTACCTCCATCGAACCCGACAACAGCCGGAAAGATGAATGGTGGCAGGTGGAAATGCAGCTCCTGTCGGTCCCGCCCCGGGAAATGGTCTGGACCCTGCGCCAGTCCCAGTTCACGGGCCGGGAGATCTTTACCATGGGCGGGGAGCAGCGTTTTGTCCAGGCGGTGCGTTTTATCCATGAGCAGCCGGTTCCGCCGGCCGCGAAAGAGAGCGGGGCCGACCGGAAAACGACCGGCAAATCACCACTTCGCATTATCAAATGAAACAGCTTGAAAAGGAATTGACGGTCAACAATCCTAACGGGGTCCACGGCCGGGTTGCCTCTCACCTGGCCAGGATCGCAGGCGCATACGATGCCACGGTTCATATCGTGTATGGAAAAACGGCAATCGACTGCAACGCAATCCTGGATGTCCTGAGTATGGGGTTGGTGTATGGTACCCGGCTCAAGATCAGGACCGGCGGCCGGGAGATGAAAAAGGCCATGGCCGAAGTTGAGCAACTCTTTTCCCGGAGGGAAGATCCTTGACACCAAGGGCCAAGAGCGTAAAAGAGGGAAATCATGGACCTGCCGTGCCCCGGACCCTGTATGGAATCGGGGCCTCGCCGGGCGTTGTCGTCGGCCGGATCCTGGTCCTCAGGCGGCATACGAGACGGGCCGGCTGGTATCATCTGCCGCCGCAGCAGGTTGACCTCGAGGTCGCCCGCTTCCGGCAGGCGGCGGCCATGGCCGAAGACGAACTGGTCAGGCTGCGCAGTCAGTTCGCCGCCGAGCTTGCCGACTCCATGTCCATTATCGACAGCCATATTCTCATGATTCACGACCGGATGATTCTCGATTGCAGTATCGAGATCATCACGGAACAGAAAATAAACGCGGAATGGGCCCTGGCCCAGGCCCTGCTCAGAATCAAGAAAAAATTCGACCGGATAGCCGATCCTTATATCAAGGCCCGCTACAACGATATCAAGTATGTGGCCGACCGGGTGTTCGGGCTTCTGTCCGGCCGGGAGACCGATGAGCTGACCGCCGCCGGCGAGCAGGTTATCGTGGTGGCCCATGATTTCTCGCCCGAGGAAGCCATCCGCATGCGTTCGGAGAATATTCTCGGCTTTATTACGGAAAAGGGCGGGGTGACCTCCCATACGGCCATCGTTGCCAGGTCGCTGGGGATCCCGGCGGTGGTCGGCATCGAACATATCACCATGGATTGCGCCAGCGGCGATACGGTTATTCTGGACGGGATCAGCGGCCGGGTTTATCTCGATCCCACGCCGGACCAGCGAAGCCGGTTCCTGGAAAACGAGAAACGGCAGCGGGCCTCTTCCGAAGAGCTGGATTTTTATACCTATCTCGATTCCGAGACCGTCGACGGCTACCGGGTCCGCCTGGCCGCCAACATCGAAATGCTTGACGAGCTGGACTCGGTGCTGCGGTACGGTGGCGAGGGTATCGGCCTCTTTCGCAGTGAATTCGATTACTTCAGCCGGGGCGGGGAACCTGACGAGGAGGTGCTTCTGGCAACTTACCGGCAGTTGCTCGAAACCCTGGCGCCCATGCCGGTGACCATCCGCACCCTGGACGTGGGCGGCGATAAATTTTCCAAATATGTCCACGCCGACGGCGCCTGTTATGATTATGAGCGTAATCCGGCCATGGGCCTGCGTTCCATTCGTTTTTCACTGCGGGAACCCGCCCTGTTCAAGACCCAGGTCCGGGCCATGCTGCGGGCCTCGGTATACGGACATCTCCGCATCCTCCTGCCCATGATTTCCTCCCTGGAGGAGGTGAGGCGGGTCAAGGAGATCATGGACGGTGTCCGGCACGAGTTGACCAGGGACCACGTTCCCTTTGATTCCCGGGTGGAGATCGGGATCATGATCGAGGTCCCCAGCACCGTGATCATGGCCGATACCCTGGCCGCCGAGGTCGATTTTTTCAGTATCGGCACCAATGACCTGATTCAGTATTCCCTGGCCATTGACCGGGGGAATGAGTATGTGGCCCACATGTATGAGCCGTTACACCCGGCGGTGCTGCGCATGATCCGGCAGACCGTGGATGCCGGCCATGCCAACGGCATCGAAGTGGCGCTCTGCGGCGAGATGGCCGGCGAGGCCATGACCGCGGCTGTCTTGCTGGGCCTGGGCCTGGACGAGCTGAGCATGCGGCCTCCGGCCATCCCCCATGTCAAGCGCCTGCTGAGGAATTCCTGCAGCCGGCAGCTGGCCGAGCTTGGCGAACAGGTCCTGCAATGCCGGGACGGCCATGAGGTGCGCGAATTCCTGGCCTCCTATCTCCCCTGGTTTTATCCGCAGGAATTCGGTGAACCGTGAAGGAAAGGGAACTGATCGATATCATCGCCCGCCTGGCCGGTGAGCAACGGCCGGGGCTGCTGCGGGGAATAGGCGATGACTGTGCGGTGATCGAGGGGCGGCCGGGGCTGGTCCAGCTGGTGACCATGGATACGCTGGTGGAATCGGTGCATTTCGATCCGGACTGGCATCCGCCGGAAAAGCTCGGCCGGAAAGCAGTGGCCGTCAATGTCAGCGATGTCGCCGCCATGGGCGGGACTCCTTCTTTTGTCCTGCTTTCCCTCGGGCTGCCCGCCGGTTTTGACGATCAATGGGTTGACCGTTTTCTGCGGGGCTTCACCGGGTCATGCCGGGAATACGGCTGCCTGCTCATCGGCGGTGACACGGTCCGCAGTCCCGACCGGATTGTCATCACCGTAACCGTGATCGGCGAGGCGGCCGCAGACCAGGTCGTTTATCGCAGCCGGGCCCGGCCCGGCGACACCATCTGGGTCAGCGGTTCACTGGGCCGGGCCGCCGCCGGCCTGGAGCTGTGCCGGGCCGGGGCGTCGCAATCGTCCGACCCCCTGCTCGAATCTCTTGTCGAAGCGCATCTCGACCCCCGGGCCCGCACGGTGGCGGGCCGTTTGCTGGCGGCAAGCGGCCTGGTCCACGCGATGATCGACCTTTCAGACGGCCTGGCCACCGATCTCGCCCATCTCTGCGAGGAGAGCCGGGCCGGGGCCGTCGTCGAAGCGGAGAAACTGCCGGCCGGCCCGGCCCTGTACCGGGCGTCCCGCCTGCTGCACCTGGACCCGGTCCGGTTGATGGTCAGCGGCGGCGAGGATTACGAGCTGCTGTTTACCGCCGGCCCGGCGGCCGGCGGGGACCTGCTTCGCCTTGCGGCCAAGGCCGGGGTGAGCTTCTCGCCGGTCGGCGTCATCACCGAGCGCTCCGGGGTATGGCTCAAGCGGGCGGGACCGGGGCGGGATGCGGTTGGGGAAGTGCGGATCGATTACAAGGGATTTGATCACTTTCCGGGACCGGCAAAGCGATAAAGGCCGGAGTATCCGGGAAACCCATTATCTGCGCCGGGTTTTGCCGAGAGCGCTAAAATATATGAAAAAAACATACAATTCATCCTCAGAGTATGGTAAATTTAGTAACTTTTTTGGAATTTAGAATTCATTGTTTTTTAGTTTTGTCTCCTTGATTATGCAGAGAATGCCGCAATCCGACATCCCGTTCCTTCTCCGGCCCGTAGCCCGGCTCGGCGACAGGGGTATCTACGTCCTCCGCGACCTGGGCCGGATGGGAGTCTTTCTGTTGTACGGAATTGCCGGGGTATTCAAACATCCTTTTCGTTTCAGAGAGGTTGTCAAGCAGCTGGGTTTTATCGGCGCCGGTTCGATGGCGGTCATCTTTTTTACCGCCATCTCGTCAGGCATGGTGCTGGGGTTGCAGGGATATTATTCGCTGCACAAGTTCGGTGCCGAAGGCATGCTCGGCTCCGCTGTTTCCCTGACCCTGATCATGGAGCTCGGTCCGGTCCTGACGGCCCTGATGGTGACCGGACGCGCCGGCTCGGCCATGTGCGCCGAAATCGGCATCATGCGGATATCCGAGCAGATCGACGCCCTGGAATGCATGGCCATCGATCCGTTTCGTTACCTGATTTCGCCCAAATTTCTGGCCGCCCTGATCTCCGTCCCCCTGTTGACCGCCATGTTCGACGTGGTCGGCATCTTCGGCGGTTACCTGGCCGGGGTCAAGTTGATGGGCGTAAATTCCGGCGCTTTCTTCTCGAGTATGCAACAGAGCGTCACCGATCATGATATCAGGCTCGGCATTGTCAAATCTTTTGTTTTCGGCCTCCTCTTTGTCTGGATCTGTACCGGCCGCGGATATTTTGTCCAGAAGATCCGGGGTGCCGGCTTCGGCGCCGAAAGTGTCAGCCGGGTGACGACCCAGGCGGTGGTGATCGCCTCGATTTCCGTCCTGATCTTTGACTATCTCATCACCGCCGTCATGTTGTAATTATGGCCATCGCACGGACAGCAGACAATGCGGATGCGGTGATCCGCTTTATCGAGGTGACCAAGAGCTTCCCCGGCCATGAGGGCCGTAATATTGTCCTCGACCGGGTCAGTTTCACCATCCCCAAGGGCCGGACAACGGTAATCGCCGGCGGCAGCGGCCAGGGCAAAAGTGTTACCCTGAAGCTGGTCCTGGGACTGATGCGCCCCGACAGCGGGCGCATCCTGGTGGACGGGCAGGATGTCACCTCGCTTCGGCGGCGAGAGCTGGAGCAATTGAGAACAAAATTCGGCGTTCTTTTTCAGGGGTCGGCCCTTTTCGATTCACTGACAGTGTTTGAAAATGTGGCCCTGCCGTTGCGGGAAAGGACCCGGATGACCGACGAGGAGATCCGGCAGCAGGTGGCGGTCACCCTTGAACAACTGGAACTGCTCGGCCATGAGGACAAGTTTCCGGCGCAGCTCAGCGGCGGCATGAAAAAGAGGGTGGGACTGGCCAGGGCGCTGCAGCTTGATCCGGAAATTCTTCTTTTTGATGAGCCCACCACCGGTCTTGACCCGTTGATGACCAATGATATCTACCGGCTTTTTGCCCGGACCCGGCAGGAACTCGGCTACACGGCCGTGATTGTCAGTCATGATATTCCCAAGGTGTTTGAACTGGCCGACCAGGTGATCCTGCTCAACAAAGGGGAAGTCGATGTGTTCGCAAGTCCCGGGGAAATAAAGTATTCAACAAAACCGTATATCCGGGAATTCGTTGAAATGACCATGAATTGTGGAAAAACAGGAGCTATGGAATAGGGCTGAATTATGGACAATTCGCGTGTTGAAATATTTGTCGGTATATTTCTTATTATCGGCTTTCTTGCCTTTGGCTGGCTCGCCCTGCAGCTGGGCGAGGTGCCCTGGCTGACGAACAGCCATACCTATACCCTGAATGCCGAGTTCGACAACATCTCCGGCCTGAAAACCGGCGGTAATGTCCAGATCGCCGGGGTCAAGGTCGGCTCGATCCGGGAGGTAAGGCTCAGCAAGGATGACACGGCCATCGTCACCATGCAGATCAAGCGCGGCATCGAGATTCCTTTGGATTCCATCGCCTCGGTCAAGACCCAGGGCATCATGGGTGACAAGTTCATCCAGCTCTCCATCGGCGGCGACGAGAAGGTGTTCAAGGAGGGGGGGACCATAACCGATACCGAATCATCCATTGACCTTGAATCCCTGATCTCCAAATTTGCCTTCGGGCAGGTAAAGTAGGCGTTTTTCATGATTAAATCCAGTCGCTTCTTTTTCCGTTCCATGGTTTTGTTCGTCATGGCTGTTATCCTGCTGGGCTCGGTACCTCCCGTCATCGCCGGCCAGGGGGGGGCCGATTTTCTCAGCGATGAGTTCTATACGGATCAACCCGGCTCAGTTGAGACGGCGGATCCCCTGGAGTCGTTAAACCGGGTTGTTTTTACCTTCAACGACCGGATGTACACCTGGGTCCTGGAGCCGGTCGCCCGGGGCTACAGCCATGTTCTGCCCTCGGATATCCGCAGCTGTTTCTCCACCTTCTTCAGGAATCTGCTGGAACCGGTTCGTTTTATCAACACCCTGCTGCAGGGCCGGTTTGCCGACTCGAGAACGGTGCTGGTTCGTTTTTTGATTAATTCGACCTGCGGGATATACGGCTTTGCCGATGTCGCGGCCCGGGAGTTCAACTTCCCGCCGGTGGAGGCGACCCTCGGGCAAACTCTGGCCACCTGGGGGGTGGGCGATGGTTGTTACCTGGTCGTGCCCCTGTACGGCTCATCGACTCTGCGCGATTTTGTCGGAGTTGTCGGTGACGGCTTCGGCATGACGCCCTATTATTATCCTTGGACCCGTGACTTCGGGGTTATGGCCGGCGTGTATCTCGGCAAGGAAACCAACAGGCTTTCCCTGCATCTTGGTGATTACGAGGAGTTGAAGAAGTTGAGTTTCGATCCCTATGTGGCTTTACGCGACGCCTATTTCCAGTATCGACGAAAACAGCGCCAGCATTCCACCTCTCCGGAAACCCTGTGGGAATCGGGCCGGTCTGACTTGAGCAAACCATAAGTAGAGGAATATAAGTATGTATTTGACACGTTTCATGGCCGTGATTTTTCTTTCCCTGCTGTATCTCGGCTTGAGCAGCGCCGGTGTCGCCGGCGCGGCCACGCACACCCGGCCCGACCCCATGGAGCAGTTGCGGCCGTTTGTGAACGAGATCGTCGGGATCCTGACGAACAAGAATCTGGCGGGCAAGGCCAACTGCCGCAAGAGACGGCAGAGGGTCATGGTCGCCGCCCATGAACGCTTCGATTTTAACGAGATGTCCAAACGCGTCCTGGGCCGGGAGTGGCGTAAACTTTCGCCTAAGCAGAAAAAGCATTTCGTCACCCTCTTTACCAAGCTGCTGGAGCACGCCTATCTCGGTAAGATTGAAGATTATTCCAAGCAGACCGTTGAATTTAAGAGGCAGCGCATCCGGGGAAACCGGGCCGAGGTCCAGACCATCCTCAAGGAAAAGAATGTCGTTATCCCGGTGTCATATATTATGATCCTGGAAAATGGCAACCAGTGGATGGTTTACGATATTATTGTCGAAGGGGTCAGTTTGGTGCGGAATTACATGGAACAGTTCCGGGAGATCGTCCGGCAAGGCGGGTACTCGGAGCTCATCAAGCTGCTTGAGAATAAAATTGATACCCTGGAACATGACTTGAGCAAAACCTGCCCGATCGACCTGCCCCCCAAGGAGGTTCCGTAGCGCCGGTCCGGCGGCTGGGTGAAATTCAATAAAAAGACTTATCGTTTCGAGTGCGGGAAGGCGATTTTTCAGGGCTTAGCGATTTTTTCCCCCGGCTGGTGATATTTTGTCATAGCTTCAAGGTTGATTTTCGTGTAAGCTAAATCTTTTTTTGATATTTTGCGGTGCTGTTTTTGGGGCATGGACGACGGGCGGCAAATCCATTGAAGGTCCAGTTTGCAGAGATATCCGACACCGGTAACCATTACGAGATTACCGAAGATTCATGGTTCCCGGATAAGGAAATCCGCCGCTGTGCGCCCATCCGTGCCCATTTGCAACTGGTGCGCGAGAACGACTCCACGGTGACCCTGGAGGGTCGTCTGCAGACCGGCGTCAGGTTCGTCTGCGACCGCTGTTTAACGACTTACGATCTGCCGGTTGACTTGAGGATGAGGGTCATTCTGGAGTATGCCGAAGAGTCTCTCCTGCCTCTGCCGGAAACCGGCGGCACCGCCGCCGGGCCGGAGACCCCGGATACCGTTATGCTGGATGAGCCGGCGGTCGACTTGGGCGATATTCTCAGGCAGCAGGTTTTGCTGAGCCTGCCGCTGAAACATCTGTGCCGGCAGGACTGTCGCGGACTCTGTCCCCGGTGTGGCGTCGATTTAAATGTTCAAACGTGTAATTGTCTTGATCAGGACGACAGCTCTCCGTTTGCCGTGCTGAAAAAACTGAAAAAAAGCTGATTCGTTGCCTGTGTCCTGTTGTTCGGCATAATTGAGCCGTTAGCGGGCGCAGATGAATATTATTTTTAACAAACAAGTGATTCTGAAAAAGATTTCAGATAGTTGCTGGAGGAACTCTCATGGCTTTACCTAAAAGAAGGCATTCCTATTCCCGGACCAGGAAACGGCGAGCCCATGATTTTTTGACGCCGCCCCAGGTTGCCAAGTGCCCTGAATGCGGCGAACCGAAGATGCCTCATCGCCTTTGCGGCGGTTGCGGGATGTATAAGAACCGGACCGTGATCCACCTCGAAGAGGAGATCAGTTAGAATCAAATGGTGCGCATAGCCCTGGATGTCATGGGCGGAGACCGTGGCTCCGAGCTGGCCATCAGCGGCGCAATCTCCGCGATAAGAGAGCATAGTGATTTCGAAGTCATTCTGCTCGGTCCCCGTGAGCTTCTTGAAAAGCAGGTGGCGGACTCCGGAGTCGCCGGTAATCTTGCCGCCCGCCTGCATATCGAGCATGCGCCGGAAGCCATATCCATGAACGAGTCGCCGGTCGAGGCGGTACGCCGGAAAAAGCAGTCCAGCATCATGGTGGGCTTTGACCTGGCCCGCAACGGCCGGGTCGATGCCGTTGTCTCCGCCGGCAATTCCGGGGCGACCCTGGCTTCTGCCGTCAGGAAGCTCGGCCGCCTCAAAGGCGTATCCCGGCCGGGCATCGCCAGTCTCTTTCCCACGTTGAAAAGACCGGTTATTATCATGGACGTGGGCGCCAATGTTGACTGCCGTCCCCTCCATCTGTTTCAGTTCGCCATCATGGCGTCGTCCTGTTCCCGTAAGCTTTTAGACATCAAACATCCCCGTATCGGTTTACTCAGTATCGGCGAGGAGGCCGGCAAGGGAAATGCCCTGGTCAAGGAAACGCACGAGTTGCTGGCCGCCAGTTCCTTGAACTTTATCGGTAATGTCGAAGGCCGGGACATCTACCAGGGCGATGTGGATGTCATTGTCTGTGACGGTTTTGTCGGCAATATTTCCCTCAAGGTCAGCGAAGGTCTGGCCGAGGCGGCCATGCAGATGCTGAGAACGGAAATCATGAAGACATTCCGGGCCAAAATCGGTTACATGCTGATCCGCCGGGCCTTTGAAAGTTTTCGCAAGAGAGTTGATTACGCCGAGTACGGGGGGGCGCCACTCCTGGGGATCAACGGGACCGGAATCATCAGTCACGGTAAATCAAATGCCACTGCCATCAAAAATGCCATAGAGGTGGCGGCGAATATGTATCGAAGCCGATTAAATGAAAGCATCCTTATCTCTCTTGAAGAATATTCAAGCTGAGCCCGGCACCGGCGGCAGACGATGAAGCGCTCCGTTGTTCTTGGTACCGGCTCCTTTCTCCCCCGCCGGGAACTCACCAATGCCGATCTGGAGCGGATGGTTGATACCTCTGATGAGTGGATCGCCAGCCGCACCGGTATCCGGACCAGGCGGATAGCCGGCAAGGGAGAGGAAAACTACCGCCTGGCCGCCGGCGCGGCCCGAAGGGCCCTGGAAATGGCCGGGCTTGAGGCCGGCGAGATCGATCTCATCGTGGTCGCCACCATGACCCCGCACATGACGATGCCGTCCTGTGCCTGTTTCGTTCAGGCGGAGATCGGCGCGCAGCGCGCCTTTGCCTATGATCTGAACGCGGCCTGCTCCGGTTACCTCTTTGCCCTGGACATGGCCGACAAGTATGTTTTGAACAAGCCGGACATGAATATCCTGGTCATCGGCTCCGAGACGCTGTCGGCCCGGGTAAACTGGCAGGACCGCAATACCTGTATCCTCTTCGGCGACGGTGCGGGAGCGTGCGTGCTGTCGGGCCGCGATCACGGCGGCGGTATTATCGATTCGCAGCTCTTTACCGACGGCAACCTCTGGGAACTGCTCTATATGCACAGCCCCAAGAGCTTGAACCCGGACCTGGTTCAGCCGGGCGATGATCATGGTTACATCAGGATGACCGGCCGCGATGTCTTCAAGTTTGCCGTGCGGGCCATGGAAGAGTCGGTCACGGCTCTTTTGCAGCGCAACGGCATAGCCACCAAAGATATCGGCCTGATGATTCCCCATCAGGCCAATATCCGCATTATACACAAACTCATGGAACGTCTGGGCGTCCCTGAGGAAAAGGTCTACATTAACGTGAATAAATATGGTAATACATCTGCTGCCAGTATTCCTATTGCCCTGGATGAGGCAAATCGTCAGGGTTTGATCCGGCGTGGTGATTTGGTTTTGTTCTGCGCCTTTGGTGGGGGATTCACCTGGGGGTCCATGCTTATGTGTTGGTAACGAGGAGGAAATGTGGATTATTTTTTGACCGAAGAACAGCAGATGATCGTTGAAACGGCGCGCGGGATTACGGAAGAGAAGATTATTCCCCAACGGGCCGAACTGGACGAGAAAAACGAGTTTCCTACCTCGATTCTCCAGGATATGGCAAAGGCCGATCTGTTCAGCATCATTGTGCCCGAGGAATTCGGCGGTCTGGGCTGTGGCTGCTTCGAGATCGTGCTGGCACTGGAAGAGTTGGCGCGCGGCTGTGTCGGAGTGGCGACCAGCTTTGCGGCCAGCACCCTCGGCATATTTCCCGTGCTCATCGCCGGCAGTGAAGAGTTGAAGGAACGCTACCTGCCCGACATCGCCGAAGGTACGAAATGGGCGGCCTTCGGCCTGACCGAGTCGAACGCGGGCAGCGATGCCTCGGGGATTCAGACCACCGCGGTCCTTGACGGTGACGAGTGGGTGCTGAACGGCACCAAGCAGTGGATCACCAATGGCGGCGAGGCCCAGATCTATTCAATCGTCGCCCTCACGGACCCCTCCAAGGGCGCCCGCGGGGCGTCCATCTTCGTGGTTGAGGACGGCGACCCCGGTTTTTCCTATGGCAAGAAAGAAAATAAAATGGGGATCCGTTCATCGGCAACCCGGGAACTGATCATGAAGGATTGCCGGATACCGAAAAACCGTCTGGTCGGTCGCCGGGGGACCGGCTTTATCACGGTCATGAAAACCCTTGATGTCTCACGGCCGGGTATTGCCGCACTCGGCGTCGGGCTCGGGCAGGCCGCCCTTGACGAGGCCGTGCCCTATGCCAAGCAGAGGGTGCAGTTCGGCCGGCCCATTATCTCGTTCCAGGCCGTTCTGCATATCCTGGCCGACATGGCCATCCAGGTCGAGGCGGCCCGGGCCATTGTCTACGCAGCGGCCCGTCATATCGACAGCAACCCCAAGAACATGAGCAAGGCATCCTCCATGTGCAAGGTTTTTGCCACGGATATGGCCATGAAGGTGACCGTCGATGCGGTGCAGGTTCTCGGCGGCTACGGTTACATGAAAGAGTATCCGGTCGAAAAGATGATGCGCGATGCCAAAATTCTGCAGATCTACGAGGGCACCAACCAGATTCAGCGCAATGTCATCGGTCAGGAGCTGAACAAGGAATACGCTTAGGGAGTTAGTCGTAACCTCCCTTAAAAAGTGATGAGTGGATAATCATGGACATTCTCGTTTGCATCAAACAGGTCCCGGACACCAAGGATATCCGTCTTGATCCGGAAACCAATACCCTGGCCCGTGAAGGCGTCGAGTCCATCATGAACCCTTTCGACCGTCATGCCCTGGAAGAGGCGGTCAGCCTGAAGGAAGAACACGGCGGCACGGTGACGGCCCTGTCCATGGGGCCGCCTCAGGCGGAGACGGTACTCCGGGAGGCCCTGTCCTGCGGCGCGGACAACGGTGTCCTGATCTCCGACCGGGCCTTTGCCGGCGCCGATACCTGGGCAACGTCCTATACCCTGGCCCGGGCGGTTGAAACCCTGGGCGGTTTTGACCTTATCCTCTGCGGCAAGCAGGCCATTGACGGGGACACGGCGCAGGTCGGCCCCGGTCTTGCCTGCCGGCTCGACCTGCCCTATGTGACCTGTGTGCAGAAGACAAGAGAGGTCACCGCCGATTCCATCCAGGTGGAGCGCATGATGGATGACGGCTATGATATTCTCCGGCTGCCTCTGCCGGCCCTGCTGACCGTGGTCAAAGACATTAACGAGCCGCGGGTCCCGTCGCTGAAAGGTAAAATGAAGGCGAAAAAGGCCAAGATAGAAGCCCTTACCGCTGCAGATATCGGTGCCGAAAAGCAGTTTATCGGCCTGGCCGGTTCGCCGACCCAGGTCGTCAATGTCTTTTCTCCGCCGCCGCGCGGCAACCGGACCGTGTTCTCCGGAACGATTGAAGAGCAGGTCAGCCAGCTGGTCGAGCAGCTGCAGCCCTACTTGTAAAAAGATAAGGTTTCCTTCTCTGTATATAGTGAATTGAAACGGAGTGCAGGTGATGTTGATTGTAGACAGTGAGAAGTGTATCGGCTGCGGCGTCTGTGAGGAAAATTGTCCCTTCGGCGCCATCGCCGTAGTCGACGGCTGCGCTGTCGTGGACGACGGCTGTACCCTTTGCGGCAGTTGCGTCGAGACCTGCGAGGTTGGCGCCCTCCATATTGAAGGGGCTGAAAAAAAGGCCCAAGCCGACCTGGAAGAGTGGTCGGGGATCTGGGTCTTTGCCGAGTACCGTCACGGCCGGGTGGCCCCTGTCGCCTATGAATTGCTCGGCATCGGCCGCCAACTGGCCGATCAGCGGGGTGTTCCTCTCAGTGCGGTTTTCCTGGGCTCGGGGATCGAAGACCAGGCCGGGCTTCTGATCGCCGCCGGCGCCGATAAGGTCTTCCTGGTGGACGATCCTTTTCTCGAGGATTACCGGGAGGATGTCTACGGCCGGATCCTGGTTGAACTCATCCGCGAGCATAAGCCCGAGGTGGTTCTGGCCGGCGCCACGGCCATCGGCCGCTCGGTTATTCCGCAGGTGGCCACGGTCCTCGGGGCCGGCCTGACCGCCGACTGCACGGGCCTTGCCATCCGGGAAGAGGATGGCATGCTGCTGCAGACCCGGCCCGCCTTCGGCGGCAATGTCATGGCCACCATCGTCTGCCCCCATTCCCGGCCGCAGATGGCCACGGTTCGTCCCAAGGTCATGGTTCCGGCGGAGCCGGATCCCGGCCGGAGCGGGGAGGTCGTAAGGGTCGTTCCCGCGGCCGGGGTGCTCAGCTCAAAGGTTGAAGTCCTTGGCAGCGTTCAGAGCGAACAGGACCAGGTCAATATTCAGGAGGTGGAGATCCTTGTTTCCGGCGGCCGCGGCCTGGAGAGTGAAAAGGGGTTCGAGTTGATCCGCGAGCTGGCCGACGAACTCGGCGGCGCGGTTGCCGCGTCCCGGGCCGCCGTTGATTCCGGCTGGATCTCCTACCCGCACCAAGTCGGCCAGACCGGTAAGACGGTGTGCCCGAAACTGTACATCGCCTGCGGTATATCCGGGGCGATTCAGCACCTTGTCGGGATGCAGTCGGCCGAGACCATCGTGGCCATCAACCGTGACGAGAACGCGCCGATTTTCGACATAGCGACATACAGCCTGGTCGGTGATCTTTTCGATATCGTACCCCTGTTGACAACCAGAATAAGGGAGGGCCGCGGCCGATGACACTTGCCGGAAAAATAGCCCTGGTAACCGGCGGCAGCCGGGGGATAGGCCGGGCGGTCTGTCTGCGTCTGGCCTCTATGGGAGCCGACGTCGGCATCAACTATGTCAGCCGGCCGGGGGCGGCGGAAGAAACCCTGGCGGTCATTGAGGCCGCGGGCGGCGCCGCCTTTATCAGTCAATTCGATGTCGCCGACGCTACGGCTGTCGCCGCGGCCGTCAAGGCCATTACAGCTGACCGGGGCTCGGTTGATATCCTGGTCAACAATGCCGGTATTACCCGGGACGGCCTCATGGCCCGCATGCGGGATGACGACTGGGACAAGGTGCTGGATACCAACCTGAAAGGGGCCTTCCTGTGCAGCAAGGCCGTCATGCGCGGCATGATGAAAAAACGCTGGGGCCGGATCATCAACATGACCTCGGTCATCGGTTTTCTCGGCAATGCCGGCCAGGTGAACTACGGCGCGGCCAAGGCCGGCCTGGTCGGCCTGACCAAGTCCATGGCCCGCGAACTCGCCGCCCGCAACGTGACGGTCAACTGTGTGGCTCCCGGTTATATCGTGACCGATATGACGAGTGGGCTGCCCGGGGAAATCCAGGAGGCGATCAAGCTCCAGATTCCCCTCGGCACCCTCGGGCAACCCGAAGATGTGGCGGCGGCGGTGGCCTTTCTCGCCTCTGCCGACTGCAATTACATGACCGGTCAGACCCTGCATGTCAACGGCGGCATGTACATGGGCAACTGACGGGGTATGTATAAACGCAGCTTTAAAAAAATAGCGTTAATGAATAAATAAATAGTGACTGCCTGTTGTATTTTATTGTAAAATAATTCTTTTTAGGGGTGAACTGACCCCTGAAAACTAAAACCTGAATTCGTGACGGCTTGAGGTGGTATTTCGTACAATATGCGGAATTTGTTGCATTATTGTCGAATAAACGTTTTTTCCGGTCTTTACCGCGCCGCCCTGCGGTCCGCCCGATAACGGATTCAGATAAAAAAGAAGAACACGTTACTTCATTACTTTTCGAAGAGGAGAAAAAACAATGTCGGTTGAGAGCAAGATGGTTGATATCATTGTAGAACAGCTCAGTGTAGACAAGGATAAAGTTGTATCCGGTGCTTCATTTGTCGACGATCTGGGTGCTGATTCCCTGGATCTGGTTGAATTGATCATGGCCATGGAAGAGGAATTCGACGTGGAGATTCCGGATGAACAAGCCGAGAAGATTACCAAGGTCCAGGACGCCATCGATTTTATCAATAACCTGCAGAAATAATTTTGAGTACGAGTGTTGTGAAACGACGTGTTGTAATAACCGGTATCGGCCTGGTCTCCCCCCTGGGGACCGGGACGGAAAAGACATGGGAAGGGCTCGTAAACGGCCGGTCCGGTATAGGCCTGATCACCAGGTTTGACGCCTCTGCTTTTGCGTCACAGATTGCCGGCGAAGTCAATGATTTTGATTCCGGGGTCTATTTTGAAAAGAAGCAGGCCCGGAATCTGGATCTCTTTGTTCAGTACGCCGTCGCTGCCGCCGATATGGCCGTGCAGGACAGCGGCCTGGCCACCGATGATGATGAGGAGGCCCCGCGCCGGGGTGTGATTACCGGCTGCGGGATCGGCGGTATGCCGACGATTGAGGAGTATCACGGGGTATACCTGGAAAAGGGGCCGCGACGGATTACCCCCTTTTTCATTCCGCGTGTTATTCCCAACATGCCTTCCGGTCATATTTCCATGCGTTTTAACGCCAAGGGGCCGAACCTCGCCCTGTCTACGGCCTGCGCCGCCGGAACCCACGCGGTCGGCGAGGCCTTCCGGCACATTGTGCATGGCGACTGCGATGTCGTCATCTCCGGCGGGGCGGAATCGGTGATCTGCCCCCTCGCCGTCGGCGGCTTCAGCTCGATGAAGGCACTGTCTGTCCGCAATGACTCTCCGGCCACCGCCTCGCGTCCTTTTGACCGGGACCGGGACGGTTTTGCCATCGCCGAAGGTTCGGGCATGCTTATCCTGGAAGAACTTGAGCATGCCAGGTCCAGGGGCGCCAGGATCTACGCCGAGATCGTCGGCTACGGACTGTCCAGTGATGCCTATCATATTGCCGCGCCTCCGGAAAACGGTGAAGGGGCGGCCCGCTGCATGGCCATGGCCTTGAGAGACGCCGGTATGGCGCCGGAAACAATAGACTATATCAACGCCCACGGTACCTCGACGCCCCTCAATGACCGCTGCGAGACGCTGGCTATTAAAACCGTCTTCGGTGCCCATGCCGCGAAACTCTGCATCAGCTCGACCAAATCAATGACCGGTCACCTGCTTGGCGGTTCCGGCGGCCTGGAAGCGGCTTTTACCGCCCTGACCATTCATCGCGGTGTTATCCCGCCGACGATGAACCTCGACAATCCGGACTCTGCCTGCGATCTTGATTATGTGCCGAATTGTGCCCGGGAACAGCGGGTCGGAGTGGCCATGTCGAATTCTTTCGGCTTCGGCGGCACCAATGCGGTCATCATTATGAGACAGTTTAAGGGTTAAAAAAAGACCCGGGGACAGGAGGGTAGTTGTGAAAATCGCAATCGGCAGTGATCATGGCGGCTTTGAATTGAAGCAGCTCGTTATGGAGGTCCTGCGCACCATGGGGCATGAAGTGGTTAATGAAGGATGCCTGTCCACGGAGTCTGTCGACTATCCCGATTTTGCCGCCAAGGTCTGCGAACTGGTCCGCTCCGGTAACTGTGACCGCGGCATCCTCATCTGCGGGACCGGCATCGGCATGTCCATTGCCGCCAATCGCTACCGGGATATCAGGGCGGCCCTCTGCCATGAACCGTACTCCGCCGGCAAGAGCCGCGAACATAACAACGCCAATGTGTTGTGTCTCGGGGGACGGGTTGTGGGGCCGGAACTGGCCCTGGATATCGTGCGGGTCTGGGTGCAAACCGAATTTGCCGGCGGCCGGCATCAGCGCCGTCTCGACAAGTTGAGTTGATTTTCCTGCCTCGATGTTTTTTCAGTAAACTTGCGTAGCGGCCGGCATCCTTGTATACTTCCTGAATCCGTGACGGCTTGAGGTGCTATTTCATGCAATATGTGGAATTTATTGCATTATTACAGAATAAAAGTATTCCCGGTCTTCACCGCGCCGCCCTGCGGGGCGCCCGATAACGGCGCATCTGCTGCGTTGGCAACTCGTTGATATCCACCAGGATAATCAACCTCGTTGCCGTCTTGCATCTGCACCGTTCTCGAACGCTCACGGATTCAGGTACTTGGTATTGTCGGTTTTTTTTTAATCCTGTTTCTTCCCGATCCGCCGCGCCGGGAAGAGAAAGTCAAAGATAAGCGGAAGGGTCCCTGATAATGGCAACCTTGGAACAGACGGATTTTGATATCTATCGTCTCACCCAGTATGAATTAGAGCGTCAGACCAACCAGCTGGAGCTGATCGCTTCTGAAAATATTGTTTCTCAGGCCGTACTCGAGGCCCAGGGATCAGTCTTTACCAACAAATATGCCGAGGGCTATCCGCACCGCCGCTACTATGGCGGCTGTGAATATGCGGATGAGGTGGAATCCCTCGCCATCGACAGGGCGCGGGAAATTTTTGCCGCCGAGTATGCCAATGTCCAGCCGCATTCGGGCAGTCAGGCCAACATGGCGGTTTACTTCGCGGTCCTGACGCCCGGCGACAAGGTACTCGGTATGGACCTGGCCCATGGCGGTCATCTCACCCATGGCAGTTCGGTCAGCTTTTCCGGTAAGTTGTATGACTTCGTCTCGTACGGGGTGGATCGGGAAACCGAGATAATCAACATGGAAGAGGTGGAGCGGATTGCCCTTGAAACCCGCCCGAAAATGATCGTGACCGGGGCCAGCGCCTACCCGCGGACCATTGATTTTGCGGCGTTCCGCCATATCGCCGACCGGGTCGGCGCCTATTTAATGGTGGATATGGCCCATATCGCCGGATTGATTGCGGCCGGGGTTCATCCTTCGCCGGTTCCTTATGCCGATTTTGTGACCTCGACGACCCATAAGACCCTGAGGGGACCACGCGGCGGCCTGATTCTGGCCCGGGGGAAATATGGTAAAATTCTGGATTCCAATATTTTTCCGGGCATCCAGGGCGGGCCGCTGGTGCATGTTATCGCGGCCAAGGCCGTTGGCTTTAAGGAGGCCATGAGCCCGGATTTTCGTAACTATCAGCAACAGGTCGTCAGGAACGCCGGGGTCCTGGCCGCCCGGTTGACCGAGCATGGTTTTCGTATTGTTTCCGGCGGCACGGACAATCACCTGATGCTGGTCGACCTTAAAAACAAGGGGATAACCGGTAAAGAGGCCGAAGGGTTGCTCGAAGACGCCGGACTCACCGTCAACAAGAACGCCATTCCTTTTGATACCGAGTCCCGCTTTGTCACCGGCGGGATCAGGATCGGGACGCCGTCGGTCACCACCCGGGGTCTGAAGGAAGAGGGGATGGTCAAGATCGCCGATTGGATCAACAGGGTCGTCACCAACCGGAATATGGCGGAAATCGTTCAGGTCCGCCAGGAAGTCCGGGCGCTCTGCGACAAGCTGCCTCTCTATCCCGAGCTCAAAAGGACGGATAATTAGGTGTCCTGCCAATAGTCCCATATTTTCCGGGGCCGGGAGTTTTTAATGAAATGCCCATACTGCGGTCATCTGAATAACAAGGTCATTGACTCACGTCTGAACAAGGACAGTACCATCACCCGCCGCCGCCGGGCCTGTAATCATTGTGAACAACGGTTTACCACCTATGAGCGCATCGAAGTGATGCTGCCGATGCTCGTTAAAAAGGATGGCCGCCGGGAACCATGGGACCGGGGGAAGATTGTGGCGGGGATCGAGAAGGCCTGCGAGAAGCGGCCGGTCAGTATCGCCGATATCGACCGCTTTGTCGATGTGATCGAGGGACGCCTGCAGGATACCGGGGGCAAGGAGATACCGACCAGCCGCGTTGGTGAATGGGTGATGGAGGCCCTGCCCGAACTTGATGTCGTCGCCTATGTTCGTTTCGCTTCCGTTTATCGTCAGTTCAAGGATGTCAACGAGTTCATGGACGAACTCAAGATTTTTCTGGTCGACAAGGACAATCCCGCTTCCTGATTCTGCCGCGGATTGGCACGTTTGACAATGAATCCACATGACCATCGCTATATGCGTCTTGCCTTGCAGGAGGCCGGGAAGGGACAGGGAAGAACGTCTCCCAACCCCTGCGTCGGCGCGGTAATTGTCCGCGACGACACCGTGGTCGGGCGCGGTTACCACCGCAAGGCCGGGACCCCGCATGCCGAAGTGAACGCCATTGCCGCCGCCGGTGCCGCCGCCCGCGGGGCAACCATGTATGTTACCCTTGAGCCCTGTAATCACAGCGGCCGCACTCCGCCCTGTACCCGGGCGGTGCTGGCTGCCGGCATTTCCAGGGTCGTGGTGGGGATGCTTGACCCCAACCCGGCGGTCGCCGGCGGTGGCGGCTCTTTCCTGGCTTCCCAGGGCATCGAGGTCAAGACCGGGGTGCTTGAAGAGCAGTGCCGCGCCTTGAACAGGGGATTTATCAAACACGCCGCCACCGGCCTGCCATGGGTGGTGATGAAGGCGGGGATGAGCCTGGACGGCAAGATCACCTTTAAAAGAGGCCGGGCCGGCCGGATTACCGGCGAGCAGTCCCGGCTCTTTACCCACCGGCTGCGAGACACTCTGGACGCCATCCTGGTCGGCGTCGATACCGCCCTGATTGACGATCCCTCGTTAACGACCCGTCTGCCGGACGGCGCTGGCAGAGACCCTCTCCGCGTCATCCTGGACACAACCTTGCGCCTTGCGCCCCAAGCCGCCATGCTGCGGCAGCGAAGTGACGCCGCTACCTGGGTTTTCTGCGGCACGGATGCCCCGGCGGAACGGGAAAAACAGTTGGCCGGGGCCGGGGCCGTTATCCGGCGGGTCGGCCGGGACGAGCGCGGCCGCCTCGATTTAGAGGAGGTCTTGCGGTCCCTGGGCCGGGCGGATATCACCTCGCTGCTGGTCGAGGGCGGCGCAACCGTGCATGGTTCCATGCTGCGGCAGGGTTTGGTGGACCAGGTCTACCTCTTCGTCGCCCCGTTTTTCATCGGCCGGCCGGGAACGCCTCTTGTCGGCGATGCGGCAATAAACGATGAAAACGGCGGCCTTCGCCTGACAGACATTGACCTGCTCCGCCTGGGTGACGATATTCTGATTCAGGGGCTGGTGTCGCCCGCCGATAATCCTGAATCCGTGAGCGCCCGATAACCGCGCATCTGCTGTGTTGGCAACTCGTTGATATCACACCAGGATAATCAACATCGTTGCCGCCTTGCATCTGCACCGTTTTCGAACGCTCACGGATTCAGGACAGCGGCCAAGATCGGCCTTGACTGTGGCTGTTCCGCGGTGCTACTATTAAACTAGGTGAAGCACTGGTTGACCTGTCGGCAGACAAGCGGAGTGTCGCATCATGGAAAGTCTCAAGGGCCATTTTCTTATTTCAACAACGCATATGCCTGATCCGCGTTTTCAGGAGCAGGTTATTTACCTCTGCGCCCATACTGAAGAAGGGGCGATGGGGCTGGTAATCAACAATCCGAATCCGATGATTACCTTGCGTGACGTGTTGCGCGGGGCCGACATCCCCGTGGCCGACGCGCCCTTTCCGCCGGTTTACATGGGCGGGCCGGTGGAGATGGATGCCGGATTTATTCTGTTTAGTTCCGGTTCTCTCTCCGCCCATGCCCTGAATATAACCTCGAACATTTCTTTGTCGCGGGACATCCGGCTTCTGCGGGATATTTCGCAGGGCAGGGGGCCGGAGCACTTCCTCTTCATGCTCGGGTATGCGGGCTGGGGGATGGGCCAGTTGGAGACGGAACTGATGGACAACAGCTGGCTTACCGTGCCCGGTGATTTTGATATCCTCTTTAACACCCCGGACGAGTTTAAATGGAAACGGGCTGCGGGTAGTTTCGGCGTTGACATCTCCATCTTCGGGGATGTGATCGGTAACGCCTGAACATTCCGACCTCCCGGTTGATAGAAAAAAACGGCGTACATGCCCGAGGTGGCTGTACGTTTTTTTTGTGCAGGACATGAATTATGACCAAGGGTAAACAAGAGCGGGATTGCCGGTTGGCGGATATTTTCGTCTGCGCCAGGTGCGGTTATTGCTGTCAGGGTGAAACCACGGTGTCTCTGGACCAGGACGACCAGCAACGCATGGTTGACCGGCTCGGCATGCCAAGGGAAGTTGTGCGGGAAAAGTACTGGCGGGTTACCGGTTCGGTGGTGCAGATGCGGATTGTGGACGGGCACTGCATTTTTTACGATGAAAAGGAAGGCTGCACCGTTCACGACGGTCGGCCGTGGCGCTGCGGACAGTGGCCCCTGCACCCGAGCATCCTGACGGACAAACATAACTTGGCAACCATTCGCCAGTCGTGCCCGGGGCTCAACCAGGAACTCGGTTACGATGAGTTCTGCTCGATTTTACAACAACTGCTTGAAGAGCAGGCAAAGATGATCTTTTGATCCCATGAAATTCGTCTTTCTTTTTCTGGGTAAAACCAGGGAACGTTACCTCGACCAGGGGATTCAGGATTATGCCGGGAGGCTGAGGCGTTTCGTGCAAGCCGAGATTGTGGTGCTCAAGGAAAGGCACAACAGGA
>JAADIK010000031.1 GCA_013151365.1 Deltaproteobacteria bacterium
GGTAGCGTAGACCAGGATACCGCCGGGGGCCAGCAGGGAGGCCGCCGTATGGAGAAGAAGACCCTGCTGCCGCTGATAGGACTGCAGGTCACCTTCCCGGCGGTTCCAGCGGATATCGGGATGCCGGCGGATGACGCCGGTGCCGGAACAGGGGGCGTCGACGAGAATGGCGTCGAACCGACCCCCGCCTGAGCCGGCAAACTCGTCAAGACCGCCGTTAAAGAGGGTGATATTCCCGCCGGCCCTCAGCCGGCGCAGGTTTTCGCCCAGCAGGGTGAAACGGCGGCGGTCGGGTTCCACCGCGGTCAGTTCCGCTTCTGCGGGCAGAAGTTGCGCCAGGTGGCCGGTTTTACCGCCCAGGCCCGCACAGGCGTCCAGGTAGCGCCGGCCCGCTGCAAACGGAGCGAGTAGCAAGGCGGCCAGCTGGGCCGCCTCGTCCTGGACCTGGAAGAGTCCCTCCGCAAAGCCGGGCAGGCCGGCAACCGCCCCGGCCCCCGATTCCAGGATCAGTCCGTCCGGCGCATAGCGGCCGTTTCGCACCTCGTGTCCCTCGCGGCGGAGGCGGTCGGCCAGCGCCTCGCGACTGGTCAACCGGGTATTGACCCGCAGGGAGAGAAGCGGTTCCTGGTTGTTCAGGCGGCATATTTCCTCTGTCCGCTCCGGACCGTAGCGCGCCCGCCAGCGCCGCAGCAGCCAGTCGGGATGGTTGAGTACCGGCGCCCCGTCTGCACCGGCGGCCTCGGGACCGGGCAGCGATGCCCTTTGCCGGGCAACGGTCCTTAAAACGCCGTTGACGAAATTGACGAGCCAGCGGGGCTGCTTCTCCGCCTTCAGGACCTTCACGGTCTCGTTCACCGCCGCTGACGCGGGGATGCGGTCCAGGAAAAAAAGCTGGTAGACGCCAACCCGCAACGCCATCAGGGTCAGCGGTTTCATCCGGCCCGGCGGCACGCTTGCGAAACGGGCGATAACCGCGTCCAGAAACTGTTGCTGCCGCAACACTCCCCGGACCAGCAGCACGGCCAGCTGGCGGTCCGGCCCGGCCAGGGATGAACCGTGGATGAGACGGTCGATATGGACCTGGACCACGCTCCGGTCCCGTTCCCGGCGGCATAGACATAAGACGGCCAAGCGGCGGGATGTCGGCGGCTGCGGCCGTCCGGTTCCGGCGGAGCGCACCCTTGTTTTCTCCATCAACGGAGCGGCCGGAAAAAAGAAAAAAATTCAATCACGCGCATAACCTCAAAACAATTTATACAAACATCAATTTTATTTTTTCAGGACCCTCGATCCGCCATCATAACATGACCCGGCCTTGTTCCGCATTTTTCCCGGGGAAAACATTATCAGCGACGAAAGAGAACTGGTTTTTTTGCTCTTTGCGAGTATGATTAATGTACCTGTCCGGTATCGTCCGGCAGGATTAATGTTCATCTTATCAAGACGGAATATTCGACGGGAACAGTATGCGGAACGTGTCGGTTATCATAGTTGTGGTGTTGCTGATGCTTGTCTCCTCCGCCCGGGCCTCGACCCTGGAGGATGTCCAGAAAAAAGGCGTGGTTCGGTGCGGGGTGTCTACCGGTCTGCCGGGTTTTTCCAGCCCGGACGCCAAGGGCAACTGGACGGGCCTGGATGTCGATATCTGCCGGGCCGTTGCCGCGGCCGTGCTCGGCGACAAAAACAAGGTCAAGTTTGTCCCGCTGACGGCCAAGGAACGTTTTACCGCCCTGCAGACGGGGCAGATCGACATCCTGGCCCGGAACACCGCCTGGACCCTGACCAGCGACACCTCGCTGGCCCTGAAGTTTGTCGGGGTCAATTTTTATGACGGTCAGGGCTTCATGGTGACCAAAAAATTCGGGGCCAAAAGCGCCGGGGGGCTGAACGGCGCGGCCATCTGCATCCAGGCCGACGTTGCAACCAAACAAAACCTGGCCGCCTGGTTCAAGGCAAAAAAGATGACCTATAAGCCGGTGGTTTTCGACACCTTCGGCCAGGCCGCCAAGGGTTTTGCCGCCGGGCGCTGCGACGTGTTGACCGGTGGCCGGTCCCGGCTCTACAGCCTGCGGCTGACCCTGGCCAATCCGGATGATGCCGTGGTCCTGCCGGAGATGATCTCGAAAGAGCCCCTGGGGCCGGTGGTCCGCCAGGGTGATGACGGCTGGTTCAATATTGTCAGGTGGTCACTGTTTGCCACGATCGATGCCGAAGAGCTGGGGGTGACCTCCAAAAATGTCGATGAAATGAAAAAATCAGCCGATCCGGCTGTCCGGCGCCTGCTGGGCGAGGAAGGCATCAAGGGCAAAGGCCTCGGCCTGGCGGACACCTGGGCCTACCGGATCATCAAACAGGTGGGCAATTACGGTGAGATCTACGCGCGCAATGTCGGCCGGGATTCACCTCTGAAAATCGCCCGCGGCCTCAATGCCCTGTGGGACCGGGGCGGCATTCAGTATGCCCCGCCCATGCGCTGATTTCATGTAACACAGGTTTATGGCAGGTGAAACCGTCTACCTGAAACCATCTACTTATAACCCCTGTGAGGTGTTACAAGCGGGCCTCTCCCGCAACCGGCCCGGCTTCAGGAGACCGCCTGGCTCAGGGCCACGGCTACCGCCACTGAGGCGCCGACCATCGGGTTGTTGCCCAGGCCGATAAAGCCCATCATGTCCACGTGGGCGGGCACCGAAGAACTGCCGGCGAACTGGGCGTCGCAGTGCATCCGGCCCATGGTATCGGTCATGCCGTAGGAGGCCGGGCCGGCCGCCATGTTGTCCGGGTGCAGGGTCCGGCCGGTGCCGCCGCCCGAGGCCACGGAAAAATAACGCTTGCCCTGCTGCACGCACTCCTTCTTGTAGGTGCCGGCCACCGGATGCTGGAAACGGGTCGGATTGGTGGAGTTGCCGGTAATCGACACGTCAACGCCTTCGAGATGATTGATGGCCACTCCTTCCCGGACGTCATCGGCGCCGAAACACCGCACCTTGGCCCGCTCGCCGCTGGAATAAGAGGTCTCCTTCAGGACCTGCAGGGTCCCGTCCGCATAGTTCATCTTGGTTTCCACGTGGGTGAAGCCGTTGATCCGGGAGATGATCTGGGCGGCATCCTTGCCCAGGCCGTTGAGGATGACCTTGAGCGGCTTGGTGCGCACCAGGTTGGCGGACCTGGCGATACCGATGGCCCCCTCGGCGGCGGCAAAAGACTCATGGCCGGCCAGAAAGGCGAAACAGCGGGTTTCTTCGCTGAGCAGCATGGCGGCAAGATTGCCGTGGCCGATCCCCACCTGGCGCTCGGCGGCGACCGAGCCCGGAATACAGAAGGCCTGCAGCCCCTCGCCCAGGTCGGCGGCGATTTCCGCCGCCTGTTTCCGGCCCTTTTTCAGGGCGATGGCGGCGCCGAGCACATAGGCCCAGCAGGCATTGTCGAAACAGATGGGCTGCACCTGCTTGACAATGGCGTACACGTCGACACCCGCTGTCTCGCAAAGCCGGCGGGCCTCGTCCAGGTCCGCCAGTTCGTACTTGTGCAGGGCCTCTTCTATGGCTGCAATCCTTCGTTCATATCCTTCAAAAAGTGTCATTGTCGTTCACCCCTACTCTTTACGTGGATCAATAGTCCGGACCGCCTCGTCAAAACGGCCGTAGGTGCCGGTCGCCCGGGCCAGCGCCTCGGCCGGGTCGGTCCCGTCCTTGATCGCGTCCATCATCCGGCCCAGGTTGACGAACTTGTAGCCGATAATTTCGTCATTCCGGTCAAGGGCCTGCTCCAGGACATATCCTTCCGCCATCTCCAGGTAGCGCGGCCCTTTAATGTTGGTGCCGTACATGCTGCCGGTGACGCTGCGCAGCCCCTTGCCCAGGTCCTCGAGGCCGGCGCCGATCAGCAGGCCGCCCTCGGAAAACGCCGACTGGCTGCGGCCGTAGACAATCTGCAAAAAAAGTTCCCGCATGGCCACGTTGATGGCGTCGCAGACCAGGTCCGTGTTCAGGGCCTCGAGGATGGTCTTGCCCGGCAGGATCTCCGAGGCCATGGCCGCCGAATGGGTCATGCCCGTGCAGCCGACGGTCTCGATCAGCGCCTCTTCGATAATTCCCTGCTTGATGTTGAGGGTCAGCTTGCAGGCCCCCTGCTGGGGCGCGCACCAGCCCACCCCGTGGGTCAGACCGTTTATGTCCGTGACTTCGCGGACCTGGTTCCAGCCCCCTTCCTGGGGAATTGGCGCCGGACCGTGGTTGGGTCCCTGGGCGACACAGTGCATCTGTTCGACTTCATTGGAGTAGTTCATTGATTTCTCCGTACGTTGTGCAACAACATTATTTTTTCCAGCTGAAAATCATTCAACCTTTTCATTATAATTTTGGCTCAGGTCTGAATCCGTCACGGATTCAGACAGATTCGAGCCCCGCCTCCTGCAAAAGATACTTGAGGAACACGTCCGCCACCGGGGACAGTGCCCGGTTTTTTCGCTGGATCAGGAAAAAGGGACGGTGCATCTGCCGGATTCCGGCGATGGGAACGGTCACCAGCGCTCCGCAGAGGACATCTTG
>JAADIK010000184.1 GCA_013151365.1 Deltaproteobacteria bacterium
TGGCAACTCCTTGATATCACACCAGGATAATCAACCTCGTTGCCGCCTTGCATCTGCACCGTTCTCGAACGCTCACGGATTCAGGTCTCTGAGCAGCCCCATCACGCCTATCACCTGATTTTTTCTTGACATTTGTTACCGGCTTATATTAGAAATCAGGCTGATCGTTCAGGTGCTCGTAACAGAGCCTAACAGGGAACCCCGTGTAAATCGGGGACGGGCCCGCCGCTGTGACCCCTCCTTTTTCCGGT
This sequence comes from Deltaproteobacteria bacterium, assembly GCA_013151365.1. GTDB lineage: Bacteria > Desulfobacterota > Desulfobulbia > Desulfobulbales > Desulfobulbaceae > BMS3Abin13. The sequence continues at coordinate 252 of JAADIK010000184.1, forward strand.
CGTTCAGGGAAAAGGAACTCTTTCAGCCTGTAGTACAAACCACTGTTCCGATTAAGGGATGGGAAGGTTGCTGAAAGGGAGGGGGAGTCAGAAGACCTGCCTGAACGTATATAAGTCGTAACCCTCGTGGACAGTGGGTACGTCTGTCATGATCTTACGGATAAAAAAGGGACATCCAGGATCGATTAATTTCGGTCCGGGGATGTCCCTTTTTTTTTGCGCGTTTTTTGCGCGCAAAGCAAGGGCCGGAAATAGGAAAAGACGGAAGAAAATGATGACCCTGGCATTCCCCATAGAAACCTTTTATATCGCGGCCCTGATCTACGGGACAGCCCTCCTCTGCTCCCTGTTGCGGCTCGAACGGTTCGCCGTCCGGTTACTGGCGGCGGCGTTTGCGGTCAACATGATCTCCGAGCTCGGCGGCCGCTATCTTATCTGGCCGTATTGCAACATGTTTGCGGAACCGTTCTTCCTGCCCCTGGCCCTGGCCGCCATCGCCCTCATCCTGGTTATGCTCGAACGGCAACGGCAAGGTCTTTCCCTGGTCCCCCTGATCGTCCTGTTTGCGGGCCTGGCCATCTTTTTTTCAGAAGGGTATTACCCGCCCTTTACCCTCATGTCCAAGAGCATCTATGCGCACCTCTTCCACCTTTTCGTGTTTATCGCCCACGGCCTGCTCATTGCCGGGGCCTATCTTGCGCTCCTCGCCGTTTACGGGAAGAGGAGGGACGAGATGCCGTACCGGCTCATCATCTGGGGCTTTGCCTTTCTGTGTACGGCCGGCCTGTTCGGCATGGTCTGGAGCTATATGGAGCGGGCGGACGTGGTTTCGTGGAATCATTATTATTTTCACTCCATCGCCATCTGGTTTTACTACGTGGGTTTTCTCCATCTCCACCTGACCAGGGGATGGGGGCAAAAGAGAAAGGCGTGGGTCCTCCTGGGCGGGGTCATATTATCGTTTGATTATCTCCCGCAGATCGGCGGGATACATGGTCCGGGGGTCCTGGATGCCAGGCTCTATCAACTGTATTAGGAGATCCTGGAGATTGCTGGGCGACGCCAGGCTTTCGCTCTGGCTGATCTATGCCCTGTTTGCGGATATCCTGGTCGGCTCCATGATTATGCAACGGTATCCCGAGCTCTTTTATCCCCTGCAGGACCGGTTCCTCCAGCAGTGGCTGCTCTCCTACGGCGCGGGTAATCCGCGTCTTACCTGGTGGTTTTTCGTTGCCTTGCTGCTCCTGTCGGCGCTGGCGCTCACCACCGCCGTTTGCGGCACGGACCGGGCCGTTGCCGTCGTTGCCCGGTTCAGCAGGGACGACATCCGGGGATCATTCCTGAGATTGGCCCCCACCGTTGTCCATGTCGGTTTTCTCCTGCTCCTCGCGGGTCAGCTGGTCAGTCACACGCTCGGGGTCAATTCGCACGGCAACATCCTGGCCGTGGGCGGGGCGGTCAGGGCGCCGGGTTCGGGGATCAAGGTAGTCCTGCGGGACCTGAAGGTCGATTTTTTCGGCCGGGACACCCGTTTCCTGGGCATGGCCGGCAAGGTCCGGGATTGTACCGGAACCCTGGCCATCGTCGACCGGAGCGGCATCCATCGCCGGAGGATTTCGATCAACCGGCCCGTCCGCTACCGGGGCTGGAGTTTTTTTATCGCCGATTTCTACCCCAAAACCAGGGGCGCAAAAAAGCCCCCCTTTATTAACCTGATTATCAGGAAAGATCCCGGAACCGGGTTGCTGGCGGCCGGAGCCATTGTCTTCGGCCTGGGCCTGGTCATGTATCTCCTGCTGGCGGCCCGGACCCGAAGCGGCTGCGCCCCGGCCGGGATGTCCATGAACAGTAACAACAATTTTTGACTGGAAAAGACGAACATGAAACACGCCGGCTTCAATATCGCCCTGGTCTTGATCTTTATCACGGTATCCCTCGGCCTGTTGTCAGGATGCGGCAACAAGGTGGAGTTCGAGCAATTTGGCGGCTTCAGCGTCAAATATCTCGACAACGGCTGCAAGGAAGTGACGGACGGCATCGGCCGCAAGCTCCTGCTGGCCCCGTGGGGTTACCGGGTCCGGGGAAAATATGCCAAAGCATATGCCAAGGCGAATATCATCCGGATCCCCGTGAAAAAGGTGGTGGTCTATTCCACCTACAATGCCGCCCTGATCAAGGTCCTGGGCCATGTCGACTCCATTGACGGCGTCGTTACCAAAAAGGAAGACTGGTACATCCCGGAGATCAGGAAGGGGATCGACCGGGGCCGGATTGTCTATCTCGGCCAATCGACCTCGATTGACTACGAGAGATTAAAGCGTCTTAAGCCGGACGTGGTCTTTACCTGGGACGAGGGGATCGTGCCCAAGCTCGAAGAGCTGTCCATCCCGTGTGTGGTGACCTCCACCAGGATCGCCAAGGACCTGAGCGCTCATATAAATTTTATTCGCTTTATCTCGGCCTTTTACGGCGATGAGCAGCAGGCGAAGGCCTTTGCCGCGTCACAGTTCGAGCAGATTAAAAAGATATCGGCCCGGCTCCGGCGCGCCGGGAAAAAGCCGACGGTCATCTGGGGGGATATCTATGCCCGGAAAGTCCAGGTGGAACCCGGCAATTCATGGGCCGGGCAGATGGTCGGCGATGCGGGCGGGGACTATCTATTCCGCAACCTTGAAGGCAGTACCTGAATGCGGGTCACACTGGAAAAGTTTTTTTCCAGAGCCAAGGACGCGGATATTCTCATTACCTACCGGGGGCCGGAGAGCGGTATCACCTCGAAGGCCAGGCTGCGCCGATCAAGCCGGCTGCTCCAGACCGTGGACATCAAGCCGATGAATCAGGGGCGGATCTACTTTACCGGGCACCGGCTGTACCAGTCCGCGGATACCGCGGGGATTGTTGCCGAACTGGCGGCGATTTTTCATCCGCAGCTTTTTCCGGCCGGGCAGAAACCGGAATATTTCTTTGAGCTGCCGGATAATGATCCGGGGCCGGCCGCCGGCAACAAGATCCAGAGTTTACAGGAGAATTATTGATCGTGAAAACTAAAAGATACCAGGGCCTTTTCCTCTTATTCCTGGTGATATTGTTCATTACCTTTGTCCTGAATGTCAGCATCGGTTCGGTCCGGATACCTTTTTTCGAGACCTGCCGGATTCTCGGCCGGCACCTCACGGATTCGGTGGCAGGGGCGATCATCTGGAAGATCAGGCTGCCCCGGGTCCTCTCGACCTTGTTTTGCGGGGGATACCTGGCCATAGGCGGCCTGCTGCTCCAGGTGTTTTTCCGCAACCCCATCGTCGGGCCTTTTATCCTCGGCATCTCCTCCGGCGCCACGTTGATGGTGGCCCTGGTCATGCTGGCGGGCCTGAGTGTCGGCCTCCTCAGCATTCATCCTTTTTTCTTGAGCCTGGCGGCATTTTCCGGAGCCCTGGCGGTGATGGTCGTCATCCTGCTGGTGGCGTCCAGGGTGAAAAATGTCATTACCCTGCTGATTATCGGCTTGATGACGGGGTACGTCTGTCATGCCGTAACCAGCATCCTTATCGCCTTTGCCGAGAAGGAAAAAGTCAAGGGATTCGTCCTCTGGCAGATGGGCAGCTTTTCCGGTTTTTCCTGGCAGGAATTTTACCTGGTGCTCCTGCTCGGGCTGCCCCTGGTGATCGGCGCCTATCTCATGAGCAAACAGCTGAACGCCTTTCTCCTGGGAGAGGATTACGCCAAGAGCATGGGGGTCAACATCAAGGTCTTCCGGTTCCTGATCGTGATCTTCTCCAGCGCCCTTGCCGGTCTGGTGACCGCCTTTGCCGGGCCGGTCGCTTTCATCGGCCTGGCGGTCCCGCACATGGCGAGACTCACGTTCGGGACCTCCGATAACAAACTGCTTATCCCGGCGGTCGTCCTCTTCGGCGCGGTCGTGACCGCCCTCTGCGACCTGGTGGCGAGGACCATGTTCTCGCCGGTGGAACTGCCGATAAGCGCCATCACCTCTTTCATCGGCGCTCCCATCGTCATCGCTCTCCTGCTCAAGAGGAGGGTGGCGATATGACCGGGCCGAAGAACGCAAACGGACCGAAAAAGGTCATGGAAACCCGCGGGCTGGCAGTGGGATACGGGACCCGGACCGTGGTTGCCGATATCAACCAGGAGATGCTGAAGGGACAACTTGTCTGCCTCCTCGGGCCGAACGGTTCCGGCAAGACCACGATCCTGAGGACCCTCGCCCGGCTCCTCGCTCCTTTAAAAGGGGCCATATATCTCGACAACCGTTTGCTCAACGACCTGACATCCCACGAACTGGCCCGTTCCCTGGCCGTGGTGCTGACCGGCCATATGTCGCCGGGCCTGGTCACCGCCTTTGACTTTGTCGCCATGGGCAGATACCCCCATACCGGTTTTCTCGGCCGCCTGTCCGAACACGACATCGGGAAGATCCGGGAGTCCCTGCACCTGGTCAATGCCACCGGTATCGCGGACAGGTATTTCAATGAATTGAGCGACGGGGAGAAACAGAAGGTGCTCGTGGCCAGGGCCCTGGCCCAGGAACCCGAGGTCATCATCCTGGATGAACCGACGGTCCATCTCGATCTGAAGCACCGGCTCGAACTCATGGCCATCCTCAGTGATTTTTGCCGGAAAAAGGGCATTACCGTCATCATCTCGCTGCACGATGTAGACCTGGCCCTCAAGCTCGCGGAGACCGTGGTGCTGGTCAAGGACGGGGCGATAATGGCCTGGGGCCCCCCGGACAAGATACTGAACGGGGAGACGGTGGCGCGGTTATATGACCTTGATTGCGCCCGTTTCGACAGTCAGCTCGGGACGATCGAGCTGATCAACGGCAGGCACGGCAAAACGGCCTTCGTGGTAGCCGGCGGCGGCACCGGCACCCCGGTGTACCGCCTTCTTGCCAAGGGCGGCTTCGGGATCGTCACCGGGGTGATCCATGAAAATGATATTGATTTTTACATTTCCAGGTCTGTCGGGGCGACGGTAATCGGGGCCAAGCCGTTCCAAGATGTGCGGGACCGGACCCGGCTTGCGGCCATGGCCGCCCTGGAAAAGGCGGACCTGGTTATTGATGCGGGATTTCCGGTGGGCCCCGCCAACCGGTGCAATGTCGAATTATTGCTAAACGCCCTCGGGCAGGGAAGGCGGATCCTTACCTTGCGGGAAAAAGAAGAGGCCGCGGACCTGTTTGGCCCGGAGGCCGAAAAACTGATTTATTGCAAAGACTTGCAGAGAGACATCGCGGTATGACGGGAGATGCGCACTCCTGGTCGTATCCGCTTGAAAGGAGGTGAGCGCGAAAAGATGTGAGAGACGGCCCGGGAAAGGCAGGGTGGAAGACCAGCCAAAGTCCAAGCCCACCCTGCCGCCAGATATAAACCTAAGGGCCTGTAAGAAAATAACATGGGCAAGATTGCGCTCATATTTGGGTCAGATTTGGTTACGGTAATTGAGTAAAACCGCAGGCGTAGC
>JAADIK010000040.1 GCA_013151365.1 Deltaproteobacteria bacterium
GGTATACAATCCTGAGCGGGCGTTTTTTTTGCGGTCTGCGCCCAGCAGGGCGGCGCGGTGAAGACCGGAGAATGAGTTTATTTGCTACATAATACAATTCCACTATTGCATGGAATAGCATTTCAAGCCGTCACGGATTCAGGTAATGGGAATGATGGACAAGCCGGACCGCACAGCCGCAACAAATTCGTTGCCCTCCACTCCGCCGATGGCCAGGATAGACGGCGTCAGGGTAAGGAGCCTGCGCGAGAGCAAGGGGCTTACCCAGCTCTACCTCGCCACGGTGGTGGGGGTGACCACCGACACCATTTCCCGCTGGGAAAATCGTCGTTATCCCTCGATCAAACTCGAAAACGCGGAGAAATTGGCCCAGGCCCTGGAGGTGGAGCTCCAGGCCATCCTGGAGCAGGACGACGGCGAGCCGCAACCGGTCCGGTCGGCCGGCGGGACGGGCAACGAGCCCCCGGTCGCTCCCCCGGCCCGGCGCTCGCGGGCTTCCTGGATTCTGTTGGTGGCGCTGGTCGCCGTCCTGGGAGCCGGGGTTGCCGGCTACCTGTTGTTCGGGCCGCATGATATTACCGTGTCCGCGGAGCGGATCCTGCCCGCCCATGTGCCGGCCGGCCAGTCCTTTCCCGTCCTCATCCGGGTGCGGATGAGTAAGGCGGGGCCGGTTTCGCTCATCATCAAGGAGGTCCTGCCGCCGGCTTGCGTTGTCGTTGACAGTGAACCGGCGTTGACCACTTTTGACGCCCGGACCAGGACCGTCAAGTGGATCCGCAGGGCGAAAACCCGGCACTTGACCTTTGCCTATGTCGTCCGGGCGCCGACCGGGGCCGTGGCGGGAGAGCACCTCGATTTCGCAGGTTCGATCACCTTGAAACAGGGCGGCCGCGACCTCGTCCCCACCCTCGGCGCAACCACCATAACCGTTGCCCCGTTCCATTGGGCTGATACGAACAGTGACGGCATTGTGGATGACGAAGAGATCCTGACCGTCTACGATCGCTACAGTGATATGCCGGACCTGAAGTTCGGCCGAAATCTCATCGACAATATCTGGGCCGGTCGCGGTTATTACTGGGATCACAAAACCGGAAAATATGTGGTCCTGGAATAACGGCCGGGACCGGAGATTGGAGGCTCAGCGGCCATGAAAACACGATTTGCCGGCAGCGGCGTAAAATTTTTTCTGACAATCGGGCTCGCTTGCCTGGTGCTGATTATGCTCTCCCTCCCGGCCAGGCTCCGGGCGGGAGAGCTGGTAACCGCCAGATACCTCCGGGCGCAGGGCCGGAAACTGGTGGTGAAGATCATTGTCGGCTCCCCGCCGCCGCCGTCACTCATCGTTATTCAGAACCTGCCCGCCGGAGTGGCGATCCGCAGCTCGCTGCCGCCCGCCAAATCCGTCAATGCGGCCGGGGGCAAGGCCAAGTGGCTCCTGCGCGAGGTACAGGCCGGGACCATTATGGTCCGTATGTCGCTGGACCGGGCGGTCTCAGCCGCGGCGATAGCAGGAGAAATCCGTTATCGTGAACCAAGGTCCGGAACCATGGTGACCTTGCCCATTACCAAGCCATAGGGCAGGGCGTGCGCCGTCCGGGCTCGCGCCGTCCGCAGCCGTTTCCGTCATTTCTCTGAATCTGTTTTCTGCGCAGCCCCCAAGAGCGGCAGGACCGCCTTGAGATCGTCATGCAGTTCGTCCACGGTCTCATAAAAAACCTCGGTGCCCTGTGAAAAATGGAGAAAAATATTGTTGAGCTGGGTCGGTATGATGGGGAAGAGTTTTTGCAGGTTGACGATTCTGTTTTTGGAAAGCAGGGAAACGTCCCCGGGAACAATGGTTTCGAGTACTTTCGGCCCCATGCCGGGGTCGTTCATGATATCACGGGGATAATAGTTGCCGCGGGCGCTCAGGTAGATCAGGATATTGCCCAGTTCAAAGAGATCCAGGGCAAAAGGTTTTTCCGGCAGGTAAAAATCATAGTCAAAATCTATCCATTTGAAGAGGCCGGTTTCGCGCTCCACAAAGATATGGTCGCGGCGGATATCGCCATGCCTGAAACCGTGGGCATGGAGAAAAGAGATGGCCTGCAGACATTCGAGGAATTGTTCGAGAATGGTCGGGAGCTGCCGGGTAAAGTAGTCCTGGTGGGTGGTGCCGTTACGGTGGATCACCCTGTCCAGCCGGCTGCCGTTGACTATATCAATAATCCGCACCGGGTTGCCGGCCTCGTCCGGCACGGTTTCTCCCTGCATGAAGTGGGGATGGCCCTGCACCAGCTCCAGAACGCGGGCCTCTTTTTCCGGACTGCGGTAACAGGGGATGGTGAAGGGGCCCAGGGTGATATCAAAGGTTTCGTGGAAGACGAGTTTGATGATTTTGGTCTCGCCGGTGGCCAGGTTTTCAACCCTGGGGACCCATTGTTTTATTTGCTCATCGACCCCGAATCGTCCTTCCCTGGTATAGGCGATCACGAGAAAGTAACGGCCGCCCACGGCGATAATGTCGCCATAGTCAATGGCGGTGAAATCCGAGGTGTCCGTGAAGACCCGGGACGGCCGGTGCAGGCTCCTGGTAACGCGATGAAACTTCAGGCGCTCGGCTATATCCGGGGGCAGTGCTTCCTGGGTGTCGTACATGGGATATCAGCCGACGACCCATATGGCGATGTCCTTGCTGTGATGGACGAGCGCGTTGGATATGGAGCCGAATAAAAATTCTTCCGCCTTGGAAACGCCCCGCTTGCCGACAACCACTGTCCCGTAACCATCCCGGGCCTGGATGTCGAGGATGGTCTGGCTGATGGTTGTTTGTATTGCCATCCGGCATTCGGTGGTAATGGCCTGCTTTTCGATCCCGCAGCTGTTGAGCACTGAGACGGCCTTGTCGAAAATCTCCTGCGCCTGCCGTTCGTTTTCCTTTTTATACTCATCCAGGGTTCTGCCGGAGCGATAGTAATCGGGCGGGGGCTCGGGATAGACGTGTAACAGGTGGAGACTGACCTCCGGCAGGTGACCGACGATGTCGCCGGCATAGCGCAGAGCCCTTTCGGATGTCGGGGTGTTGTCAACCGCAACCAGGATTTTTCTCCAGTCCATCATACTGCCTCACGGATACGCTGGTAACAGGGTCGGGCGGCCGGGAAGCGGTCAGGCTGCCGGTCCGGCACTTTTTTTCTCCAGCAGTTTAATCAGTTCAACCATGGTCTGCTGCGTGGGGGTCGGGATTCCGGCCTGTTCGCCGAAGGCGGCCAGGGCGCCGCACTGGGCGTCGATTTCGGTCCGTTTGTCATTGAGTATGTCCTGCAGCATGGAGGAAAGATTTTCCGAACTCCGGCGGCAGGCGGCAAAAAAAAGTTCGTACAGGTCATGATAGACCAGGTCGATGGCCTTGGCCTCTGCCACCTTGCGGCCTTCATCTATCAACCGCTTTATGAGGGTAATGGATTCCATCGAGTCGAGGAGTTGTCCGTTCTTGACCCGCGGGATGGAGGAGACCGCATTAATGGCGGAATAGACGATAACCTTGCACCAGAGACGGCCGACGACCCGGTGAACAGGTTTACAGGCCAGGCCGCAATTGTTGAACAGATCGGTGACGGTCTGCAGCCGTTTTGATATCCGGCCGTCCAGCTCGCCAAGATAGGTTTTCCCGGCGCCGCCCTGCCGGACTACCCCCGGCCCCAGGGCTGTCGCGGCCATAAAGGTGAAGCCGCCGATGATCTGTTTTCTGTCGACCACCCGTTCCATCTGTTCAATATTGCCAAGGCCCGTCTGCAGGCCGATAATCGGGGTGTTTTCCCGGAGAAGATGGGCCGCTGCCTGGACCGCGGTCAGGGTGTCGAATGATTTGACCGCCAGGATAATCAGGTCGCAGTGTTTGATTTGGCCCGCATGCTGAACGGCCTTGGCCGGGATGTATGAAATGGCATCGGGATTTGTCGCCTCCTCTTCCATGAAGCCGATGCCCCGGCTGTTGATGGCTTCAATTACCTCAAGGTTCGGGTCGACCAGCGTGACATGATGGCCGCCCTTGCTCAAATATACGCCCAGCAGTCTGCCGATGGCGCCGCCGCCAAGAATGACGATTGTCATGGTCCGTCTCTCCTTTATTTCGCAAACGCTATTTCGCTCTCCCTGTTTTTATTATATTTCACCCTGCCGGAAAATTGAAGCAGTATACGCAGGGGGACGGTTTTTCTCTTACAGGCCCTTAATCCCCAATTGTTCGAGAATACATTCTGCCACGGCTTGGCCGAGGATCTTGTATCCCGCAGGCCGGTAGTGACAGCCGTCGGGGCGCTGTATGGCCGCGAGGGTCGGTTTGACCACTGCGTAGAGATCGTCGACCGGGATGCCGTTCCTCTTCATTACCTCTGCCGCGGTTTTGTTCAGGCGCACCATGGGATCGCTCTTCGTCTTGCCGAGCATCTTGCCGGAGAGCGGGGTGGAACTTGCCCACACAAGCCTGGCTCCCGTTGCTTTGAGCCTTTTGACGATCTGTTCCAGCCG
>JAADIK010000130.1 GCA_013151365.1 Deltaproteobacteria bacterium
CCCTGGTCAGCGGCGAGATCATCAGGCGCTGCCTGCTGGGGGCAATGGAATCAGGAGCCGCCATTGCCGCGGTCCCGGTCAAGGATACGCTGAAACAGGTGGCCGCGGACGGCGAAATCCTGAAATCCGTGGACCGCACCGGCCTCTGGCAGGCCCAGACCCCGCAGGCCGTCCGCCCTGATTTGCTGAAACAGGCCTTTGCCCTGGCGGCGCGGGACGGCTTTGTCGGCACCGACGAGGCCTCGCTGCTGGAACACGCAGGTATTGCCGTAACCGTCGTGGCCGGCGGCGAGGAAAACTTTAAAATTACCCGGCCCGGGGACCTGAGAATGGCCGCCGGGCTGTGCCGGGAGACCGCAGTCATGAAAATCGGTCACGGTTTCGACGCCCACCGGCTGACAACAAACCGGCCGCTCATCCTCGGCGGGGTCACGATCCCCTTTGAGCTCGGCCTGCTGGGCCACTCGGACGCCGATGTCCTGACCCATGCCCTGATCGACGCCATTCTCGGCGCCCTGGGCGATGGTGATATCGGCCGCCATTTTCCGGACAGCGACCAACAATGGCAGGGCATCAGCAGCCTGAAACTGCTGGGCCTGGTCATGGAACGCGTCGCAAGCAAGGGACTCGCTCTCGGTAACGCCGACATCACGGTGATCTGTCAACAGCCGAAGCTCGCCCCCTTCCTCGGGGCAATGCGGGAGCGGCTGGCCGCAGTCTGCGCCGCCGGCCCGGACGCCGTCAATGTCAAGGCCACCACCACCGAGCAGATGGGCTATACCGGCCGCGGCGAAGGCATCGCCGCCCATGCGGTCGTCCTGTTACGCCCAAAACCGAAAACCCTGATTCCGGATACCCCTGGTTGTGAAGATTGACAGCGAACGCCTGGCGGCGAATTTTATCACGTTATGCGAAATCGACAGCCCCTCCCGCCGGGAAGGCCGGGTCGCGGCGCTGCTCAAGGAGATTTTCACCGAACTCGGTGCGGACGAAATCGTTGAAGACGACTCGGCCCGAACGACCGGCTCGGATTCCGGCAACCTGTTCATCCGCTTTAACGGGACCCTGGAGCGGGAAGCCGTATTCTTCAACTGTCACATGGATACCGTGGAGCCGGGAACCGGGGTCCGGGTGCGCCGCGAGGGCGACACTTTTTTCAGTGCCGGCGACACCGTTCTCGGCGGCGACGACAAGTCCGGCATCGCCGCGCTCATCGAGGCCATGCGCCTGGTCCGCGCCCGGCGGCTTGAGCACGGGCCGCTGGAATTTATTTTCACCACCTGCGAAGAAATAGGCCTCTTGGGCGCCAAGGCCCTCGATCCGGCAATGATCCGGGCCGGCAGCGGTTACGCCCTGGACAGCAGCGGCTTTGGCCGCGTCATTCTCGGGGCGCCGGCCGCGAACCGGCTGCACATCATTATCCGCGGCGTCGCCGCCCACGCGGGCCTGCATCCCGAGCGGGGCATCAGCGCCATCAAGCTGGCCGCTCAGGCCATCGCCGCCGCGCCATGCGGGCGGATAAATAAGGACAGCTCGATCAATTTCGGCACCATCCGGGGCGGCGAAGCCAGTAATATCGTGCCGGCCGAGGTCGTTATCGACGGTGAAATCCGCAGCCACTCGGGCCGGGAGCTTGACGAACTGACCGGCCGGGTCCGGGCGGCCTTCAGCCAGGTGATCGACGACTGGCAGGACCCCGGCGGCGAGGCCCGGGGCCGGCCCGGGCTGAGTTTTGCCGCCCCTCTGGATTTTCCGGTCATGAAACTCCGGCCGGATGACCTGGTGATCAGGCGGGTTGCCGAGGCCGCCCGCCTGATCGGCCTGGACCTGAAATACGAAAGCGCCGGCGGCGGTAGTGACGCCAATATTTTTAACGGCTACGGCCGGCCGACGGCCATAATCGCCACCGGCATGACCAATGTCCACTCCACGGACGAACAGATCAGCCTCCGGGACCTGACCGGCCTGACCAGGCTGCTCGTTGCCATCATTACCCTGTAAATAAATTGTAACTCGCTCCTTTGGCGGAAAAAATTGCTTCCCGTTGCAACTATTCTGCAAAATCCGGCGTATTTTGTTGAAAAAAATGTCGTAATCTGTTTCTAACAGAATTACAGTTAACAAATAAAACAGGTACCAAAATAACAGGCACAAAGAAACGGTTCTTTGTGCCTTCACATTTTTTAGAGGCCCGCGTTACATGAGCGCCCAGCAGCTTCCGCTTCAGGGACATGGACAACCGATTTCACGGCGGCAACCGGCAATGAAAAACGACGGCCGCCGATCGGACAAACCGCAGCACGAGTGCGGTATCTACGGCATTTTCGGCCATGAGGATGCCGCCAAGTTAACCTACTTCGGCCTGTACGCCCTGCAGCACCGGGGCCAGGAGAGCGCCGGCATCGTTGTCGCCGACGGCAGCCATGTCCATATCCACAAGAACATGGGGCTGGTCTCCGAGGTCTTCAGCGAACAGACCCTGCAACGGCTTAAAGGCCACCTGGCAATGGGTCACGTCCGCTATTCCACCACCGGTGACTCCAACATCATCAATACCCAGCCTTTCCTGGTTACCCACCAGGGAACCCCGCTGGCCGTCGCCCATAACGGCAACCTGGTCAACTCCGTTGACCTGCGCCGGCATCTTGAAGACAAGGGGGCGATTTTCCAGACCACCATGGACAGCGAGATCGTGGTTCACCTGATGGCCCGGACCCTGCACCTGGGCCTGGCCAAAGCGGTCAAGGAAACCTTTGCCTGCATTCGCGGCGCCTACTCTCTCCTGCTGATGACGGCCGACACCCTGATCGCGGTGCGCGACCCCAACGGCTTCCGGCCCCTCTGTCTCGGCCGGATGGACAATGGCGCCCATATCGTGGCCTCGGAAACCTGCGCCCTGGACCTGGTGGAGGCCGAATATATCCGCGAGGTGGAACCGGGCGAGGTGCTGATCATCAACAAGGACGGGATCAAATCCATTTTCCCCTGGCCGTCGCAGCGCAAAAGCTTCTGCATCTTCGAGCAGGTCTATTTTGCCCGGCCCGACAGCGACATCTTCGGGATCAACGTCTATGCGGCGCGCAAGCGCATGGGGCAGATCCTGGCCAGGGAGGCGAAAATAGACGGCGACTTCGTCATGCCCTTTCCCGACTCCGGCAACTATGCGGCGATCGGCGTTTCCCAGGAATCCGGCATTCCGCTGGAGATGGGCATGATCCGTAACCATTACGTGGGCCGCACCTTTATTCAGCCCACCCAGTCCATGCGTGATTTTTCCGTCCGGGTGAAGCTCAATCCGGTGCGCTCGCTGTTAAAGGGCAAGCGGGTCATTATTGTCGAGGATTCCATTATCCGCGGCACCACCGGCCGCAGCCGGGTCCGGTCGCTGCGCAATGCCGGGGCCAAGGAGGTGCACATGCTCGTCAGCTGTCCGCCCACCTGCCATCCCTGCTACTATGGCATCGATTTTCCGTCGAATAACGAGCTGATAGCCGGCAAACAATCCGTCGACGGAATCCGTGAACACCTGGGGCTCGACTCGCTGACCTACCTGAGCCTGGAAGGCTTGGTCGAGGCGACCGGCCTGGCCAGGGACTCCTTCTGCCTGGCCTGTTTCACCGGCAAGTATCCCATCAAGCCCGATCTCTCTTTCAAAAAGAATGCCCTGGGCTGTTGCGCCTTCAATGGAGTGTAGGCAAGTTTTCGACAACCGCACTGTTTCGTGCTACCTTCGGTTCATGAGAGAAATTATTATAGACACCTATCTGTGCAGCGGCTGCGGGACCTGCGTGGAACTCTGTCCCGAGGTCTTTCGCCTCGGCGAGATGACGGGCAAGGCCGAACTGGTTACCGTTGATCCGCAAATCACCGGGGCGGTGTACGAGGCGGCGGCCTACTGTCCGGAAAAATGTATTGAATTCTCCCCGCCCGACTCCTGATTACCCGGTTAACCGGCCCGGCCGTCAAGGATTCCGGATGTTGACTCTTGCCTCTTTATGGATTGCCTGGTGCGCCCAGCACAGCCTGCTCATCAGCAGTTACGCGCACAAAACGGCCCGGACCCTGCTCGGTCGATATTTCGGCCTGTACCGCCTGGGCTACGTCCTGTTCAGCGTCGTCACCCTGGTGCCGCTTATCTACTACCAGTACTCCCTGCCGCAGCATGTCATTTTCAACTGGCCCGGACCCTGGCGGCTGTTGCAGGCCGGTCTTCTTGTTTACGCAGCGGTTCTTTTCTATCTCGGTTCCCGGGTCTATGATATGAGCTACTTCCTGGGCATCTCTCAATGGCGGCAGTCCCGCCGGGCCGAAGCGCCGGCGCCGCTGCCGTTTCACTGTGACGGCATCCTCGGCTATGTCCGCCATCCCTGGTACAGCGGCGGCATTGCCTTTCTCTGGGGGGCCGGCCCCAACAGCGATGTTTCCCTGCCCGGCAAGGTGATCCTCTCCGCCTATCTTGTAATCGGCTCGTTCCTGGAAGAAAAACGATTGCAGAAAGAGCTGGGCGCACATCGCCTACTGCCGGACTGTCCCCATGCTCATCCCCTGGAAAAGAAGAACCCCCGGAACATGACATTGTCAAGTCAGTCAAACTGCGCTGCTAAATAATTAATACGTGACTCCCGGGAACAATACAGAATATCTCGCCTGATCCATAGATCCTGCTCATGCCATAAATACTTTGCCGGCAGTTTTGCTGCTGCCCGTAAATACATTTCTCGTGTCCACGATCAGGCGGGCATTATTCAGGATAAAATCATAGTCATAAGCGGCATGGTCGGTGGCGACGAGCACGCAGTCGGCGGTTGCCAGGTTTTCGGCCGTGAGTGGTGTGCTGGTCAGACGAAGGTCGTATTTACGAACTCTCTTTAGTTTTGGTATGTAAGGATCATTATACCTTATTTCCGCACCCTTATTGGCAAGCAGTTCCATGAGCTTATAGGATGGAGACTCCCGGTCATCATCTATTTCTTTTTTATAGGCTACTCCCAGGATGAGAATATTAGCGCCCTTAAGTGACTTGCCGTGTTCGTTGAGTGCCTCCATGACGCGCTGGACCACAAAATATGGCATGGAGGTGTTTATTTCGCCGGCCAGTTCGATGAATTTGGTCGGGATATCAAATTCCCGGGCCTTGGAGGTCAGGTAAAACGGGTCGATAGGGATACAGTGGCCGCCAAGGCCCGGCCCGGGGTAGAAGGGCATGTAGCCAAACGGTTTGGTTGAGGCCGCCTTGATCACTTCGAAAATATCAATCCCCATTCGCAGGCAAAGGACTTTCAGCTCATTCACCAGGGCGATATTGACACTGCGGAAAATGTTTTCCAGCAGTTTGGTAAGTTCCGCCGCCTGGGTGGATGAAACCGGTACGACCTCCTTCATTGCTATGCCGTAAATAGCGCAGGCAAGTTGAAGAGAGGCCGGATCTATCCCGCCGACCACCTTGGGTATATCGGCGGTGCCGAAGTTGGGGTTGCCGGGGTCTTCCCTTTCCGGTGAAAATGCCAGGGCGTAATCTATGCCGGCTTTCAGGCCGCTCTGTTCAAGGATTGGCTGCAGGACTTCAACGGTGGTTCCGGGATAGGTAGTCGATTCAAGGATTACCAGCTGTCCCGGCCTGATAGCCTTGGCAATGGCCCGGCCCGTGGCCTCAATATATTCCAGGTTCGGTTCCCGGTTTTTGGTCAGCGGGGTCGGCACGCAGATCAGGATGGTATCCGGTTCGTTGAGCCGGGTGAAGTCTGCCGTGGCCGAGAAGTTGCCGGACTCCACGTATTTCCCTAATTCGTCGGACGGGATGTGCTTGATATAGCTTTTGCCTTGGGCCAGCAGGCTGATTTTGGCCGGGTCCAGGTCAAAGCCGATGACCTTGACGCCTTGGCGAAGGAAGGTCAGGCTCAACGGGAGACCAACGTATCCGAGGCCGATTACTCCGAGGGTAACGGATTTTTCTTCTATTTTTGATTTTAGCGTTTCGAGAGGGTTCATTTTATATACGCTCCTGGGTTTCATGGTAGAAATGTAAGAGTTCAGCAGCACCCCATCTGCACACGCTCAGAACGTGCGGCATAGAGGGACTATAGCCCACCCGTCCTGATCGTGCACATCTGAGGCACTGCTGCACTCTTACAGGTTTGCGGTAGAGAGTGCCCGGCCCGGTTTTGTTATGGTAGGCTG
>JAADIK010000022.1:0-21538 GCA_013151365.1 Deltaproteobacteria bacterium
CAAGGGATTGCCGCCCTTTCTTTTTCTCCCTGCCGACGACACCGCAACCGACTCTATTCATAAACCAGTTGGCGGTTTAAATCAACCAGCCGGAACTTCCCGCGTGCACTATATCTGCGGTATTCCTACTTTCTGTCGCCCCTGGCCTTTCCGGCCGGAAGTAAAGTAACACCCGCCTTAGCCTTCATCCACCTGCAAACGTGACGACAACAGGACTGCCACCGAGGTCATCCCCGCCGCCAGGAGGAAGGCGACCGAGAAATCACCGGTTGTCTCGGCCAGCAGGCCGGCAAAAAAAGGCCCTATTATTTGCCCGATCCCGAGAAGAAAGGTAATAAAGCCGAACACCCTGACCGTGTTATGGACGCCGACCAGGTCGCCGATCAGGGCGATCATAATGGAGGGAATGCTCCAGGCGACGATGCCGAAACTGCCGATCGACAGGATCAGGGCAATATTCGGCAGCTTCAGGCCGACCAGGAGATAGGCCAGTGTCTGGATGGAAAAAACGATCATCAGGCCGGTTTTACGGCCGAATCTATCCGAAAGCGTGCCGAAGACCGGGCCGGAGAACAGGCTGAGGAATCCGACCCAGGACCAGAAGGAACCGGCAGCCGCCTCTGAAAAGCCATGCTCCTGTACGAGCACCGTCACGATAAAGGTCACATAAATAACGTAGGTACAGCCGAAAATGAAATAAATCAGGCCGCAATTCAGGAGCACCTTTTTATTGAACGGTCTGAAGTCGGGCCGCGACTCCTCGCAGGCAGGCCCTTTATCCGCTCCCACCGGCTGCAGGCCGAGGTCCTGCGGCCGGTTGCGCAAAATGACCAGGGAGAAAACAGCGACCACCAGGACAATCGCTCCCAGGACGAACCAGCTCAGGCGCCAACCCTCCGGCCGCAGGGCATTGAAAAACGGGATCAGTTGGCCGGCCAACAATATGGCAAAACCGCTGCCGGTCACGACAAAACCGGCGGCCCGGCCCCGTAAACGACTGACAAACCAGGCCGAAACCAGGCCCATCACGGGAATATTGGCGGCCCCGCTGCCGATACCGGTCAGGGTATAAAGCAAGGCCACCGACAACAGACCGCGGGCCAGCCCGATCAACATCATGGAAATGCCGACCAGCAGGAGGGCCAGAGGGATCAGCCTTCTCGCCCCCAGCACGGCCTGCAGCCGGCCGCAGAAAAGGACGGCGGCCAGGTAACCGACAAAGTTGCAGGTACAGACCAGGCCCATCTGCGAATAACTCAGGTGCAGCGAGGAACCCATGGCCGGCAACAACACGCCGATGGAGAACCGTCCCAGGCCTATCGCGGCGAAAATACTCAGGCAGCCGGCCAGGACGATAATCCAGCCATAGTGGACAACGGGCCTTGTTATTGCTTTCAATATATTATTGTCCGAGGTTAAGGGTGGCGGTAATATTCCATGGAAACAATTCATTAAACAGAGGCGGACGGTTACGCTCCTTTCCTTTTTTACTTTTCATGTTTAATGTACTCTCGAAAAGATACTATTTGGAATATGTCGAATCACACCATTCCTCACAATCCGGAACAACCGGAGGACGAGCCGGGCCGGATCGTGGCCTCGGGCTCGGCCGAGCACCTGGCACTCTGTTCGCTGGTCCTTGAAGCCGTCGGGATTTCACACTCGCTCATGGCCCGGGACGGGGTCCTGACGGTCCCGGAAAAGGATGCCGACACGGCCGGCCGGCAGATCCGGGCCTATTTTGCGGAAAACGCCGACTGGCCGCAGGTGCAGACTTCCCTGCCCGTCCAGACGCAGACCGGCAACCCGCCCACCCTGCTGATGATCGGCGGTCTGGTCATCCTGTTCTGGATTACCGGTCCCTGGCAGGGCGACTCGACCTGGTTCCAAATCGGCGCCATCGACAGCCGGGCCATTCTGCAGCAGGGACAGTGGTGGCGGCTGGTCACCGCCCTGACCCTGCACGCCACGCAAGTCCATCTGCTCGGCAACTGTATCATCGGCGGCTTTATGGTCCACCTCCTGTGCAGAACGACCGGCTCGGGCCTGGCCTGGCTGTCCGTTATCCTCTTGGGAGCGCTTGGCAACCTGATAAACATTGCGGTCCGGGACACGGTACACTACTCCATCGGCTTTTCCACGGCCATTTTTGCCGCCATCGGCATCTTCAGCGGCCTGCAGATACAGGCCGGACGCCGGATAAAAATCAGAGACCTGCTTATGCCCCTGGGCGCGGGAGCGGGGCTGCTCGCCCTCCTGGGCGCGGGCGGCAAACACACCGACCTGGGCGCTCATTTTTTCGGTCTTCTCTGCGGTATCGGCGGCGGCATGGTTATACGTTATTTCGGTCTCCTGCGCCTGGCCGGCAACGACCGTTTTCAACGAGGCTTATACCTGCTGTCTCTGCTCATCGTCGCCGGCTGCTGGATACTGGCCTGGAATGCCTGAAAACCGACCACTGCGGCACCGGGCGGGAAAAAAAGTTGGCAAAGCGGCCGGTTTCCTGTATTCTTGATTTTTCAGGGTCCGTTCAAGAGATAACTTCATATTTTCGTATCCCGAATCCAAACGTCAATTCCGCGGACTTATTTCCGAGCAAACTCCTAAAGAGATCACTTCTATCTTGCGAAAATCTTGCAAAAAAATTCGAGCCGCATCCATAGGCAACGTGAATCAAAAAATCAGGACTTTTTATGTCAATGAATGATCAGCAACCACCCTGGGGGCAGAAAAACCGCCCATCATCCCCGGAAGATTTACTGGCAGTCTTGATTCAAAAAATCAAAGACGCCTTTACCGGGCAAAACAATAACTCCGGCCAGGGCGGTGGTGGCGGCGGTCAGCAACCGCCAGGCGACCAGGTTGCCTTTCCCGGAATCGGCAAGATCTTGATGATTATTGCCGCCGTCATCCTTTTCCAGCTTGTTTACTCCTCCTTTTACACCATCGAACCGGGCAAGGTCGGCATTATCCTGCGTTTCGGCAAGTATGACCGGACCGCCGAACCGGGGCTTCATTTCAAGCTTCCCTACATCGAGGGACTGGATAAGGTGGATGTGCAGTCGGTGCGCAAGGAAGAATTCGGTTTCCGCACCGTCATGCCCGGCAAAAACACGGTTTTCAATAAACAGGGCTTCAATGTAGAGTCCCTGATGCTGACCGGCGATAAAGACGTCATCGATGTGACCTGGATCGTGCAGTACATTGTCAGCGATCCGGTCAATTTTTTATTCAAGGTCCGTAATGTCCCCCAGGCGGTCCACGATGCCTCGGAGATGGTCACCCGCCGCATCGTCGGCAACATGGACTTTGACTACATCCTGAGCAACCGGGAAATCCTGGCCGGCAATGCCAAACGTGAACTGCAGGGCGTCCTGAATAAATTGCAGTGCGGCGTCAGGATACTCACCATGCAACTCATCGACATCAACCCCCCGAACCAGGTTAAAGCGGCCTTTAACGAGGTAAACGAAGCCGACCAGGACATGAAGCGGCTGGTGAACGAAGCCGAATCGACATACAACCGGGTCATCCCCAAGGCCAAAGGCAGTGCCAAGCAGATCATTGAAGAGGCCAAGGGCTATGCGGCGCAACGGGTCAACCGGGCTCAGGGTGAAACGGCGCGATTCAATGACATTGTCAACCAGTATTTAAAGGCCCCTGCGGTAACCCGGCGGCGGATGTATCTCGAAGCCATGCAAGACTCTCTGCCCCACGTGAGCCATGTCTACGTGATGGACAAAAAACAGCAGACCCTGCTCCCGTTCCTGGACCTCACCGGTAAGAACAAGGCCAAAGCCCTGACAACAAAATAACCCACTCCTTTCGGGGGGAAAGTTTTCAATAATCATTGACTGTATATACAGGACGATATGAAAAAAATTATCCAGATTATCCTGCTCATCATCGTCGCCGGCCTCATTGTCACGGCATGGGACGGCTTCTACATCCTCAAAGAAGGCCAGCAGGCGATTATCACCCAGTTCGGCGCCCCGGTCGGCACCCCGATAACAGCGGCCGGATTGAAGTGGAAGACCCCTTTTGTTCAACATGTCCAGTTCTTTGAGAAAAGAATCCTGATCTGGGATGGTGAACCCAACCAGATCCCCACCAACGATAAGACCTTTATCTATATCGAAACGACAGCCCGCTGGCGGATCGCCGATGCGCTTCACTTTCTGCAGGCCGTGGGCACGGAAAACAGGGCCCAGACCCTGCTCGATGATATCATCAACGGTACGGTGCGGGACCTGGTCAGCAAGAATGACCTGATCGAAATCATTCGCAGTTCCGACTGGACACCGGCGTACATGGCGGCCAACAAAAAGCAGGAAGACGCAGTGATGGTTCCGCCCAAGCTGGGCCGGGACAAAATCAGCAAGATGGTGCTGAAAGTGGCATCCAAGATGACCGAGAAGTACGGCATCAAGCTGGTCGATGTCATGTTCAAACGGGTGAACTATATCGAATCGGTCCGGAAAAAAGTCTATGAACGAATGATCTCGGAACGACAACGGATAGCCGCGAAGAAACGTTCACTGGGCGAGGGGCGCAAGGCCGAGATCCTCGGCCAGGTCGAGCGAAAACTCAAGGAAATAACTTCCACCGCCCAGAAAGAGGCGACGATGATCAAAGGCCAGGCGGACGCCCGGGCGACGGAGATTTACGGCGAGACCTACAGCAAACACCCTGAATTTTACGCCTTTGAGAAAAGCCTGGCAAGTTACCAGAAAATCCTGACCAAGAATACCACGCTGATCCTGTCGTCGAATTCGGAACTGTTCAAGTATCTTGACAGCACCAAGAAGAGCAAATAGCAGGAGATGTGAGGCGGCCTGGTCGCCTGGAGATGGGGCACAGCGGAACAGTTGTTATCGAGGTTATGGCATATGGCAGTTTTCCGCCTGCCCCTGAATAGTAGTTTACAAAACGAACAAAAAAAATCAGTCGATGATCACCCCGGAGCCCTCATCGGCAAAAGAGGGTCGCTGTTCGGGTGAGTAGGGAATGCGGCCCTGCTCGTTGAGCATCTCTTCGAAACGGACAAGATCCTGCTCGCTGGAAAGTTTATCCAGTTCCAGCTTGTCAAAGCGACAGGAGCAGTTGATGAGCTGCCCGCCGCACCAGGGACAGAGTTCCACCGGGCAGCCCAGTTCATGCAGTTCGCCGCTGGCGGCATGACAGGCCGGGCAGACATCCCGATCCCCGTCCATGGGCACATAGATGCTCAACTCTTCGGGTGACCCGCATAACCGCTGACAATCATCCCGGTCGGCAAAACCGAAAAAATCGAGTAACTCGGGGTCCCATAATCCCTCGGCAAGAAGACCTTGAAAATCGAGGCCTTCACTGGATACCAGGTAGAGGTAGCCGTCATTGCCCGTCATCGCCGCCAGGAGAAGTACCCCCTGCCGGCGGACAACCAGCCTGATTTCCCGAATCCAGTCGCGCCGGGCCTCGGGCAGAAAACTGTAAAATTCATGAAGCAGATCAAGAACAAGCCTGTCATGCCGGTAGATTTCCAGAAGATCAAGGGCCTCGGCCAGCCGCTCTTCCGGTACCGCATATTCCATCAGCTTCCTGATATCCTCTCTCCTGCCGGCCCCGTCATCCATTGCCGTCTCCCGCCACAAAGGTTCTGATTCTGTCCACCCAGCGAGCTGTTTCCCCTGCAATGTCCGGGGCCTGGGTCAACGCCGTAACAACTGCAATACGGCGGACACCATGCGCGGCCAGTTCCCCTACATGCTCCAGCTTGATCCCTCCCATGACCGTGAAGGGCAGGCCCAGGTGCGATGAAAAACGGGCGATGGCCCCGACCCCGATGAATTCGGTCAACCCGGCCTTGGTCCTGGTGGGATAGAGCGGACCGATATTGTAATAGGAAACAGGAAGGTCGCCGGCCCTTTCCCGCCGGCCCAGTTGCCGGGCCTGCTCCTCGTTGTTGCACGAAAGGCCGATAATCATCTCCGGGGCCAGCCGCCGGACATCCTCGGGCGGCAGATCGTTCCGGCCCAGGTGGACACCATCGGCGTCGGCCAGAAGGGCTATATCCAGGCGGTCATTCACCAGAAACAGGGCACCGGCCTCGCGGGTCTTTCTGCGGAAATACCGGGCCTTCTCCAGCAGCCGCCGGTCACTTGACTCCTTATCGCGCAGCTGCACAATCCGCCCGCCGCCGAGCAATATGGCATCAAGCCACTCTTCGTCACTGCGTCCTGCCGCCAGCCGTTCGCATGAAACCGGATAGACCGTTACTTCATCAACGAACTGCCGCAGCCGCCGCCGATACAACTCACCCTTTACCATTATAACAATATCCTTCCAGGCGGACTCCCCGGGCATTGCCCCCGGGAGCCGTGACCATCCCGAGGCGGGATCGCCCCCGTTCCACGACAATCATTCATTCAGCTTGAATTTTACACGAACATCCGGTATTCTATATATTACTGTTTTTTGAAACGGCCGGAAATGACCGGGAATAAAAAACAGACGTGCCGGTTCATCTGCACACGGGTCAGACCAGCTTGTGTCCGAAATGTTCCCCAAAAAAATTATTTCCATAGTACCCGAACAGCTCATCCCGCGCACTGTTTTTCCCCGGTCCCGGATCGAGACATAAACCTCTCGTCGCTATACATACAGGACGGGGACAGCAAAAAAAACATAAGGACCAGCCATGAACAAGAACACCGCCAGCCGTATGGCTGAACTGACCATAAATGGAAAAACTCATCTTATGCCCATTCTCGAGGGCACCGAGGGCTGCAAGGCCATCGACATCAGCAATCTGCTGCGGGACACCGGTTGTATAACCCTTGACAGCGGTTTCAAGAACACCGGTTCCTGTGCCAGCTCCATAACCTATCTCGATGGCGACAAGGGCATCTTCCGCTACCGGGGCTACGATATCGAGGACCTGGCCGAGAACTGCGTCTTTATCGAAGTGGCCTATCTTCTGCTGCACGGCAAACTGCCCAATGCCGAGGAACTCGACAACTTCAAGATGCTTCTTGAAGGTTTCGCCCTGGTCCACGAAGATATGATTCATTTCTTCGACCATTTTCCTTCCAACGCCTCACCCATGTCGATTCTTTCGGTCATGGTCAACACCCTCTGTAATTTCTATATAGAAATGGGTGATGACCCGCTGACCAACATTGACATCACGGCCGCGCGGCTGATTTCCAAGATCAGGACCATTGCCGCCTTTTCCTACAAGAAATCCCTGGGCCAGCCGCTGGTCTATCCCCGCCAGGACCTGTGCTATTGCGGTAATTTTCTCAACATGATGTTTCACAAGCCGGTCAGGAATTACGAGGTCCGGCCCGAACTGGTGTCGACCCTGAACAAGCTGCTCATTCTGCATGCGGACCACGAGCAGAACTGCTCCACCTCGACCGTCCGCCTGGTCGGCAGCGCCGGGGTCAACCTGTACGCCTCCATTTCCGCCGCAATCAGCGCCCTCTGGGGACCGCTGCACGGCGGAGCCAACGAAGCGGTTATTGATATGCTGGAGGGAATCTATGCCGATGACAGTAATTTTGAAAAATACATCCGGAAGGCCAAGGATAGAAGCGACCCGTTCAAGCTGTCCGGTTTCGGTCACCGGGTGTACAAGACCTTTGATCCGCGCGGGAAGATAATAAAAAAGGCCTGCGACGATATCCTGCTCTCTCTCAACGTCTCCGACCCCTTGCTTGACATTGCCCGGGAACTGGAGGAAATCGTTTTAAAAGACGATTATTTCATCGAACGGCATCTTTATCCCAATGTGGATTTCTACAGCGGTATTATTTACCGGGCCATCGGCATCCCCGCCAACATGTTTACCGTCATGTTTGCCATGGGCCGCCTGCCCGGCTGGATCTCCCAGTGGAAAGAAATGCGCGAAGACCCGGGGACCAAAATCGGGCGGCCCCGCCAGCTCTACATCGGCGAACCCCGGCGGGAATTTGTCCCGCTTGCCGAACGGCCATAGGGGGCGGTGGAGAGGCAGACCGTTGCACAACATCACGGTTGCGATCAGAGGGGTAAAACCTGATTATAACCAGGCGAAACGGATCGCCGAAATCATGGCGCTCCGGGATAACGAATCGGCCACGCTGGTTTCCTGGTTTGATCGGGACAGGGGGACCCATTCTCCCCAGTGCCTCCGCTGCGAACTCAAGGGCGCTCCGGGGTGGGAGGTATACGGCCGCAACCACGAGGGCAGGTTACGCATCAGTTTCAACGACGATCAATTTGTCTTTATCTATTCCTGAATAAAATAAGGGAGGAGCACCGGCGTTTGCGGACAATCAGGCGTCGGCAACGGTATTCCGGGCGATAAAATAATCAAGGCGGCTTTTTTGCTGTTCGGTCAGTTCTCCGAATTGAAAACCATAACACTTGACCTGGACTATGCTGAAAGGGACGGCCGACTGACGCCGTGAGCGGGAGACGAGGTGGACCGGGACATCCTGCAGATAAAAATTATCACTGCCCACGAAAATATCGAGTTTCAGGGTATCGGCCGGCTCGTCTTCCAGAACTACCGATTGGAGCATCATCCCCCCCTCACTGATATCATGAATCATACAAGGTGCATTGTTGATAAAGGCCAATGCATTTTCACTAACATTGAATCGTTTATGCCGACGTCGTTCCATATCCTGGTCCAACCTCCTATCCGGGCAACCGGTTTTCACAGAGATTCTTCATCTCTTCAGCGATCGCCTGTCTCTGAATTACAGGGATCGCTGTTGTTGATCAACCGGCAATATTCTCTAACCAGTTTCCAACGCTGAGCCGGACTCAATCGAAAATAAATAGGGCTCAACATCAGTATGCGAATTGCTTTACGCGGGGTCATCTTTTATTTCTCCGGCTGTTTTTCCTCCGCCACACTAAAATTGTTGCAAAATCGATGCCACAATTGTTGCTTTTTCACGGCAATCTGCAGGCAATCCAGCGAGCCGTAAACCGACAACCATCCAAGATAACTAGGAATAAGCGAAGAAAGAAAAAAAGCCTCAACTTGAGGAGATACCACCCGTATTCCCATGCATCAAAAGCACACTTCCGTATTACAGGAATGTTATTAAGATACTTTTTTTTTCTTTGCAAGAAAAAAAATGGATCGCCGTCACCGATCAAGCGCTTCCGCCCTCTATCTTGGCAAGATTCCGGCTGACGGTCAGGTTCACCTCCAGGGGAACATCCAGTTCGAAAACGTTTTCCATGGCGTCCTGAAGAAGCTCCCTGGTTGCGTCGACCTCGTTTTCAGGCACCTCAAGGACCAACTCATCATGAATCTGCAGGATCATCCGCGCTCCGAGCCCCTGGACGCGGAGGTCCCTGTCGACCTCCAGCATGGCCAGCTTGATAATATCGGCCGCCGTCCCCTGGATAGGGGTATTGATGGCCGTGCGCTCGGCAAACTCGCGCCGGGTCCGATTTCTGCTGTTAATGTCCGGCAGCACCCGGCGCCGGCCGAGAAGCGTGGTTACGTATCCGTCCTGCCGGGCCTGCTCGACAATGGCTTCCATAAAATCCTTGACGCCTTTATAATGGGAAAAATATCTGTCGATAAACGTCTGGGCCTCTTTGCGGCTGATATTCAACTGGCTGGACAGACCAAAGCTCGACATGCCGTAGATAATACCGAAGTTAATGGTTTTGGCGACCCGGCGCATGGCCGAGGTAACCAGCTGCGGGGCCACGAAAAAAATCTCGGCCGCCGTCAGCCGATGGACGTCCTGGCCCTCGCGGAAGGACTTGAGCAGGACCTGATCCCGGGAATAATGGGCCAGGATCCGCAGATCAATCTGTGAATAATCACCGGAGAGCAGGACATGCCCCGTGGCCGCGACAAAGGCGGAGCGGATGCGCTGGCCGTCTTCGCTGCGGACTGGAATATTCTGCAGATTCGGCTTGCTGGAACTCAGGCGGCCGGTGGCCGTGCCGCACTGGTTGAAGGAGGTATGCACCCGGCCGTTCCTGCCGGTGGCCATGATGATCAGTTGATCGACAT
Source organism: Deltaproteobacteria bacterium (assembly GCA_013151365.1). Lineage (GTDB taxonomy): Bacteria > Desulfobacterota > Desulfobulbia > Desulfobulbales > Desulfobulbaceae > BMS3Abin13. The sequence goes on from JAADIK010000022.1 coordinate 10,016, forward strand.
AGGTCGACTTGAGCTTGGCCAGGTTACGATAGCTGAGAATCAACCGCGGCAGCTCGTGCTGCTGGCTCAATCGCCCCAGCACCTTGACGTCGGTTGAATAGCCGGATTTTGTCTTGCGGCCCCGGGGCAGCTTCAGGTCCTCGAACAGGATTTCCGCCAGCTGGCGGGGCGAATTGATATTAAATTCCCGGCCGGCCTGCCGGTAAATTTCCACCTCCAGCTCCGCCAGCTTGCGCCCGAACTCCGCCGACAGGCTGCCCAGGAGGTCGGTATCCACGCCGATTCCCGCCCTCTCCATTTCCGCGAGTACCGGCACCAGCGGGCACTCCAGGTCCGAAAACAGAGACCACAGGCTCAACTCTTTCAACCGGGGCTCCTGCTGCTCGAAAAGCCGCAGGGCACCGTACACGTCTTCACAACTGTAATCCCTGGCAGCCTCCAGGCCGACCCCGGCAAAACTATCTTCCCGCTTATCGCCGCCCACAACCTCTGAAAACGAGGTCAACTCCAGGTCCATTTCCCGGCAGAGATCATCAAGCTTATAGATCCGGCGGCCGGGATCGATAAGCCAGGCGCCGATCATGGTGTCATACAGGGGGCCGGCCATCCTGATGCCGCCGTTATGCGGACCGGCCAGCACCGCCCAGTCATATTTGAGGTTATGTCCTATTTTGGGCAGGTCGGGATTTTCAAGAAAGGGCCGCAGGAAATCGACGATTTCCCGTAGCGGCAGCTGCTGCGGCAAAAGCTGCGCTTCCCGGTCACGGTGGCCGCAGGGGATATACCAGGCCGTATCCGTATTCACGCACAGAGAAATCCCGACCAACCGGGCGGTCAACTGGTCAAGCGAAGTGGTTTCGGTATCGACGACCAGACGGCCGGCCCCGGCCAGCTGCCGGCCGAGTTCCGTAAGCTGCGCCCTGCTCTGCACCAGGGAAAATCCCTTGGTCTCCACCTTGCGGGCCGGGACATCGGCCTTGAGAAGGGTAAAAAACTCCAGTTCGGTCAGGAGCTGCCGCAGGGCATCAGGATCGGGTTTTCGCCGGCGGTAAGCCTCGGGCTGCTCCGGGATCCGGGCCTCGCTGTCGAGCCGGATCAGGTCCCGGGACAGGAATGCGTCATCCCGGTGGGCGAGCAGGCGCTCCTTGAGCTTGGACGGCTTCATGCCGTCGACTTCGGCATACAGTCCTTCCAGGTTTCCATACCGGTCGATCAGTTTCTGCGCTGTTTTCGGGCCGATCCCCGGCACGCCGGGAATATTATCAGCGCTGTCCCCGGTCAGGGCGAAGTAATCAAGCAATTGCCCCGGCTCGACGCCATACTTCTTTTTCACCGCCGCCGGGTCCATGAGACGGTCGCTCATGGGATCCCACAGGGAAACCGTATCGGAAACAAGCTGCAGCAGATCCTTATCGCCGGAGACGATCATCACCCGGCAGCCCCTGGCGGTGAGCTTTTTCGTGACCGAGGCGATCAGGTCATCGGCTTCCAGGTCATCATGTTCCAGGCATAAGATATTGTAGGCCTGCACGATTCTTCGGATATAGGGAATCTGAACCGCAAGGTCATCGGGCATGGGGGGACGGTTTGCCTTGTAGCTGGGGCAGAGGCGATGACGGAAGACCGGCCCCCGGGTATCAAAGGCCACTGCCAGGCAGGACGGATCACGCTCCCGGAGAATGCGACGCAGAATCGTCGTGAATCCGTAAACAGCGTGGGTAGGCAGACCGTTTGCAGTACTTAGGGGTGAAATGGCGTGATAGGCCCGGTGAATATAGGCAGTGCCGTCTACAAGATAAATCTCTTCGCATGTCATAGGCTTGATTTTAAGAATCCTGAATCCGCGAGCGTTCGAGAACAGATTCAGGTTTTTATTTTTCAGACCATACTTCGATCAGGATTATCAATCTAACCATACCAGGCCGTTCATCTTAACAACTCCGGTCGCGGAATCCACGAAAAAAACAAAAACGTATTTTGCCGCCGCCTTATTCCAGGCCGGCGACAAAAAAACCCCTGCCGGCAAAGCCGGCAGGGGCGCAAACAATCTATATCCTTATGACAAAAATCAGCCTCTCCCGGCACGAACCAAGGTGGCCTGAGGTCCCTTGTCCCCTTCCGCGACGCTGAACATAACCACATCCCCCTCGTTCAGATCGCCCATGGAGACATCCTTCAGGGCGTTCTCATGAAAAAAAATCTCCTGCTCATCCGAAGTGACGATAAACCCATACGATTCATAGGGAAAAAGCCGCTTGATAATGCCGGTGCCGTTCCCGTCAAGGACGGCCCCCTGGGCTTTAACGCTTTTATGAGCCTGTTTTTTCCTGACAATCTCCTTGAGCTGCAACCCCAGGACATCAAAGGCCTCCACCAGCAGCGGATGCACCTTATTGCCCCTTCTTTTTACCACCACCGTATCATTGGGCACCGAGGCGACCACCCGCACTTCATAACCGCCCTCTTTGTAGTGAGAGGTGCTTTCGATGGTCACGCGCAGATAAAGAACAAAGTTGGCATAATGCCGAACCAGCTTTGCCTTCTCACCTTCGATTTTCTCCTGCCAGCCCTTACGCATGTCAAGATTTCTCGCCTCAATCTTCAGTTCCATACAGTTCCTCCACTGTTATCCAACGATAGCGGCCCCATGTCGCTATCATGTCCGAACATTGACCAAGCAAGCCCGGAACTACGAAACTCCATGCTTCAGGCAGCAACAATAAATGGTCACGGGACAGACCGGAACCCCGAGTCTCCACGGACTTCGCGCCTTCCGGATTATCTACCGAGCTCCTGAATCATTGCTCACCCTTTTGTTTAACTATAGGCACAGCGAACCCATCAAATCAAGGGCAAGCACACAATTTATTGGCCCGACCCCCGTGACGGCACATCCACTGCGTTGGCAACTCGTTGATATCACGCCAGGATAATCAACCTCGTTGCCGCCTTGCAGCTGCACCGTTCTCGAATGCTCACGGATTCAGGTTGACGATAACGGGTAAAAACGGCTACAGTCGGTCCATGCAACAGCAAGAAACTACAGGAGTTCTTCTCCTGAACCTGGGCGGTCCCGAAAGCCTGGACGAGGTGGAGCCCTTCCTCTACAATCTTTTTTCCGACCGGCAGATCATTCGCCTGGGCCCGGCCTTTCTGCAAAAAACCATTGCCCGGCTGATTGCCCGGCGCCGGGCGCCGAAGTCCAGAGAAAACTATCGCAAAATCGGCGGCGGCTCACCCATCAACCGGATCACGGCAGACCAGGCCCAGGCCCTGGAACAGAGACTCCGGCCTGACGGTCGATTCATGGTCAGGGTCTGCATGCGCTACCACCCTCCCCTGGCCCGGCAGGCGCTCCGACAGATGACGGCCGCCGGCGTCCGCCGGATCATTGGCCTGCCGCTCTATCCGCACTACTCCATTGCCACCACCGGCTCATCATTTTCCGACCTGCACCGGGCGGCCGGGGTCGTTGCACCGGCGCCGGCCATCGTGGAGATTCGTTCCTGGCCCCGGCAACCGTTGTATATCAACTGCCTGGCCAGGCGGGTCCGGGAAGGACTTGACCGGTTCAGCGACGTCCCGGTACAGGTTGTCTACAGCGCCCACAGTCTGCCGAAAAAATTTATCGCCGAGGGCGACCCCTATGTCCGGGAGCTGGAAACGACGATTCATGCCCTGGAAGAAAAAACCGGCCAACCGGGACGACTCTGCTATCAGAGCCGCAGCGGTCCGGTAGAGTGGCTGGAACCATCCACCCCGGACATGCTGCGCCGGCTGGCTGACCAGGGGTGTAAAAACATCCTGATGGTCCCTATCAGTTTCGTGTCTGACCATGTCGAAACCCTGTACGAAATCGACATGCTCTACCGGGACATGGCACATGAGATGGGGATACGCCTGGAGTCTACCAGGGCGCTCAATGATGATCCGGAGTTTATCGCCGCCCTGCACGACCTGGTTATGAACGCCGCCGGACGGGCAGAATGAACCCTAAGTCTTGATCTGATAACGCCGCATCCTGATGTTCATCAGAATGCCGATGCTGATCAGGGTGGTCAACAGAGATGAACCGCCGTAACTGAACAGGGGCAGAGGAATACCCACCACGGGCAGAAAGCCCATGATCATGAACAGGTTGATGACCGCCTGCCAGAAAATAAGCATCACCAGGCCAAAGGCCAGCAGCACCCCGAATTTGTCGCGGGCCGTCATGGCGATATTGATTCCCCAGAGCAGCAGAAAAAAATAGCAGCCCAGAAAAAATACACTGCCGACAAAGCCCCATTCCTCGGCCCATACCGAAAAGGCGAAGTCGGTATGCCGTTCCGGCAGAAAGTGCAGATGCCCCTGGGTTCCCTCCAGAAACCCCTTGCCGAAAACCTGGCCGCTGCCGACGGCGATCTTGGACTGCATGATCTGGTAGCCGTGGTTCATGGGGTCGCCCTCGGGATTCAAAAAAGTTTCGATCCGGCGGCGCTGGTAGTCCTTGAGCAAAAATTTCCAGCCGATAAAGGCGACGCCTATGCCGGCGGTTCCCAGAATAGAGATGGTGGACCAGCGCAGCTTGACAAACAGGGTCATGGAAACGAACAGAATGCCAAGCATCAGGGCCGTACCGAGGTCCGGCTGCATCATGATGAGAACAAAGGGAACAGCGGTCAGGATCCCCGGCTGGACGATGTCGCGGAGACGATAGCCGTCTTCCGTGCCGTGGTTCGAATAATAAGCGGCCAGCACGAGAACTACCGCCAGCTTGGCCGGCTCCGAGGGCTGCAGATGGAAAAAACCGAGATTGATCCAGCGCTGGGTCCCGGCAATAGTGTGGACAAAAAGACCGGTATAGATCAGCAACAGGATGACAACGCCGTACAGGATATAGCCCAGGGGCACCAACTCCTTATAGTCAAAGGTGACCAGAATGAGAATCAGGACATAACCGAAGAGGAGGATATAGAGCTGTTTAAAAAAAATCGGCGAAGGATCGGGGCCGCCGTTCCAGGTTGAGCTGAACAGATTGACAAGGGCCATCCCCGAAACCAGCAGGAGAAAAAGCACCATCACCCAGTCGAAATCATAAATAAGGCGGCGGTCGAATCTAAGCATGAGATGATTAAAAGTTAAGAGTTAAAAGTTGAACGACCATGACGACACAACACCTCAATCAGCCCGGCTCCGGCCGCCCCGTCCCGACGACATAACCAGGGCCGGGTTTCCGGCTTTTTTCAGGCGACCTTTAAAATAGGCCTGCAAAACGGCCCGGGCCACCGGCGCTGCGGCCGAACCGCCATGCATACCATGTTCAACCAGAACGGTGACCGCTATTTCGGGGTTTTCCGCCGGGGCGAAGCAGGTAAACCAGGCGTGATCCCGATATTTATAAGGAACATCCTCTTCCCGCATATGTTTAAACTGCCGGAGCCGCACGACCTGGGCCGTGCCTGTTTTACCGGCAACGGTTATCCCCTTGAGCCGGGCGGACCTGCCTGTTCCATGACGACTATTGACCGCTTCGATCATTCCTTCCCGGATAATTTTCAGATTGGCCGCCTGGCCGGTGAGCCGGCCTGAAACATGCGGCTCAAACTGTTCTACCAGGCGCCCGGACGGATCACGAATACTTTCGATCAGGCCCGGTTTATACAGAGTACCGCCATTGGCGATGGTCGCCGTCATCATACAGAGCTGCAGCGGCGTAACCAGGTCAAAGCCCTGGCCGATGGCGATGGTCAGGGTTTCCCCCTCCTGCCAGGGCTTTTTATAGCGGCGCATTTTCCAGGCCGCCGTCGGTATCAGGCCGGGCTTCTCGCCCTGCATCTCCACCCCGGTCTTGCGGCCCAAGCCGAATTTTCCGGCATAGAAGGCAAGCCGGTCAACACCTAGCAGCTGGCCCACGTGATAGAAGTAGACGTCACAGGATTGGGCCAGCGCCTGGACCAGGTTAACCGCACCATGGCCGGCATGCTTCCAGCAGTGATAAATCCTGTTGCCCAGGCGGTAGTAACCGGGGCAATAGAAAACGGTATCCGGGGTAATAACCCCGGCGGCAAGTCCCGCCAAGGCGGTAACCAGCTTATAGGTCGAGGCCGGCGGATACTGGCCCTGGTCAACCTTGTTGACCAGGGGATGCCGGGGATTGTCAAGCATGGCCTGCCACGCCTTGTACGATATGCCGCCGACAAACTCGTCCAGCTTCAAGGCGGGCGCGCTGGCGGCCACCAGCAAACGACCGCTGTTGACCTCGACCGCCACCACGGCCCCGGCCTTGTCCTGCGCCGCCATGGTATCTTCGGCCACGCGCTGCAAATCCATATTGATGGTCAGCTTCAGGTCGTCACCGGGCAGCGGCTCGATACCCTTGAGATATTTCTGCTCAAAACCAAGGGCGTTGACCTCCATGTACTCACGGCCCTTTTCGCCCCGGAGATCCTTTTCCAGCAACCGCTCCAGGCCCATCTTGCCGACGAGGTCCCCGCCCCGGTACACCCCCGCAGCAGAGGCCTGCAATTCCCGCTCATTGATCTCGCCGAGATAGCCGATGATATGAGAAGCAAGATTGCCGTAATGGTAGATCCGCCGCGGGACGACCTCGATCCTGATCCCGGGAAGCTCCAGGCGGTTATTCTCGATAAAGGCCACCTTATCCCAGTCGATATCCTCGGCCAGCCTGATGGGGATATGTCCCGGAGTACCAGCCATTTTGCGAATCCGCTCCAGCAACACCGAAACATCCTCGCCCAGGATAGAAGCCATTTTCTTGAGCATTTCATCGTTAAGCCCGCTATCCTCGCGGCTCAGGACGACATTGAAGGACGGCCGGTTGGTGACAATCTCCCGGCCCTTGCAGTCGAAAATATTACCCCGCGGCGGCACGACCTCAACATAACGTACCCGGTTGTTGTCGGCCATTTGCCGATACCTGTCACCCTGCTGGATCTGCAGGTACCAGAGCCGGGACACGAGAACCGCAAAAAAGAAAATAAGAACAACTGCGGATGAAAGCGCCCTCTTTTTGAAAAAATCAAGCTCGGCATCATCGTGCGGGCTGATCAGGGTCATATCGACGTCTCTGTTCAGAACCGGACGGCGGGCCTGATCTTCCCTCTTCTTCCGGCGCTTCCGTATATTTTTCATGCCGAGCCCTTCCTACCTGTAGCGATTACCGGATCGGACCCGCATTATTTTGAATGAGGAAAAACTGTGCAAAAGACGTTGATTCACGAACTCAAAAAAACGAAACAGGGGAATGGCGAGAAAAACGACGAGCAGAGCCCTGACAAACATTCCCGGCCATGACCAGGGAACGAGGGTCCCGGGATTCAGAAAATCCAGAACCACAAAGACAATCCTGCACACAACCAGGTAGCTGACACCGATCAGGGGGATCTGATACAGGGATTCCCGGACCGGCATTTTGATCGACATGAACCTGAGCAGAAAAAAGGCCCCGAAACAAATAAATGGATAGGTGCCGAGAATGACGCCTGAAACCGTATCCAACATCCAGCCGAGCGGGAGGATAATCAGCACAGCACGCAGCAGGTCAAACCGGTATGCCAGGTAAGCGACCAGGATATAGTAAAGATCCGGCGACGCCACCCACAGGGGATTCAACATCAGGACCGTAGCCTGTAGAATAACCAGAATCAGGCCCAAAATAATAAATACGATAACGATCATGCTTACTCGGCAAAAGACCTTTCCTGCTCAAGAACCTGCACGTTTTCCAGGGTCAGAAAATCCACGGCCGGAGTGACCTCTATCTCCTGGAACATGCCGCGCGGTTTTTTGACAACCTTGGTAACAACCCCCACGGGCAAACCGGTCGGGAAAAGACCGCCATACCCCGCGGTAACGATATAATCTCCCTTCGCGACATCAACTGTTTTCAGGACATAGTCCAATCTGCAGGTAAGCGACCCCGTGCCTTTGAGAATACCGCGAACCCGGGATTTCTGCAGCAGGACATCGAGGGCGCTGCTGGGCGCGATCGCCAGCAACACCTTGGCATAGTTGGGGGAGACGGAGAAAATCTGCCCGACTATCCCCGAGTCGGTGACCACCGGCATACCTTTCATGACCCCGTCACTTGTGCCGCGATCAATGACCACGGTTCGAAACCAGAGGGACGGATCCTTGCCGACAACCTGGGCCGAGACCATGGGCAGGTTTGTTTTTTCCTTGAAAGCAAGGAGCTTACGCAATCGAACATTAGTCGCCACGGCCTCCCGGTTCCGATAGGCGGCGGCACGACACGACTGCAATTCATCCCAGAGGCGTTTATTCTCCTCACGGACATGAACAAGCGCGAGATACTTATCTGTAAATTTGGAGAAATAGCGTGTTGCCCCGGAAACCAATTTCAGGCCCGGGCCGGTTGTTTCAAAGGCCAGTTTGTGAAAGGCCCCGAACTTCTGATTGCCCAGCGTGGAAACGAGAATGATCAGGACCAGGGTCAGAAGTAACCCTGAAAGTAAAACCAGCCGGAATGTTCTGAAACGGCGACTGCTCTTTCTGGTACCCCTTTTTCTCATACCTGAATCCGTGACGGCTTGAGGTGATGCCCCATGCAATATGTGGATTTTGTTTAATTATTGCCGAATAAACGCATCTGCCGGTCTGCACCGCGCCGCCCTGCGGTCCGCCCGATAACGGCACATCTGCTGCGTTGGCAATTCGTTGATATCACACCAGGATAATCAACCTCGTTGCCGCCTTGCATCTGCACCGTTCCCGAACGCCCACGGATTCAGGTCATCGGGTCATAACCCTGTCAGGAAAAAATAAGTGGTGCGAAACAGACGAATTGCGCAGACCCCGTCAGGGCAGGCATCCGGCTCAGTCAATGGCAATCTCTTTGAGAATTTCGATATTATCAAGGGCCTGTCCCGAGCCGAGCACCACCGACGAAAGCGGATCATCTGCAACGATAATCGGCATGCCGGTTTCCTCGCCAAGCAGTTTGTCCAGATTTTTTAAAAGTGCGCCGCCACCGGTCAGCACAATTCCCTGGTCAACGATATCGGCGGACAGTTCCGGCGGAGTCACCTCCAGGGCGACTCGAACGGCCTCGACAATAACATCGACCTGCTCGGCAATGGCCGCCTGGATTTCCTTGGACGAGATGGCCAGGGTTTTCGGGACACCGGAAACAAGATCCCTTCCCTTGATCTCCATGGTCTCGTACGGCTCTTCGGGTTTCACGTTGCCGATCGTGGTCTTGATCAGTTCCGCCGTTCGCTCACCGATGGCCAGATTATGTTTGCGTTTAATATACTGCAGAATAGCCGCGTCCATCTTGTCTCCGGCCACCCGGACCGACCGGGCATAAACGATACCGGCCAGGGAAATTACCGCTACTTCCGTGGTCCCGCCGCCGATATCGATAATCATGTTGGCGGTTGGCTCGGTAATCGGCAAACCGGCACCGATAGCCGCCGCCATCGGTTCTTCGATGAGATAGACTTCCCTGGCGCCTGCCGATTCCGCCGATTCGCGGACCGCCCTTTTTTCCACCTGGGTAATGCCGGACGGCACGGAAATAATGATCCGGGGGTGCACCAGGGTCCGCCGATTGTGCACCTTGTTGATAAAATAACGAAGCATGGCCTCGGTGACCTCGAAATCGGCGATGACCCCATCCTTCATGGGCCTGATGGCCTCGATATTACCGGGAGTCTTGCCGAGCATCTCCTTGGCTTCCTTGCCGACAGCCAGAACCCTGCTGCCCCGCCGATCCCGCCGCACGGCGACCACCGACGGTTCCCTGAGCACAATTCCCTTGCCTTTAACATACAGGACCGTATTTGCGGTTCCCAGATCAATGGCCAGATCATTGGACATCCAGCCAAACAGAAAATTAAACGGAGAAAACATCCGGCGTCACCCCTGGAAAAAATTCAAAAATAGGAAAACAGGAAAATAGTGCTCACGAGACATCAAATTATCCTGGATATAGAAAAATATTATATTCTACCAATAACCAATTAAATTGGCAACGCATACCCTGCCCAAAAACGAAAAATCGATGAATATACTTGACAGGCTGCCAGAAAGAATGGTATCTGAGGCGAGTCAGTTCACGGATGGGGCTATAGCTCAGCTGGGAGAGCGCTTGAATGGCATTCAAGAGGTCAGCGGTTCGATCCCGCTTAGCTCCACCAATCCGCCCAACCTGCCACCTGCCGGTTTGCATCTTCCGTCCCCGGGAGATGCGGCACGGTCCGGATGATCAAGATCAAGTCCCCTTTTTAATTTTCCGTTTTCTTCAGAGCGCCGCGTATCGCCAGGGCGTAGGGATGATGTTTTTTCAAGAAATCCGGCAGATTACTGCACGCCTTGCGCGCATCTTCAATTGTGTCATAGAGCCCGTAAAAAACAAACAGCACCGGCGGCGAGTTTTTGCTCAGAATATAAAGATTATCCTTAATCCTGTAATAATCATCCCGCACAAGGATATTTTCAAGATTAGGCCTGGCCTGTTCAGATGAGAGCATCATCAGCTGAATCGTAAATCCACCCCGATAAGCCCAGGCCAGCCATCTTGAGCTGGCCCGCATACGCGCCTCGTATAGCTTGGCGCCGTTCCTGCCGGACACGGCTGCCGTTTTTTTATGTCCCTCTTGGCCTGGACCTTTCCTGTTCTTTTCCCCGGGCAGCCGGGCCACCTTCGCGGGGGCGACTCCGGGCTTCTTTTTTTTCGCCGCCGACAGCCCGTTTGTTGTTTTCTTCCTTTTTTCAACAACCGGCGTGGTTTTCAGGCCATGCTCATCAGCGGATTTCTTTACCACCTTCGCCGCACTCTTTACCGGTTTTACCGGCTCCTGCGGCTTTACCTGTTCCTGCGGCTTCACCTGTTCCCGCGGCTTTACCTGCTCCATCTGCTGCCGGCGAATAACGGCCGGGGAGTTCTCCTTTCTCCCTCCGGGCCAGACGGCGACCAGCAACAGGAGGGCCAGGAGCGCCGCCCCCCCGGCCAGCCACATCTTGTTCCGCGGCGTAATCCCGGACCAGGAAAAAAGCCGGCGCGGCGCCCTCTTTTCAACAGAGAACCGGGAGTTGACATGCTCCGGCGAAACCAGAAGCTTATCTTCCGCACAGGCTTTCCGCAGGGCATCTTCGGCCAGGACGTTCGTCAGGCGCATATTCCCCATGGCGGCCTGATAGATCCTCATAACCGCCTCTTCGGCAAAAATCCCGCCGGACTTTGCCCCCGCCCCCCCGGCGGTCACCAGCCGAAAAGACAAATACCTGGCCGTCTCTTCCGGAGACAGCGGCTCAAGCGAATAGCCGGCATTGACATCGACACCGGAGCAGTAAACCGCCAATCGCTTAAAATTGGCATCAAAGTCGGGACGGCCGATAAAAAGGAGATGGAGAACTCCGGCCGCGCCGGTATCACAGGCCAGACGAACCAGCCGTTCCAGGGTGGCCAGAAAAAGTTTCTCCGCCTCGTCGATAATCAGCAGGACCTTACGCTCCTGTTCCCCGCGGCGGGCGAGCTGCCCCCGGAACTCCTCCGCC